>MERZ01000261.1:1087-8636 GCA_001770785.1 Burkholderiales bacterium RIFCSPHIGHO2_12_FULL_61_11
GGTTTTTGGCACCAAGATTTTCATCACTTATGGTGAGCACGATATGGCCGAGAACATCGTTCACCTGGTGCTCGCGCGAGTCAGCGGTGCGCCCGAAGGCGTCAAGGGCATCAGCCTGTTTGTCGTTCCCAAATTCATGGTCAACGGCGACGGTTCGCTGGGCACGCGCAACGATGTGCATTGCGTCAGCATCGAGCACAAGCTGGGCATCAAGGCCTCGCCCACGGCCGTGCTGCAATTCGGTGACCACGGCGGCGCGGTCGGCTACGTCGTCGGCGAGGAAAACCGTGGTTTGGAGTACATGTTCATCATGATGAATGCGGCGCGTTACGCCGTCGGCGTGCAGGGGATCGCGATTGCCGAGCGCGCTTACCAAAAAGCCGTGACCTTTGCCAAAGACCGTGTGCAGAGCCGCCCGGTCGATGGTTCCATCAAGGCCAGCGTGGCCATCATTCATCACCCGGACGTCAAGCGCATGTTGATGACCATGCGCGCCTACACCGAGGGCTGCAGGGCCATGGCGTCCGTGGCTGCAGCTGCCTACGATGCCGCCCATCATCACCCCGATGCGGAAGTGCGCAAACAGAACCAGGCTTTCTACGAATTCATGGTGCCGCTGATCAAGGGCTACAGCACCGAGATGAGCCAGGAAGTCACCTCGCTGGGCGTGCAAGTCCATGGCGGCATGGGCTTTATCGAGGAAACCGGCGCGGCGCAGTACTACCGCGACGCGAGAATCCTCACCATCTACGAAGGCACCACGGCCATCCAGTCCAACGACCTGGTTGGCCGTAAAACCGCGCGCGATGGCGGCCAGACGGCCAAAGACATTGCCGGGCAGATTGAAGCCACTGAAAGCCAGTTGCTCGACCAGGGCAGCGCTGACGCGCTGGCGGTGGCCAAGCGTTTGAAGGCCGCGCGACTGGCGTTCGTTGATGTGGTCGAGTTTGTTGCCGCCAACACCAAGGCCAGCCCGAATGCGGTCTTTTCCGGCAGCGTGCCTTACCTCATGCTGGCGGGCAATCTGGTGGCAGGCTGGCAAATGGCGCGCTCGCTGCTGGTGGCCCAGGAGCAACTGGAGAAATCAGTCATGGGCGTGGATGTCGGTTTTATGAAAGCGAAAATCACCACGGCCCGCTTTTACGCCGACCATCTGTTGACCAAGGCCCCCGGCATGCGCGACAGCATCGTGGAAGGCGCCGACTGCGTCACCGCACTGGCGCTGGAGGCCTTCTAGGCTTTTCAGATTCTCAGTCTTAATCGCTATCAAATAGATAGCATCTGGCGCTCGCTAAACGGGCATCAGAGAGATTTTTTGTAAATTTATTGACGATGATGGAGCGATCATGTCCAGACTACCCGGTGCACTGAACAACCTTCCTTTCCCCGTCATTGGCGCACCGCTGTTCATCATCAGCAACCCGAAACTCGTGATCGAGCAATGCAAGGCCGGTGTGGTGGGGGCCATGCCTGCGCTCAACGCGCGGCCCGCAGCGATGCTGGAAGACTGGCTGGCCGAGATCACCGAGACGCTGGCGGCCTGGAATCTGGCCCATCCCGAGCAGCCCGCCGCGCCGTTTGCCATCAACCAGATCGTGCACAAATCCAACGACCGGCTGGAGCGCGACATGGCGATGTGCGTGAAGTTCAAGGTGCCGATCTGCATCACCAGCCTGGGCGCCCGCGAAGACATCAATGCCGCGGCCCACAGCTACGGCGGCGTGGTGCTGCACGACATCATCAACAACAAGTTTGCTCACAAGGCCATCGAAAAAGGTGCTGACGGCCTGGTGGCAGTGGCTGCCGGTGCCGGTGGCCATGCGGGCGTGAAAAGCCCGTTTGCCCTGATTCAGGAAATTCGCCAGTGGTTTGACGGCCCCGTGGCGCTGTCGGGTGCCATCTCGACCGGCGGCGGCGTGCTGGCCGCGCAAGCCATGGGGGCTGACTTTGCCTACATTGGCTCGGCTTTCATCGCCACCGAAGAAGCCCAAGCTTCAGAGGCCTACAAGCAGGCGATCGTCGATGGCAATTCCGACGACATCGTCTACAGCAACCTGTTTACCGGCGTGCATGGCAACTACCTGGCCCGGTCGATCCGCGCCGCCGGCATGGACCCCGATCATCTGCCCGAGAGCGACCCGAGCAAGATGAACTTTGGGGGCGACAAGTCCAAGGCCTGGAAAGACATTTGGGGCTGCGGCCAGGGCATAGGTGCGGTCACCAAAGTGCAGAGCACCTCCGCCCTTGTGGCCCAGCTCAAGCGCGAATACCAGGAAGCGCGCCAACGGCTGGCTCTTTAATCATGAGTCTGCCAGACAAGCGCTTGCCCGGCATTGATGCATTCAAGGGCATCGCCTGCGTCATGATCGTCTGGCACCACCTGGCTTTTTATGGCCCGATGTCGGACGTTGTTTATCCCTTTGTACCTGGTCTGACGAACTGGCTGTATGACTATGGCCGCATGGCCGTGCAGGTGTTTCTGGTCGTGGCTGGCTTTCTGGCGGCCAGTTCGCTGGCGCCAGAAGGCGTGGCGGCCTTTGGGCAACCGGGCCGCCTGATCCTTCGCCGTTATCGCCGCTTGGTTCAGCCCTACCTGGTGGCGCTGGCTGTGAGTGTGCTGGTGGCCGCGCTGGTGCGCCCGTGGTTTGATCATCCGTCCGTACCCGCTGCTCCGACCATTGTGCAGCTTCTGGCCCATGTGCTGCTGCTGCAGGATGTACTGGGCCAGGAAGCGCTTTCCGCAGGCGTTTGGTATGTGGCGATCGATTTGCAGCTGTTCGCGATGAGCGTGCTGATTTTTGGCGTGGCGCGGCAGCTTCAAACTCGCTGGCCGGGAATCCCTGCGCATCCCGGTTTCCTGGGTGTCGGGCTGGTGCTGCTACTTGCCGCATCATCCTTGCTTTTCTTCAACCGCCAAGCAGGCCTGGACATGACGGGGCTGTATTTCTTTGGCTCCTACGCCTTGGGCATGTTGGCTTTTTGGGTATTGAATACGCTCAGGCGCGGCCAGTGGCTGCTGGCCATCGCCTTGCTGGGTGGGGCGGCCCTGGCACTTGATTTCAGGGGACGGCTGGTGGTTGCGCTGATGGTCGCGTTCGGACTGGTGGGCCTTCAGCAGAGCGCTTGGTTGAGGCGCTCGCTGCAGCAGCGGTGGCTGACGCAACTCGGAAAAATTTCGTATTCTGTTTTTCTTATTCACTTTCCGGTGTGCCTGCTGGTGAATGCGGTCGTCAGCCATTTCTGGCCCACACAGGTCCTTGCAAACGCCTTGGGATTGCTGGCCGCCTTCCTGCTGTCGCTGCTGGCGGGCGGGCTGCTGCATTGGGGCGTTGAATCCCGGTGGGCGCCGTCAGGCGGCGTTCAGAAGGCGGGTTTCGTTCCGCAATGAGCGCTGCCGCTTTTTGATTTCCTCAAGCAATGTATGGCACTGGCCAATGCTACTTAATTAATAGCGATAGGGGCCTTAGTCTGTCTGGCCCGAAGCGTGCTTCACGCCTTGCTTACCGATGATTTTGCGCAGTGGGCGTAGATGTCGAGCGCGGGTTTGTAAACGCTGGTTTGCACGTTCATTAGACCCAGCACCGAGTGGAAATAGTTGTCGTGGCTCACCGGTGCATCGACTTGCTGCTTCAGGCAGGCGGTGGTGATTTTGCTGCGCTGCTCAAATTCTGGCGACAGCCAGGTGATCCACGGCACCTGCTTTTGCACGTCGGGGGCAATGCTGTAGGGCATGCCATGCAGGTAGAGATTATTTTCGCCCAGCGACTCGCCATGGTCGGCCAGGTAGAGCATGGCGGGCGCGCTGCGCGCCTGCTGCGTCTTGAGCCAGCCAATGGCAGAGGCCAACACGTGGTCGGTGTAGACAATGCTGTTGTCGTAGGCGTTGACTAGCGCATCACGCTCGCAGCTTTGCAGGGAATTGCTGGTGCATTCCGGTAAAAACTTCTTGAACGCGGTCGGCGAACGCTTGTAATACGCCGGTCCGTGGCTGCCCATCTGGTGCATCACCAGCACGACGCCTTCGGCTCTGCGTTCGGCCGGCAGTGCGGCAATGCGCTCGTCGAGGCCTTGCAGCATCACTTCATCAAAACATTCGCCGCCCTCGCACAGGCCAGGCACCTTCAACTGAGAGGTGTCCACGTTGGGAACCCGTTCGCAGACTCCCTTGCAGCCCGACTGGTTGTCTAGCCAGAGCACGGCAAGGCCCGAGCGCTGCAACACGTCCATCAAGCCTTCGTAGTTGGCCGACCGCGAGTCATAGGCCGCTCGTCCAAAATTGGAAAACATGCAGGGAACCGAAGCCGCCGTGCTGGTGCCGCACGACCAGGCGTTGCGCTGGCTGGCAATGTTTTCCTGGGCCAATTGGGGCGTGGTGGGGCGCTTATAGCCATTGACGGAAAAGTTGCCGCTGCGCCCGGTTTCGCCCAGCACCAGCAGCAGCAGAGGCGGCTTGGTCTGGGTCGTGTAGCTGGCGCCCAGCCTGGCATCTTCTCCCAGGGGCAATATTTTCGATTCATCGCGCTGAAACGGTTTGGCCGCCACCGAGCCCAGTGCGTAAAAGGAATTGAGCGGGTTGATCAGGTAGCGCATCTGCGTGTGATTGCGCATCACCGAGGCGATGCTTTGAAAAAACATCATCACCACCAGCACGAGCAGGGCGCTGGCAGCGACCAAGCTCAGGGCATTGGAGAGCGCTTGCCGCGCGATGCCGGTGCGCCTGACTTTTTGCCGCCACAGGAAAAAGCCCGGTAACACGGCCAGCACCAGCACCGTCGCCGCCAGGCTCCAGTTCAGCAGATCGCGCGTCTCACGCATATCGGTCTGCAGCGTATTGACCATCATGGTCTGGTCGATGACCACGCCGTAGGCCATCATGAAATAGGCACCAAAGGCCGCCGACACCAAGAACACTGTGATGACTGGTTTGAGTGTCCAATGCCAGGCCAGCACACTCAGCAGGGCAGCGGTCGCCAGCGCAATCACCAGCGACAGCGCGACGCTGAGGGTGACGACCTGGCCACTGCTCAAGCCGGGTAGCCGCGTCAATTCGCGCCACAATGCCACGTTGCAAACGGTGGCTATCCAGAAACTTGTCAACACAACGAGCCAGAGCTGCCGCATGCCAGGCGCCCGATGAGCAGAAATCTTGGGAACTTGCAGGAAAACGGTTGAGGCGATGGGTAGGAGCGAATGCAGAGGCATATAGCCAGCAATTATATTTGCAGCAACTTATGGCAGGCTTAAGAGGTCGCCATGGCCCTCTCGCTCGGCTAAAAACATACCTTAGTCGATCACCGCTCCGGACTGACGAATCAGTTGCGCCGCCTTGGCTTCCTCGGATTTGAAGAAGGCGACGAGTTCGGTGGTGCTCATCGGCTGCGTGACCAGCCCGAGTTCCATGAGTTTTTTCGAGAATGCCGGGTCCGTGACGAGTGCGCGCATTTCCGTGTTAATTCTTTGCACGATCGCGGCCGGAGTCCCGGCTGGCGCCGACATTGAATACCAGCCCACGATGTCATAACCGGTATAGCCCTGTTCGGCAATGGTGGGGACATTGGGTACCCGAACGTGCGGATTTCATTGATCGTTGGCGACCGCTCCCCGGTGGGCGGCGAATTTGAGGACGATGTTGTCATCCGTTCGGCGGTCGCGCCGCTGACGGGCTTTCATAGTCACTATCTTTCATCAAATCGATGGATCGTGTGCGCCGCTCCTTCCTACCTCCAGACCTGTGGCGCGCCGATGTGTCCTTCCGACTTACAGCAGCACAACTGCCTCATCGTGAGCGGGAACGGACTGACGAGTGAGGAATGGCTTTTCGAGTTTGATCAAAGCGTGCAACCGGTACGGGTTGCCGGCAACTTCGGCGGCTTCGGGAGTGCCGTCTATGAGACCGTCAAGGCAGGACTCGGCATTGCGAAATTGCCCGAATTTCTGGTTGCCGCCGATATCCGCGAACGGCGCCTGCGGGAGCTGTTGCCGGAAGCAATGCCACGCGAAAGCCGGGCAATGTATCTGAGTTATCGACGTGACCGACCGGTACCCGCCAAAACCTCCGCATTTGTACACTTCCTGCTCGAACGGATCGCTGCTCGGCCGCCCTGGGAGCTGGCAGCGCAAGATGCACACGACGCTTCATTGATTTTGACTGCTCCTGCGAGTGCTACCGGAAAGTGAGTCTGTTACGCCTGCCCGCTCCCTGCAGGCCTGAACTGCTGCGGCTCAGGCCTCAAGCAGGCGCGCGTGGTGTCCGATGTGGTCCGCCATAAAGGTCGCAATGAAGTAGTAACTGTGGTCGTAGCCCGCATGCCGACGCAGCGTCAGCGGCTGGCCCGCTGACGCACAGACTGCTTCAAACAAGTGCGGGTGCAGTTGCTCTGCCAGAAACGGATCGGCCAGACCCTGGTCAATCAGGATGCCGCCGGGGAAGGGCGCGCTGGCCCTGCCGTTCATCAGCGCCGTGGCATCGTGCGCAAGCCAGCGGGATTCGTCGGCACCCAGGTAGCCGGCGAAGGCCTTGCGGCCCCATGGGCACTGGCTGGGTGCACAAATCGGCGCAAAGGCAGACACCGACTTGAAAAGGGCAGGGTGCCGAAGTGCCAGCGTCAAGGCGCCGTGTCCGCCCATGGAATGGCCAAAGATGCCGATACGCTCGACGTCCAGGGGCAAGGTGTTTGTGAGCAGCGGCAGCAATTCCGCTGTGAGGTAGCTCTCCATGCGGTAGTGGCTACTCCAAGGCGCTTGCGAGGCATCCAGATAAAACCCCGCGCCTGTGCCGAAATCCCAGCTCTCGGCTTCACCCGGCACATTCGCACCGCGCGGGCTGGTGTCGGGCGCAATCAGGGCCAGGCCCAGCTCGGCGGCCATGCGCTGGGCGCCCGCCTTGACCATGAAGGTTTCCTCGGTGCAGGTCAGGCCCGCCAAATACAAAAGGGCAGGCACCTTGCCTTGCTCTGCCTGTGGCGGCAGAAAAACCGAGAAACGCATCGGCAGCCCGATCTCGCGTGAGGCGTGCTGGTAAAAACGCTGCACACCGCCAAAACAGGCGTGTTCGCTGAGCAGTTGGGGCGTGGAGTTCATGGCCGGGTTCAGAACAGGACCACGCCGCGAATCGATTCGCCGCGCTTCATCAAGTCAAAACCCTTGTTGATGTCTTCCAGCGGCATGGTGTGGGTGATCAGGTCATCGATGTTGATCTTGCCTTCCATATACCAGTCGACGATTTTTGGCACATCGGTGCGGCCGCGTGCGCCGCCGAAGGCCGAGCCTTCCCACTTTCGGCCCGTCACCAGCTGGAAGGGGCGGGTGCTGATTTCGGCACCCGCTTCGGCCACGCCGATGATGATGCTTCGACCCCAACCCTTGTGCGTGCACTCCAGCGCCTGGCGCATCACCCTTGTGTTGCCGATGCACTCAAAGCTGTAGTCGGCGCCGCCGTCGGTCAGTTGCACGATGGCATCGACCACGTTTTCGACATTTTTCGGGTTGATGAAATGCGTCATGCCGAATTTTCGGGCCATGGCTTCGCGTTCGGGGTTCAGGTCCACGC
>MERZ01000261.1:8655-17325 GCA_001770785.1 Burkholderiales bacterium RIFCSPHIGHO2_12_FULL_61_11
CCAACCCTTGTGCGTGCACTACAGCGCCTGGCGCATCACCCTTGTGTTGCCGATGCACTCAAAGCTGTAGTCGGCGCCGCCGTCGGTCAGTTGCACGATGGCATCGACCACGTTTTCGACATTTTTCGGGTTGATGAAATGCGTCATGCCGAATTTTCGGGCCATGGCTTCGCGTTCGGGGTTCAGGTCCACGCCGATGATCTTGTCGGCGCCGACCATCCTGGCGCCCTGAACCACGTTCAGGCCGATGCCGCCCAGACCAAACACCACCACGTTGGCACCGACTTCCACCTTGGCCGTGAAGATCACCGCACCGATGCCGGTGGTCACGCCGCAGCCGATGTAGCAGACCTTGTCGAAAGGCGCGTCTTCGCGGATTTTTGCGAGCGCGATTTCGGGCGCCACGGTGTAGTTGCTGAAAGTCGATGTGCCCATGTAGTGGAAGATCGGCTTGCCGTCCAGGCTGAAGCGGCTGGTGGCGTCGGGCATCAGGCCCTTGCCCTGGGTGCCGCGAATCAACTGGCACAGATTGGTTTTGCGCGACAGGCAGAACTTGCATTGGCGGCATTCAGGCGTATAGAGCGGAATGACGTGGTCGCCTTTTTTGAGCGTCGTGACACCTGGCCCCACATCGACTACGATGCCCGCGCCTTCATGACCCAGGATGGCGGGAAAGATGCCTTCCGGGTCCGCGCCCGACAGCGTGTAAAAGTCAGTATGGCAGATCCCGGTGGCCTTGATCTCGATCAGGACCTCGCCAAATTTCGGACCTTCAAGATCGACCGTTTCAATGGTGAGGGGTTCGCCTGATTTCCAGGCAACGGCGGCTTTGGTTTTCATGGGGGTCGTGTGGCAGTGGTTTCTGCGTAGGGTGAATGAGGGTGAATGAATGATTGGAAAAGTGTCGCCTATAAGCCAGGCGTTGGCGGGCTCCAATGGCAAATGCCGGAACAAGTCCGGCATTTGAGGAAAGGACAGCGCTGGGATTGGTGCGTCGGCTTTCTGCCCGGTGTTCAGGCCGTGAAGAAATTCTTCAGTTTATCGGCCCAACCGTCTTCGCTGGGTGAATGCTTGGCACCGCCTTTTTTGATCGACTCGTCCAGTTCCTTGAGCAGCTTGCGCTGGTGCTCCGTCAATTTCACGGGGGTTTCCACCGTGATGTGGCAGTACAGGTCACCCGGATAGCTTGAGCGCACACCCTTGATGCCCTTGCCGCGCAGGCGAAACTGTTTGCCGGCCTGTGTGCCCTCGGGAATGTCGATCGCCGCCTTGCCAGCCAGCGTGGGGACGTCAATTTCACCGCCCAATGCGGCTGTTGTGAAGCTGATTGGCACGGAGCAATGCAAGTCGTCGCCGTCACGCTCAAAGATGGCGTGCTTTTTGATGCGGATTTCGATGTACAAATCGCCGGGCGGACCGCCGTTGGTGCCCGGCTCGCCGTTGCCGGTCGAGCGGATGCGCATGCCATCGTCAATGCCTGCGGGGATTTTGACTTCCAGCGTCTTGTTGTTTTTTGTCTTGCCCACGCCGTGACAGGCGACGCAAGGTTCGGGAATCAGCTTGCCCGTGCCCTTGCACTGCGGGCAGGTCTGCTGCACGCTGAAAAAGCCCTGGCGCATTTGCACCACGCCGTGGCCGTGGCAGGTGGTGCAGGAGATGACCTTGGTGCCTGGTTTGGCGCCCGTGCCATGGCAGGTTTTGCAGTCGTCCCAGCTCGGAATCCGGATTTGCGCTTCCTTGCCGTGCGCGGCTTCTTCCAGCGTGATTTCCATGGCGTAGCTCAGGTCGCCACCCCGGTAAACCTGGCGACCGCCATGCTGCTGGCCGCCACGCTGGCCACCGAAAACATCGCCAAAGATGTCACCGAACGCTTCAGCAAATCCGCCAAAGCCTTCAGCACCCGGGCCGCCACGCATGTTGGGGTCCACACCCGCATGGCCATACTGGTCGTAAGCGGCGCGCTTGTTTCCGTCGGAAAGCATCTCGTAAGCCTCTTTGGCTGCCTTGAATTTTTCTTCGGAAACTTTGGTCCCATCACCCTGGTTGCGATCAGGATGGTGTTTCATCGCGAGCTTGCGATACGCTTTCTTGATGTCTTCGTCGCTGGCGTTCTTGGGTACACCCAAGGTGTCGTAATAGTCTTTTTTGGGCATTGGCAGATAAGTTCGTGGGTCTGGGTTAAGGGGTATCCGCAGTCAAAAAACAGGGCAAGGGCTCCAAACATTGGCAGCTACCAGCTGTCGCAAAAAACGCCAAAGCGGAAATCCAAGATGACTCCTGGTTTCCGCCTTGCTGCATGCAGTTTGCGACTGCCGCTGGGTTTATTAGCCTTTTTTGACTTCCTTGACCTCTGCGTCAACGACATTGTCGTCGGCTGGCCTGGCCTGCGCTTGTTCGGCACCGGCCGCGCCTGCTGCAGCACCACCTTCGCCAGCGGCCTGCGATGCCTGCATGTCAGCGTACATTTTTTCGCCCAGCTTCTGGCTGGCTTCCATCAGTGCTGCATTCTTCGACTCAATGACGGCTTTGTCTTCGCCCTTGAGGGCTTCTTCCATGTCCTTGATGGTGGTCTCGATTTTTTCCTTCTCGCCAGCTCCCAGCTTGTCGCCATACTCGGTCAGCGATTTTTTCACGCTGTGCACCATCGCTTCGGCGCTGTTCTTGGCCTGCACGAGTTCGACTTTTTTCTTGTCGTCTTCGGCGTTCAACTCGGCGTCTTTCACCATCTGCTGGATCTCGGCTTCGGACAAGCCGGAATTGGCCTTGATGGTGATCTTGTTTTCCTTGCCGGTGCCCTTGTCCTTGGCGCCCACATGCAAAATGCCGTTGGCGTCAATGTCGAAGGACACTTCAATTTGCGGCGTGCCGCGTGCTGATGGCGGAATGCCCTCGAGGTTGAACTCGCCCAGCGCCTTGTTGCCCGATGCGATTTCACGTTCGCCCTGGAACACCTTGATCGTCACGGCGGGCTGGTTGTCTTCAGCGGTCGAGAAGGTCTGGGCAAACTTGGTCGGGATGGTCGTGTTCTTCTTGATCATCTTGGTCATCACGCCGCCCATGGTTTCAATACCCAGGGACAGCGGGGTGACGTCAAGCAGCAGCACGTCGCTACGGTCGCCCGACAGCACCTGGCCCTGAATTGCAGCGCCAACCGCCACGGCTTCGTCTGGATTCACGTCCTTGCGGGGTTCCTTGCCAAAGAATTCCTTGACCTTTTCCTGCACCTTGGGCATGCGGGTCATGCCGCCCACCAGAATCACGTCGTGGATGTCGCCGACGCTTAAGCCCGAATCCTTGATAGCCACGCGGCAGGGGGCGATGGTGCGCTCGATGAGTTCGTCCACCAGGCTTTCCAGCTTGGCGCGGGTCATCTTGAGGCTCAGGTGTTTGGGACCTGAAGCGTCCGCCGTGATGTAGGGCAGGTTGATGTCGGTCTGCGCGCTGTTGGACAGCTCGATCTTGGCCTTTTCGGCCGCTTCCTTCAGGCGCTGCAGGGCCAGCACGTCCTTGCCCAGGTCCACGCCTTGCTCTTTCTTGAACTCGGCAATGATGTAGTCGATGATGCGCTGGTCGAAGTCTTCGCCGCCCAGGAAGGTGTCGCCGTTGGTGGAGAGAACTTCGAACTGCTTTTCACCCTCAACATCGGCGATCTCGATGATGGAGATGTCGAAGGTGCCGCCGCCCAGGTCATATACCGCAATTTTTCGGTCGCCCTTTGCCTGCTTGTCCAGGCCAAAGGCCAAGGCGGCTGCGGTCGGTTCGTTGATGATGCGCTTGACGTCCAGCCCGGCAATGCGGCCTGCGTCCTTGGTGGCCTGGCGCTGGGCGTCATTAAAGTAAGCCGGCACCGTAATCACCGCATCGGTCACTGGCTCGCCGAGATAGTCTTCGGCGGTCTTTTTCATTTTTCGCAGGATGTCGGCGCTGACCTGCTGGGCCGAAATTTTCTTGCCGCGCACATCAACCCAGGCATCGCCGTTGTCGGCGGCCACGATCTTGTAGGGCATGAGGTTGATGTCCTTCTGGACTTCTTTCTCTGTGAACTTGCGGCCGATCAGGCGCTTGACGGCATAAAGCGTATTTTTGGCGTTGGTCACCGCTTGGCGCTTGGCCGACGCGCCGACCAATACTTCGCCGTTTTCAAGGTAAGCGACGACAGACGGCGTGGTGCGCGCGCCTTCCGAATTTTCAATGACTCGGGGCGTGTTGCCCTCCATGATGGCGACGCAGCTGTTGGTGGTGCCCAGGTCGATGCCGATGATTCTTCCCATGATTTACTCCGGTTCTTTTGATTCGTTAATGGATTGGATTGGTGGGGAGTGGGCTGATAAATCAGCCGCTTTGCCAATTAATACAGTGATGATTTGTGGCTAAGTTGCATAACTTCAAGGGCCCAGTCCCGGTTTGCCCTTATTTTGGCGCGGCGACCGTGACCAGAGCGGGGCGCAACACGCGCTCGGCAATCAGATAGCCCTTTTGCAGCACGCTGACCACCGTGTTGGCTTCCTGCTCGGCCGCCACCACGCTGATGGCCTGGTGCTGGTGCGGGTCAAACCGGTCGCCGCTGGCCGGGTTGATTTCGATCACCTTGTTCCGCTCGAGGGCGCTTTTGAGCTGCTTGAGCGTCGCGTCAGCGCCTTCACGGATCTGCTCGGGCGTCGCATCCTTGATCGCAAGGCCTGTCTCCAGGCTGTCGACCACGGGAAGCAGGCTTTCCGCAAAGCTTTCCAGGGCAAACTTGCGCGCCTTGGCGACTTCATCATCGGCGCGGCGTCGGGCGTTTTCCGTTTCGGCCTTGGCACGCAGATAGCTGTCGGCCAATTCGGTGTTCTTGGCCTGCAGGCCCGCCACCTCGGCTTGCGCTGCGCTCAACGCGTCAAGCTCGTTGGCTGCCTGCGCGGCTTCCTGCTCTTCAGGACTGGGGGCGCCCGTAAGGGGTTGATTTTTCTCGTGTTGTTTATTTTTGGACATGCTGGACGACAAGATTTGAGCTAAAAATTCTAAATGGGGATTGCAAACCCCCTTTTCAAGAAAAAAATTCGGTGTGCGTCGGCCCCCCAAAAAAAGCCAGGCGCAAGGCCTGTCTTACGACGGAAGCCGGAAAACTATTTCTTGATGGCACTGACCTTGGACTGGCTGACGGCCCATTTTCCCGCAAATGCTTGCAGGTCGTTCAGGCGCTTGAGCAGATCTGCGCCCAGCGTGGTCACCGTGTAGCCGTCGCCGCCATGACCCATCAGCCCCGCGGCGCGCAATTCCTTGATGCGGGTATTGAGGGTGTTGGGGGTGATGCTGCCAATGCTGTCTTGCAGCAGACGAAAAGTCTGGGGGTGGCCGTCTTTCAGGGCCCACAACACGCGCATTGCGTAGCGCGCTTCCAGTAGCTCGAGCAACTGGCCTATAGCTGCATTTTCTTTGGCACTCATCAGGTTATCTCCTCTGGTTACAGCTGGGCGGTAAGCACAAGCTTGGCTTCAAATATAACGCAAATTTCAGGCTGCTACGAGTTTTATAGCTGCTTATGCCCGCTGCGTTTGGACTCGCAGTCTAAACTCTTGGAAAACCCGGATGCGGAGAACCTCAAAAAGTGGCAGGAAACGGCTGGGTGAAGTCTGCCGACCGGCCTGTAGGCGCTACATCACGGGAATCAGCGGCCGCAGGGCGCAGTGCCGCCGTCCAGGCGATTCTCGAATTTTCCTTCAACGGCTTATGCGCCCGGCCAGAAGTTGGGCGGGAACCACGGTTTACCGCTTCAGCACGCAGCAGCCAGTCCGCTGACGGCCGCGCGGGCTTGCTTTGACATAGCGGGGGCGCCAAAAAAAAATAGCGGCCAGTGCCTTTTGACAGGCCCTGGCCGCTGGCGGACTCGCCGGCTTTACAGCGTATCGATAAAGCTGCGCAGCTTGTCGCTGCGGCTGGGGTGCTTGAGCTTGCGCAGCGCCTTGGCTTCAATCTGGCGAATGCGCTCGCGCGTCACGTCGAACTGCTTGCCGACTTCTTCGAGCGTGTGGTCGGTGCTCATCTCGATGCCGAAGCGCATGCGCAGCACCTTGGCTTCGCGCGGCGTCAGGCTGTCGAGGATGTCTTTCACCACATCGCGCAGGCCGGCCTGCATCGCGGCTTCCAGTGGCGCGGTGTTGGCGCCGTCTTCAATGAAATCGCCCAGATGGGAATCGTCGTCGTCCCCGATCGGCGTTTCCATGGAGATCGGCTCCTTGGCAATCTTCATGATTTTGCGGATCTTCTCTTCAGGAATCTCCATCTTCTCGGCCAGGATGCTGGCATCGGGCTCAAAGCCAAACTCCTGCAGGTGCTGGCGGCTCAATCGGTTCATCTTGTTGATGGTCTCGATCATGTGCACCGGAATGCGGATGGTACGGGCCTGGTCCGCGATCGAGCGGGTGATGGCCTGACGAATCCACCAGGTGGCGTAGGTCGAGAATTTATAGCCGCGGCGGTATTCAAACTTGTCCACGGCTTTCATCAAGCCGATGTTGCCTTCCTGGATCAGATCGAGAAACTGCAGACCGCGGTTGGTGTATTTCTTGGCAATCGAAATCACCAGGCGCAAGTTGGCCTCGATCATTTCCTTCTTGGCATCGCGGGAATTGGACTCGCCCTCGTTCATGCGCTTGTTGATGTCCTTGAGCTGGCCAAGTGGCACCACCACGCGGGCCTGCAACTCGGCCAGCCTGGTTTGCAGCTCCTGAATCGGCGGGATGTTGCGCGCCATCACGGATGACCAGGGCTTGCCGGAAGCGACCTGCTTTTCAACCCATTTCAGGTTGAGCAGGTTGGGCGGGAAGTCTTTTACGAAGACTTCCTGGGGCATGCCGCATTTCTCGACGATGATGCGGCGCAGCTCGCGCTCTTTCTTGCGCACGTCCAGCACCTGGCCGCGCAGCAAGTCGCACAGCTTTTCAATGGTCTTGGCGGTAAAACGCACGGTCATCAGCTCTTCGCTCAAGGCCTTTTGCGCCTTCACGTAAGCCGGCGTGCCCCAGCCTTCCTTGTCGTAGAGCTTGTGAACCTTTTCGAACAGGGACGCAACTTTATCGAAGCGGCTGAGTGCTTCCTTTTTGAGCTCTTCGAGTTTCTTGGTCAGCGCCTTGGAGCCGCCCTTGCCGTCGTCGTCGTCGGCTTCGTCGAACTCGTCAAAGTCTTCTTCGGCCACATAGTCATCGGCCTCATTGGGGTTGGAGAAACCGTCCACAACGGTTGAAATGACGATCTTGCCTTCGCGGATTTCCTCGCTCAGCCGCATGATTTCGGAAATCGTGGCTGGACTCTCCGAGATCGCTTCCATCATGCGCATGAGGCCGCCCTCGATGCGCTTGGCGATCTCGATTTCGCCTTCACGGGTCAGCAGCTCGACCGTTCCCATTTCACGCATGTACATGCGAACCGGGTCGGTGGTGCGGCCAAACTCGCTGTCAACGGTGGACAGAGCGGCTTCGGCTTCTTCCTCGGCTTCCTCTTCCGTGGCAACGGTCGGGCCGGTGTTGTTTAGCAGCAGGGTTTCGGCGTCAGGGGCTTGCTCGTATACCGCCACGCCCATGTCGTTGAGCATGTTGACAACCACTTCCAGCGTCTCGGCATCGACCAGCTTGTCGGGCAGATGGTCGGAGATTTCGCCGTGCGTCAGGTAGCCGCGCGTCTTGCCGAGCTTGATCAGGGTTTTCAAACGCAGGCGGCGCTTGAGCATGTCTTCTTCAGACAGCACCGTCTCGTCGAGGCCAAACTCCTTCATCAAGGCGCGTTCCTTGGCCTTGCTGATTTTCATGCGCAGCGGTTTGACCTTTACTGTCGGCTCCAGGACGGGCTCTTCGGCAAACTCGGCGACGACGTCCGACAGGTCCTCATCGCCTTCAGGCGTGATGGCGTTCTTGGGTTTGCGGCCACGTTTGGCACCGCCTGCGACAGGGGATGCGGGTGCGCGAGTGGCCGCTGCGGGGTTTTTCGGCGGACGGCCGGGTTTCTTTTTCGCAGGCACGGCGAGTAATGCGTCGGCGGCGGCAAGAAGCTGGGCTTTGGTACTGGACTTGGACGGCACGGCTGAAACTTTCATTAAGGGTATATCGGGTTTCGCTGATTTCGGAAGCGCTTGGCTTACCGGGGCACGCGAGGGACTGGTTTTAACGGATATGGCGGTTTCCCCGGCTTTTTCAACCTTGACACTGTTGGTGGCGGGTTTCGCCCCCGCCTTCACAAATGCTGCTGCGTTGACTGGCGGCCGGGCCACCGCTTTGGCGGCTGACCTGGCTTTGGGTTTCACGGCAGCTTTGGACTGCCTGGCGGGAAGTTTTATGGGCTTCCTGGACTTGCTGAGCTTGGCAATCGGCATGAGACCTCCAGAAGTGACCAGTCAACAAAAATGCGCCTTGCGCCTGACCGGAGTTCAGGCTACAAAAATTCAGCGTTCAAAATGAAAGAGTCTAAAAAAATAAGCCAACGAGCACCTGGGCACGCCGTTGGTTATTTTCCAGCAAGCTGTTTGGGCGAACATTTGGTGTGCAGTCCTTGCGGGAAGTTGACCGTCTCGTGTGTGAGTTCCCTTGTGAATGAAGGGGGCCGGTGCCGGAGGTGCTGCTGTCGCGCTTGCCGTGAAAAGATCGGATTATACCGTGCAAGTCGGTTTTTGGTCTGTTTCAGGCCGATTTTTCTGCTGCT
>MERZ01000261.1:17334-18663 GCA_001770785.1 Burkholderiales bacterium RIFCSPHIGHO2_12_FULL_61_11
CTGGATTGCTCGGTCAACTCCCGCAGACGCTGGAAAGCAGCGGGGTCGGTGGCGGCCCGGGCGGCCAGCTCGGCTTTTTCGCTTTCAAGCTTCAAGTCCAGCAGCTGGTCCAGGATTCCCCGAATTTCATCCCAGTCTGATTCCACCCCTTCAAGAACCTGCGCCAGCTGGGCCACCGCGTAATGTTCATGGGCATGATTTCGCAGGCCTTCGCGCAGGGCTGCCCAGGGTTGTGCTCCATGCTCATGCAGCTGGCTTTCGAGCCACACAAAAAGCGGTCCGTGCGGCGCAGGCAGAGCCAGCAGCAAGTGCTGCTCTTGCGTGCTCAGCCGGTCCCAGCTTTGCAGCTCGGTCAGCAACAGCCTGAGCACGCGATCTTCACGGCTGGCCGGCAGGATGCGGCCGGCCACGCGACGCAGTGCCCGTCCGGTGCCGCTGGCCGGACGGCCAAAGCTGCGCACTGGTATTGCCGGAGGCGGGAAATCAGGTTCGGACGATGCGTAGTCAGCTTCCTCGCGCAGGTTCACCGGGTGGTCGGCAAATTCGGGCGCTTCCCGGTTGTTCCCGAGATCTGATGACGATTCAGTTCTGTAGCCATTCGCTGACGGGCGTGAGCTGCTGTTATTTTTATAGTTAACCGAATGCCGGGCGGACCGGCTGGAAGACGGCTGCCAGAGCTGCAGCAGTTCGCGGCTGTCAATCAGCACCTTGTCGGCAAGCTCGTCCAGCACTTGGCGCTTGAGGGCGCCGTCGGGCAGCCCGCTCCACAGTGGGCGCGCGTTGCTGGCCATGTGGGCGCGGCCTTCGGCGCTGTCCAGGTCGCAGCCCTCGCCAGCGGCTTCCAGCAGAAAGCGGCTTAACGGCACCGCTTTGCTCACATAGGCGGCAAAGCCTTTTTGGCCATGTTCACGGATGTAACTGTCCGGGTCGTGCTCGGCCGGCAGAAATAAAAATTTGACGGTGCGCACGTCGGTGGCAAAGGGCAAGGCGGTATCGAGTGCCTTGCGCGCCGCGCGCCTGCCGGCGCTGTCGCCGTCAAAGCTGAAGACCACGGAATCGGTGAAGCGAAACAGCTTTTGCACATGCTCGGCCGTGCAGGCCGTTCCCAGCGTGGCCACGGCGTTGGCAAAGCCGAGTTGGGCCAGCGCCACCACGTCCATGTAGCCCTCGGTGACCAGCGCGTAGCCATGTTCGCGCAGGGCGGTGCGCGCTTCAAACAGGCCATAAAGCTCGCGCCCCTTGCTGAATACCGGGGTTTCAGGCGAGTTCAGGTATTTGGGTTTGTCGTCACCCAGCACGCGGCCGCCAAAGCCAATGCATTCGCCCTTG
>MERZ01000261.1:18672-26051 GCA_001770785.1 Burkholderiales bacterium RIFCSPHIGHO2_12_FULL_61_11
GGTCTTGGCAATCTCGCCCGACAGGCCGCGCCCCTTAAAGTACGCAATGGCCCGCTCAGAGTCGCGCAACAGCCTGGCGTAGGCGAGGGCGGCTTTTCCAAGCACGCTGGTGAGGGTGGCTTGCTGCTCGCGAATCTGCGCCGCTTTTGCCCGGTCTTGCGGCGAGACCTCGTCTTCAGGCACCTGCAGACCGTATTGCTGGGCCAGGTCTTTCACCGCTTCGACAAAGCTCATGCCGGCGTGTTCCATCAAAAAACTGATGGCGTTGCCATTTTTTCCGCAACCGAAGCAGTGATAGAACTGTTTGGTCGGGCTGACGGAAAACGAAGGCGATTTTTCACTGTGAAACGGGCACAGTCCCATGAAATTGGCACCGCCTTTTTTGAGCTGCACGTAGCGCCCGACGATGTCCACCACGTCGGCGCGCGCTAAAAGCTCTTGAATGAATGATTGGGGAATGGACACGGTTCGTATTGTGCCCCGGGCCTCGTAAAGCCCGCGTCAACGTCAGGGACTACGATGGTCTGATCTGACCCTGCAAACAAAAGGAAACCGCCATGACCCGCATTTTTGATCAGGACCTGCCGCGTACCGAGGCAAATTACGCGCCGCTGTCGCCGCTGTCATTCATTGAGCGCAGCGCCGAGGTATATCCGCAGCGCCTCGCCGTGGTGCATGGCAGCTTGCGCCGCAACTGGGCCGAGGTTTTCACGCGTTGCCGCCAGTTGGCCAGCGCGCTGCAACAGCGCGGCATTGGCAAAGGCGACACGGTGGCCGTGATGCTGCCCAACACGCCGCCCATGATTGAAGCCCATTTCGCCATTCCGGCGCTGGGCGCGGTGCTCAATGCGCTGAATACCCGCCTGGACGCCGAAACGGTAGCCTTCATGCTAGACCACGGAGAAGCCAAAGCCGTCATCGTCGACCCGGAATTTGGCGGCGTCATGCAAAAAGCCCTGGCACTGCGCAAATCGACCACGCCGCTGCTGGTGATTGATGTGGAAGACGCCTTGTATACCGGCCCGGTGCAGCGCCTTGGCCGCATGACTTACGAAGAGTTCCTGGCCACGGGCGATACGGGCTTTGCCTGGCAGTTGCCGGCCGACGAGTGGGACGCGATTGCGCTGAACTACACCAGCGGCACTACCGGCAACCCCAAGGGCGTGGTCTATCACCACCGCGGCGCGGCGCTCAATGCGGTGTCCAACATCCTCGAATGGGACCTGCCCAAACACGCGGTGTATTTGTGGACACTGCCAATGTTCCACTGCAACGGCTGGTGTTTCCCGTGGACGGTGGCCGCGCGCGCTGGCGTCAACGTGTGCCTGCGCAAGGTTGATCCACAGGCGATTTTTGACGCCATTCGCCAGCACGGCGTCACGCACTACTGCGCCGCGCCCATCGTGCATGGCTTGCTGGTCAATGCGCCCGCCAGCATGAAGCAAGGCCTGCCGACCGGCGTCAAGGCCATGGTGGCCGGTGCCGCGCCGCCAGCGTCGATGTTTGAAGGCATGGAGGCGCTGGGGTTCGAGTTGACCCATGTTTACGGCCTGACCGAGGTGTATGGCCCGGCCACCGTGTGCGCGGCGCAGGACGGCTGGGAGGCGCTTGATATTGCCGAGCGGGCTCGCCTCAATGCGCGCCAGGGCGTGCGTTACCATCTGGAGCGTGATGTCCGGGTGCTCGACGCGCTGACCCTGCAACCGGTGCCACAAGACGGCGAAACCATGGGCGAGATCATGTTCAAAGGCAATATTGTGATGAAGGGTTACCTGAAAAACCCCAAGGCCACGGAAGAAGCCTTTGCCGGTGGCTGGTTTCACAGCGGCGACCTGGCCGTGATGTCCCCCGACGGCTACATCAAGATCAAGGACCGCAGCAAGGACGTGATCATCTCGGGCGGGGAAAACATCTCATCCATCGAGGTCGAAGACGTGCTGTACCGACACCCCGATGTGCTGAGCGCCGCCGTGGTGGCCAGGCCCGATGCGCGCTGGGGCGAAACCCCGTGCGCCTTTATCGAATTGAAGGCGGGCGCGACCTGCACCGAGCAGGACATCGTGGCGCACTGCAAAAAATACCTGGCTGGCTTCAAAGTGCCGCGCGCTGTGGTGTTTGGCGAGTTGCCGAAAACTTCGACCGGCAAGATTCAGAAGTTCGAGCTGCGCAAGCAGGCCGGCTCCATCGCGGCGATCGACGTCTGAAGCGGGCGGTGCGGCATGGTAGTACTTGGCCCCGAAGCCGCTTACGTGCTCAGCCATCCGGGCACCTTTGCGCTGCGGGTGCTCAGGGGCTTTCGTGCCAACCAGGGTCTGCTGCTGGCCGGCGCTGTGGCTTATTACGCTTTGCTGTCGATTGTTCCGTTGCTGATCCTGATGGCGATTGCGCTGTCGCACGCGATCGACCAGACGGCGTTGCTCGAAGCGCTTGGCCGCTACGTTGGCTGGCTGGCGCCGGGGCAGTCCGACTTCATCGTCGGTGAGCTGACCTATTTTTTGGCGCACCGCGAGCTAATGGGCTGGGTCCTGCTGGCGACCATGCTGTTTTTCAGCTCGCTGGCATTTACGGTGCTTGAAAATGCGATGTCGGTGGTTTTCCTGCATCGCGTGGCCATTCGCAGGCGCCATTTTCTGGTCTCAGCGCTATTGCCGTACTGCTACATCCTGTGCCTGGGGTTGGGCTTGCTTCTGGTCACACTGGTGTCGGGCAGCTTCAAGGCGCTGGGCGAAAGAAACCTGGAATTTCTCGGCTTCAGCTGGTCACTCAGCGGTTTTTCCGGCGTGCTGCTTTACCTCCTGGGCCTGGCGGGAGAGATATTCATGCTGACTTCGGTGTATATGGTCATGCCGGTCGGCAGGCTGTCCTGGCGCCGCGCGTTGATGGGCGGGGTCACTGCCGCGCTGCTCTGGGAGGCGACGCGCCATGTGCTGGTCTGGTACTTTGACACGCTGTCACAGATCGGGCTGGTTTACGGTTCGCTGACAACGGCCATCGTCGTCCTGCTCAGCCTGGAACTGGCCGCCACGCTGCTGTTGCTGGGCGCGCAGGTGATTTCCGAGTACGAGCGAATCGGCACGTCGAAGCAGGACGCGCCAGCCGAAGCGATGCGGACGGGTTAAGCCCACCAGACTCCGAACTGTCCTGCTGGTGTCATCCCGGACCCGATCCGGGATCCCATTCCTCCTAAACCACTGGCGCGAGTGTACCGACATGGATTGCGGATCAAGTGCGCAATGACATCACCGCGTCATGCGGCGATCGCTATAAAAAAAAGCTGCCCGCGCCCGCTTGATAAGGGTAAATGGCACTTTTTGCCATTGGCCATCTGGCGCGCACCGAAAGCGTCTTCAATCGTGGTGGTCATGGCGATCGCGTTGCCATACGCATCCACATGCTGATGTGAGAGGGTGTGCCATATTCGGGCTGCTCTGGCAGGGCGCATAGGCGGTTCTCGTGCCGCCCGGCGTGCCGGGTTTTGCGACCTTCATGCTTTGACCGCCGGGTTTGCGCGGAAATCAGTTTCGCGCGCTCGGCCAGATAGGCGGGGGCCAGCAGGCTCATCCAGCTGCCGTCCGGCGGCTGCACAAAGTCGGGGGTCACCCAGGTACTGCGCACGGTCTGCAAAGGCCCGGCGTGAGGCCTCGGTGGACATGTGCAGCCAGTCGGCCTCGAGGATCTGTCCGACGGCAATCGCGACTGAACTCGGCGGCGGAATGCCGCAGATGCGGTGATCTCTGGCTTGGGCGCGGTAGTCGTGGCAGATCGGCTCGCGTTTTTTTAGCCTGGTAGCCGGCGACTGGCCAGGCTGCGCCAGCCCTCAGAGTGACGGCGGATCGTGCATGCCCCGCTCATTGAAACGGCTGGGCAGCGATCGGCAGCGCTAATAAAACTGTAAGAAAATTTTGGCTGCGCCGACTAAAATGAAAATCGACAGTGCGAAGCGGCTGCAAACTTCTGCCTGTCTGATTGATTTGGCAAGGGAATAAGGAGTCATCATGAACCGTCGCCTATCGATTCAATATCCATTCAGCCTGTTGCTGGCTGCCAGTCTGCTGCCTGTTGGCGCCCGGGCCGCGCCTGCGCCCACGTTGAAGAAATCCAAGTCCGAATGGCGAAAACTGTTGCCTGAAAAGAGTTACGCGGTGCTGTTTGAAGAGGCCACCGAACCACCATTCAGCAGTCCGCTCGATGCCGAAAAGCGCGCCGGCACCTATATTTGCGCCGCCTGTTTTCTGCCGCTGTTTTCGAGCGCGCAGAAGTTCGATAGCGGCACCGGCTGGCCCAGTTTCTTCGATGTGTTGCCCGATGCGGTGGGAACACGCAGGGATTTCAAGCTGATCCTGCCACGCACCGAATACCACTGCGCCCGTTGCGGCGGGCATCAGGGTCATATCTTCAAGGACGGCCCGAAACCGACCGGGCTGCGTTACTGCAACAACGGTGTCGCGCTGCAGTTCGTGCCGGAGGGTAGCAAGCGGCCGGAGCTGCGGACATGAAGACGATACTGCGAGCCATGATGCTGCTGGCATGTTTGCTGCCGGGCTCGGGCGCACTGGCCCAGGTGGCCAGCGCGCCTCCGGCGCAAACGGCAAGCGCGATTTTTGCCGGCGGCTGCTTCTGGTGCATCGAGGCCGATTTTGAAAAACTGCCTGGCGTGCTGGCGGTGCAATCGGGCTACACCGGCGGTCGCAGCGCCAATCCGACTTACGCGCAAGTCAGTGCCGGCGGCAGCGGCCATGCGGAGGCAGTGCTCGTCAGTTACGACCCAAACAAGGTCAGTTATGCAGCGCTGCTGGATTATTTCTGGCGTCACATCGATCCGACCGTGAAGGATAGCCAGTTCTGCGATGTCGGCAATCAGTACCGCAGCGCGATCTTTTACGCCGACGAAGCGCAGCGCGCTGCCGCCGAGGCCAGCAAGGCGGCGCTGCTCAAGAGCGGAAAATTCAGTCAGATTTATACCGAGATCGTACCGGCGCAGCGGTTTTACCCCGCCGAGGAATACCATCAGGATTATTACAAGAAGAACCCGATACGCTATCGCTTCTACCGCAGCAATTGCGGACGCGACGCGCGGATCGCGGAAGTCTGGGGGAATTAAGCTCGTGCCGTGCGAACTGTCATCGCGGTGCCAGGCGAATCGCGCCGTCCAGGCGTATCACCTCGCCGTTGAGCATGTCATTTTCAAAGATGTGCTTGACCAGCTTGGCGTAATCTTGCGGCGTCCCCAGGCGCGAGGGGAAGGGCACACCGGCGGCCAGTGAGTCTTGCACTTCCTTGGGAAAACTGAACAGCATGGGGGTGCCGAAGATGCCGGGGGCAATTGTCATGTTGCGGATGCCGTTGCGCGCCAGGTCGCGGGAAATCGGCAGCGTCATGCCGACAATGCCGCCCTTGGAGGCGCTGTACGCGGCCTGGCCAATCTGCCCGTCGTAAGCGGCGACCGAGGCCGTGGAGATCAGGACGCCGCGCTCGCCAGTGGCTTCGGGCTGGTTTTTGCACATGGCGTCAGCCGCCAGGCGAATCATGTTGAAGCTGCCCACCAAATTGACAGTGACGGTTTTGCTGAACACGGCCAGGCTGTGCGCGCCGTTTTTTCCCACGGTTTTTTCGGCCGGTGCAATGCCTGCGCAATTCACCAGACCCATCAGCTTGCCCATGGAAACGGCCTTGGCCACCACGGCCTGGCCGTCGGCTTCCTGGCTCACGTCGCACTTCACAAAAGCCGCATTGTCTTCGCCCAGTTCCTTGGCAATGGCCGCGCCTTTTTCAGCCTGCATGTCGGCAATCACCACCTTGGCGCCGTTGGCCACCAACATGCGTGCCGTGCCTTCACCCAGGCCTGATGCGGCGCCAGTGACGATAAATACTTTGCCTGCGATATCCATGTGATGTCCTTGGAAAAATGATGATCTGAAGTTGACGTTAACGTTAACGTCAATGTAATCCGCAATTATTGCGCATAAAGAAAGCTGCTTGGCTGGAACCCGCCCCAGGCGAGCGAAAAACGCGGATATTTTTGGTTTGCTTTGAAGCGTGTCCAAGAGAACGCCAATCAGCCCCGTTCCTGTGATTGAAAATTTGGACTTGCCTGCGTGACAGCCTTGGCTTAATCTGCAGTTGTCCGGTTATTCCGGGCACCAGCCGGGTAGCCAACCCCGGTATAACTGGAAGCAATCACTTGCTTCCACTGCACTGTGAGACGAGTACTCTCTCCTTTGCAAAGCCAGACGGCATGAGCATTACCGCTCGCCGTCAGCCCCGGTCAGTCACGCTGGCCGGGGTTTTTAGTTTCTGGACCAGGGTTTGTGGCGTTGGGCAGTCCGTTTGGAGCGGGACAAAAGCCCCGGTTTCGCGAGGTAGCGCCACTCATCCGGCATGCCTGAAAGCCGTGCTCAGTCAAGTTTTAGCGGGGGCTGCGTCAAAAACAGCGAAAATAGCGTCATTGCTTTATTTCTGAAGCTTGTTTTGCTTGTCGGTTCTCGCCCTTGAGCACCACCTTAGCTTTGAATATTCATTTTATTTCCAGGCGCCGTCGGCCCCCTGCGTATTCCTCCTCCCCATGGCCCAAGGCTTGCGGTTTCGGAATTTCAGCACCTTCGCTCCTGAACTCATTTATTTTTAACCTGCCACCCCATGTTTAAATCTGCCAAAGTCGCCACTCCCGCCGCCAAATCGCCTCAAGCCAAAGGGGTGGAAGTCCATCCTCTGGACGGCTTGACGGGTGGCGCCTTTTCAGCGCCAACCTCCGGCGAACGCACGGCGCGCATCCGCCAGTGGCTGGCCACCGAGCCCACTTCCGAGCAGATCGCCGAGGTCTACAAGAACCTGGCCAATCGCGACAAAGGGGCGGCCAAACCCCTGAAGGAAAAGCTCGACGAAATCAAGCGCAGCAAGGGCCAGGAAATCGTCGCCGCCGAATGGGCCGAAAAAGCCCAGGGCCTGCTGGCCTTGCCCAAGCTCAATCTGGCCGATGCGCTGGCCTGGCAGCGCGATGCCGCCAAAGCCGGTGCGCCCTTGTCCCGTGAGCCCTTGGTCGGCCTGAAGGTGCAACTGGCCGATCGTGTAAAAACCATTGAAGACCTGCAGCACCGCACCCAGGTGCAGCGCGAAGCCGCCGTGTTGATTGCGCAGCGCCTTGAAATGCTGTCCATCAAGCCGTGGCGCGACGCAGAGACGGTGCTTGATACCTTGCGCGCCGATGTAGCGCACTGGCAGGCACAGGCTGACGAAATCACGATGGATGTCAACTGGGCCAGTGTGGATGCCAAGTTTCCGCCGCTGCTCGACGCCTCGCGTGGCCAACTGCTGGCCGTGTGGGATGCGTTCCAGGGCGCGCTGGCCATGGCGGTGAAAGCCGCTGCTGATGCCGCGGCACC
>MERZ01000261.1:26068-32578 GCA_001770785.1 Burkholderiales bacterium RIFCSPHIGHO2_12_FULL_61_11
CTATTAAAACTTGAGCATGAAGTCACCGAAGGCCACGGCAAGGCCACGCCCAAGGTGGCCGCTGATTTGCGCCATGCACTGAAAGAGCACATCCGCAACATCGACAGCAAGCTCGAAGCGGCCGCCCACGCGGCCCTCACCGCCGCAGGTGAGCTCGAAGGCTGGCAGCGCTGGCGTGCCGACCAGATTCGCGAGGAACTGGTCGTCAAAGCCGAGGCGCTGCTGGCTAAACCCATGGGGGGGCGCAAGCAGCAAGAGACGCTGCGCGTCATGCGTGAGCAGTGGAAGACCAGTGACCAGGGCGGCACGCCCAACCACGCGCTGTGGAAGCGCTTTGACGATGCCTGCAACGAAGCCCACAAGGTCGTTGAAGCCTGGCTGGAAAAGGCCAAGGAGCAAACTGAAGCCACGCTGGCTGAGCGGCAGGTCCTGATTGATGAAGTGCTGGCCTGGGCCGAAGCGAATAAAGACAACACCGACTGGAAACATCACATTCGCAGCCTGAACGGGTTTGTGGAGAAATGGACGGCTGCCGGCCATTTGGGCGAAAAAGCCTTTGCCGAAATCCAGCCGGTCTGGAAAGCCGCGATGGATCTGGCCGATGCACCGCTGAAGGCCGCGCGTGCCGAAAGCCTGGCGCACCGCAAAGCCATGATTGAAGAAGCGCAAGTGCTGGGTGCCGAGCCGCAACTGCACATTGATGCGGTCAAGGCTTTGCAGCAGCGCTGGCAGCATGAAGCGCAGGGCGTGCCGATCGAGCGCAAACAAGAACAAAAACTCTGGGACGCCTTCCGCAAGCCGATTGACGACGCCTTCCAGCGCAAGACCCTGGAGCGCGAAAAAGCGGCCGCCGCCTTGGGCGAGTTTGACCGCATGGTGCTGGAGGCTTCCAAGGCCGTTGAGGCCGCCACCGCCAGCGGCGACGCGCAGCAAATTCATGCCGCCGCCAAGGCGCTCGAAGCCATTGTGCGCGGGCAAGTGCCCGTGGCAACCGTATCGGCAGCGGCCCCGACTGAAGCTGCGGCCAGTGCCGAATCGATTCCAGTTTCTGAGGAAAATAAGCCTGAAGCCCAAGAGGAAACGGCGCAGGCAGTTACAGAAAGCATAGCAGACGAGGTGCCCGCAGCGGCTGAGCTTGTTGAAGCCGCCGCTCCTGCTGAAGCGGCAGAAGCGCCTGAATCGGCTGAAGCTGCCGAGCCCGCTGAGCCTGCGCAAGCCCCCGCACCCAAAGCTGCGGCCAAGCCCGTCGTGGCCATGCGCGGCGACGACCGCCCGGGCATGCGGAAAGCTGAAGCTGCGCCTGCCGGCCGTGGTGGAAAATTTGGCGACCGCAAGGATTCGCGCCCTGGCAGCAAACCCGGCGGCCCGCGTTCCAGCACCGACAACAAGTTTGAGCCCTACCGGCCTGAGCGGGACAACCGTGGTGATCGTGGCGAACGCTTTAGCGAGCGTCCGGCTTTTGAAGACCGCGGCCCGCGTCTGGGCGACGCCGCCTTCCGCGCCCAACGCGAGGCTTTTGAAACCGCCAATCAGGCCCTCAAAAAGATCGCCATGCAAGCGCACGGTGAAGTCCTGACTCATCTGCTCACGGCCTGGGAAAAGCGTGATCCAGCGCAACTGCCTGGCGCGCAAGAGCTCGGCAAGCTGGTCACGCCCGCAGTGCGCAGCGCCTGGGTTCAGGCACTCAGCGCACCGGCTGGCAAAGATGCGGCTGAAGCCCTGTTGCGGCTGGAAATGGCCGCCGAGCTGCCCACACCCGCCGAGCACATCAGTGCCCGGCGCATGCTGCAACTGCAGTTGCTGACCAAGCGCAACGCACCCGCGCCGGCAGAAACCTGGGGTGAAGATGCCGCCAAAGTGCTGGCAGCGAATTTTGACGCCAGCAACGCGAGGCGCTTGCAGAACGTACTGAAGGTGCTGCTCAAGCGGTGAGTGAATCGCCTAACTACTGACGTTGGACTCCTGGTCTTACGGTGTCATAAAAGTAGAAAGTAGAAAGTAGGAAATTTGCCGGACATCGCACGGACAGTGTCCGCCGTGCGCTTGTGAGCTGTCTTGTCGATGCCACCGAGCCGTCAGATTTTTCCTCGGCTATTACCCTCTTTTCTCTGCAAGTCATCGCGTTTTTGCAAATATTCCTCGCGGGTGATCTCCCCGCGAGCATGGGCCTCGTCCAGAATATCCAGCGCGGTCGGGCGTGGTGCCTCCCTGGCGGCACCGGAATTTTTGCTGCTGAGCAGATACTTGACGAGGGCAAAAACCAGCAAGACGGGTACCAGCCCGATGAGAATCATCCACAGCCAGCCGAAAATCATCCAGCCACCGTCGCCACCGCCAAACATCCAGCCGCCGTGCTCCGTTCCATACATGCTGCGTTCCTTTTGAGATTTTTGACTTGTGTGCGTTTCAGTCACTCACAAAGTATGGCTATGCCTTCAGGCTGTCGCGCACCCGCTCCAGCTTGGTACGTGCCTCTTTCGCAACTTCTTGCACTTCTGGCTTGTTGACCAATTTGACCATGATGTCGGGGTCGAGAAAGGCGACGGTGATTTTCCCGTCCGCCTCTTCACGCACCACCACATTGCAGGGCAGCAGCAGGCCAATGTCGGCTTCCGCGTCCAGTGCGCGGTTCGCCAGCGCCGGATTGCAGGCGCCGAGTATGCGGTAAGGGCGTTTGTCGATATTGAGCTTGGCTTTCAGGGTGGCCTTGACGTCAATCTCGGTGAGTACGCCGAAGCCTTCCTGCTTCAGGCCCTCGATGGTTTTTTCTACTGCGGCGTCAAACGGCATATCGAGCTGGATGCTGAAACCATACATGATGAAATCTCCTTAAGTGGAATTGATGTAAATACGAAATTTATTTGTTCACCGGCTTGGCGGTGGTCAGCCCAAGGTTTTCCCAATCCTGCATGCCGCCGCGATACCAGAAAATCTTATGCGCCGGATAACCGATTTTCAGCAGGTCCCTGATGTTGGTCGATGACTGCCCGCACCACGGGCCGTTGCAAAACATCACCAGGGTTTTGGCCTCTTCGAAGTTCCAGAACCCGTGCTCTGACTTTGCGCACAATTGTTTTTCCAGGATTTCCTGCACGCTGACCGGACCTGATTTACCGATGTCAAGTTTATCCCAGGGGATGTTCACCGTGCCGGGCATGGTCCCCTTTTCCACCCAGTTCGGCGTACGCGAATCAATCACCATGATGGACTCATCGCCAGCGTTTATTTGCATGAGAAAGTACAGCACTTCAAGTTCAGCAATGGTCTTTACGCCGGGCGCCAACTCACTGGGCTGAATGCAGAACGGCGGGCATTTGCGCGAAGTCTTGGCAAAATCCGGATTGACCAGGTTGTCCTGATTCTGGTTGCGCATGATGGTGACTTTCTGCCCGTGATGCATGACGTCAACCGACGCCAGATCAGCGGTAATGTTCACCTCCAGTGCTGGCGATGCGCGCGGTCGTTTTGCCGCTTCGGCGCTGAAAAGGGCATGCAGTTCTGCTGCTGTTGGCTGCCTATGTAACATAACTATGATTGTCCTTCCTGAAGAGAATCGCAAATGTTGCATTCATCAGATCAAGCGACTTGTGTGAGTTGGTTTGCGTAAGGTCCGCGAGGCAGAGCAATGCCGCTATTGCATCACTGCCTGCCCTCCGCGTCTTTCAAGGCTTGGCGTGAAGTCTCAAGTCTACGGTTGCGGCGTTGCCCGGCCGTCAGCAGCGGGCGCAAACCGCTGTCGTCATTTGCTGACAAGGCGAACAGGTTTCTGCCCTCGCTCCTCGGGCAGGTCAGTCACTACAAAAGCATGGCTTTTCGCGCTCATGGGTATAGAACGGCGCTGAACCGACCGATGAACCCTGCGAGTGCCAGAATGGAGGCTCTTGATCAAACCAAAGGAGCTTGCCATGGCCAAATCGCCCAACCTCACGCGACCATCCGCTCACGCTTTCGCCGCCACGCTGAAAACCTTCAAGACTTCCTCGGGCAAGACCGGCCAGTTTTATTCCCTGCCCGCACTGACCAGGCAGTTTCCCAAGGTCGCGCGTCTGCCGATTTCCCTGCGCATCGTGCTCGAATCGGTGCTGCGCAACTGCGATGGCAAAAAAGTCACGGCAGCGCATGTCGGCGAGCTGGCCAACTGGCTGCCCAACGCCGCCCGCACCGAGGAAATCCCGTTTGTCGTATCGCGCGTGGTGCTGCAGGACTTTACTGGCGTGCCACTGCTGGTCGACCTGGCCGCAATGCGAAGCGCGGCCGCGCGGCTCGGTAAAAATCCGAAACTGATTGAGCCGCTGGTGCCGGTGGACCTGGTGGTGGATCACTCCGTGATGGTTGATTACTACGGCAAGAAAAATTCGTTTGATTTGAACATGAAGCTCGAATTCCAGCGCAACCGCGAGCGCTACGAGTTCATGAAATGGGGCATGCAGGCCTTTGACACGTTTCGCGTGGTGCCGCCGGGCTTTGGCATCGTGCATCAGATCAATCTGGAATACCTGGCGCGCGGTGTCCACAAGCGCAAAAACGGCGCTGCTGACATTTACTACCCCGACACGCTGGTCGGCACCGATAGCCACACCACCATGATCAACGGCATCGGCGTGGTCGGCTGGGGCGTCGGCGGCATTGAAGCCGAGGCCGCCATGCTGGGCCAGCCGGTTTACCTGCTGACGCCCGACGTGGTGGGTGTTGAGCTGAGCGGCCGGCTGCGCGAGGGCGTTACCGCCACCGATCTGGTGCTGCGCGTAACTGAAACCTTGCGCCGTGAAAAAGTGGTGGGCAAGTTTGTCGAGTTTTTTGGCGAGGGCACGCGCTCCCTGGGCGTGCCCGACCGCGCCACCATCGGCAACATGGCGCCCGAATATGGTGCCACCATGGGTTTGTTTCCGGTCGACGAAAAGACGATTGACTACTTCAGGGGCACCGGCCGAACCAACGCGGAGATCGAGGCCTTTGAAGCTTACTTCCGGGCGCAGGGCCTGTTCGGCGTGGCCAAGGCGGGCGAGATTGACTACTCGCAGGTGGTCCGGCTTGACCTGGGCGATGTCACGCCCAGCCTGGCCGGCCCCAAGCGGCCGCAAGACCGCATCGAACTGGGCCAGGTGGCCAGCCAGTTCAGCGCGCTGTTCAGCAAGCCCAATGCCGAGAACGGTTTTAACCAGAGCGCCGAGCGGCTGGGGCAGCGCTACCCGGTGAACTGCGGCGCGGGAGAGTCGGCGGGCGAGGCGCCGCCGCTGGCGCCAGGCGCGAAGCGTGACGTGGAGGAGATGGTCAGCAACCGGCCCGCGCTGGCGGCGGTGGGCGGCCCCTCTTCGGTGGTGTGCGACATCAAGGCTAAGGCGAAACCGGCGCTCACCGTGGGCAACGGCGACGTGCTGATCGCCGCCATTACCAGTTGCACCAACACCTCCAACCCCAGCGTGCTGCTGGGCGCCGGGCTGCTGGCCAAAAAAGCGGTGGAGGCGGGCCTCAAGGTCGCGCCGCATATCAAGACCTCATTGGCACCGGGTTCGCGCATCGTGACCGAATACCTCACGCAAACTGGCTTGCTGCCGTATCTTGAGAAGCTGGGCTTTGCGCTGGCCGGCTATGGCTGCACCACCTGCATCGGCAACTCGGGCGACCTGACGCCCGAGATCAACGAGGTTATCAACAGGAGCGATCTCGTGTGCGCCGCGGTGCTGTCGGGCAATCGCAATTTCGAAGCGCGCATTCATCCCAATATCAAGGCCAACTTTTTGGCCAGCCCGCCGCTGGTGGTGGCCTATGCCTTGGCCGGTACGGTGCTGCGCGACCTGATGACCGAGCCGCTGGGCAAGGGCAAAGGCGGCAAGGCCGTTTATCTGGGCGACATCTGGCCCAGCAGCCAAGAGATTGAAAAGCTCATGAAGCACGCCATGAATGGCAAGGCGTTCCGGGCCAACTACGCCAAGATCAAGACCGAGCCAGGCAAGCTCTGGGAAAAGATCAAGGGGGTGAGCGGAACCGCCTACACGTGGCCCGCCAGCACCTACATTGCCGAGCCGCCCTTCTTCGAGCATTTTGCTATGGAAATGGAAGCTCCTGCCGCAAGCGGGACGGCCACCATTGGAACAAATGATGCAAATTCCGTGAAAGGAGCACGCATCATGGCGCTGTTTGGCGACTCCATCACCACTGACCATATCTCGCCAGCGGGCGCCATCCAGGCCAGCTCGCCCGCGGGCCTGTGGCTGCAGGCGCATGGCGTGCAAAAGGCTGACTTCAACAGCTACGGCGCGCGTCGCGGCAACCACGACGTGATGATGCGCGGCACTTTTGCCAATGTGCGCATCAAGAACCTCATGGTTCCACCCGACAAGGACGGCTCGCGCGAAGAGGGCGGTGTCACGCTGTTTCACCCCACGCACCGCACGACAGAAAGCGTGATCGAGAAAATGCCGATTTACGACGCCGCCATGAAGTACCTGGAAGAAGGCACGCCCACGATGATTTTTGCGGGCGAGGAATACGGCACCGGATCGAGCCGCG
>MERZ01000261.1:32591-45606 GCA_001770785.1 Burkholderiales bacterium RIFCSPHIGHO2_12_FULL_61_11
GGGCACCCAGCTGCTCGGCATCAAGGCCGTGGTAGCACGCAGTTTTGAGCGCATTCACCGCAGCAACCTGGTCGGCATGGGCGTGCTGCCGCTGCAGTTCAAGCCGGGCGATTCGTGGCAGACCCTCAAGCTCACAGGCTCCGAGTTCATTGACGTGATTCCGCATCCCGAGCTCAAGCCGCAGAGCGAAGCCAGACTGATCATCACGCGGGCCGACGGGTCACGCCAGGAAGTCAAGGTCATCCTGCGCGTGGACACGCCGATTGAGGTGGACTACTACCGCAACGGCGGCATTTTGCCTTACGTGCTCCGGCAATTGTTGGCGGCATGAGCCGAGAGGTCTTGATAGCCGGTGGCGGCATAGGCGGACTGGCAGCGGCACTGTCCATTTCGCGAGCCGGCTGGGACGTTCGCCTGTTTGAACGCGCGCCGGCTTTTGCCGAGGTCGGCGCAGGTATCCAGCTCGGGCCCAATGTCGTGCGGGTGCTGCACGGCTGGGGGCTGCAGGCCGAACTGGCGCGCGTGGCGGCGTTCCCGCAGCGGCTGCAGGTGCGCGATGCCGTCACGGGCCGAGAGCTTGGCGTGCTGCCGTTGGGCGAGCGCGCCGTGCAAAAGTACGGCGCGCCCTACGCCACCATTGCTCGCGCTGATCTGCACGGGCTGCTGCTGGGGGCCGTGCAGGGGCGCGCCAATGTGCGGCTCAAGTTGAACACCGGCCTGGCCAGCTATGCAGACAGCGGGCAGGTCGTGACCCTTAAAACTTCCGAAGGTCTGGAGGTCGAGGGCGATGCGCTCATCGGTGCCGACGGCCTGTGGAGCCGCGTGCGCGAGCAACTGCTGCGCGACGGCCCGCCGCGCGTGACGGGGCACCTGGCCTACCGCGCCATGCTGCCGCAAACCCGTCTGCCCGAGCGCCTGCGCAGCCAGCAGGTGACGGCCTGGCTGGGCCCCAGGCTGCATGTGGTGGCGTACCCGGTACGCGGTGGCGAGTGGCTCAACGTGGTGGCCATCGTGCAGGGTCGCCTTGAGGATGACCTGCAAAGCTGGGACCACAGCGCCAACACGGCCGAGCTACAAGCGGCGCTCAAGCGTATGTCAGTGCCGCTGCGCGATCTGATTCATGCCGTGAGCGAAGGGGCCAGCGAAGCTGGCGCGACTTGGCGCTTGTGGCCGCTGTGCGATCGCCCTCCCATGCTGGGTGCGCAGCAGCAGGCGCAGGGCCGGGTCGCCTTGCTGGGCGATGCCGCGCACCCGATGCGGCCCTACCTGGCGCAAGGTGCCGGCATGGCAATTGAAGATGCCGCTGAACTTGGCCGGGTACTCGCTTTGGACGGCCAAGCCGCAATAGAGGTGCCGCTGTGCCTGCGCCGTTATGCGCTCAATCGCTGGCAGCGCTGCGCGCGCGTGCAGGCGCAGTCGATGCGCAACGGCGTCATTTTCCATGCTGAAGGGGTCATGCGCTGGGGGCGTGATGCCTCGCTGCGGCTGCTCGGCGAGCGCCTGCTGGACATGCCCTGGCTGTATGGCGCAAGGCCGGAGAGCCGGTAAAAGCTATCTAATGCGTTTTTATCCTACAAGAGCACGGGCCAGCCAGCGCATGGTTTTCTGAATTGTCGCCTTAGCATGGGGCAAGCTCAATAATAGGACGTTCCCCATGTTTTCTGACCATTTGCAAAAAATTGACAAAGTCTCAAGCAAGACCTTGCTCGGCGTGGCCGCTGGCTTGGTGATTGTGTGCCAACTGATTGCCATGGCGCTGGTGGCCGATGGGCAGGTAAAAAATGCGCAATGGCGTGACGCCTCCGAGCGAATCGTCATGGCCCAGTGCCGCCAGAGCCCCATGGGCGGCGCGCGGCAAAGCTGCATTGAACAGGCCAGAGCCGCCCTAAGCCCGTCCCGCGAGGCTGACACCCGGCAAATCGCCAAGGCTGCCGACAGCACTTCAGACATCGAAAGCACCATGCCGAGCCATCAGGTGCAAAGTTTCATGCCCGCATCTTTTGTGATGCGTTAAGGCGTAAGGCGATTGCCGCCTATGGCCTGATCAGCGCGCCGGTTTTTCGGTCGAACTGCACGGTGCGTACCTGCCCGTTCTGGCCGGGAAGCTCATCAAACACCGCACGAACCAGGTAAGGTACCAGCACCGACAGATCTATGGCTTCGCCTTCATAAACCGCGCGCGACTCAAAGATTGGACGGGGCTGGCCCGGCGCGCTGCCCTTTGTGTCGAGAATGCGCAGCCGCAAATTGCTGATCTGCACGTTAAGACGCACCGGGCGCTCGCCGACATAGCGCGGCCCAAAAGGATCGGGAACCCACATGCCCGGAACGATGCGACCCGCCGCATCGCGGTAAGGCGGCAGGAAAATATGGTAGTCCTGATAAACGGGTGTCAGATAGGTCTTCTGCTCGCCGCGGCTTTCCGCTGCCACCTCGACCTGAAGGCGACCCACCTGTCCAGCCGGTGCGCTCTTGAAGCCACGCTGCTCAAGCTGGGCCTGTACATGGCTTTCATAAGTGGCTTGCTCCAGCTCGCGGCCCGGCTCAACCGGAGTAAGAAAGCTGAAAGTGCTGCCAGCAATGTCGGCGGGCCACTGGTTAAAGCGGGTGACCCTCGCCGTGATCGGGGTCGCGCAGGCCGTCAGCAATGCCAGGACCAGCAGGGCCAGGAGCAGTCGTGGCGAGAAAAACCTCGACGACCGAAATGCTGAAAAGCTCATAGCTCAAGGATACATCGGGCTTGAATTTTGTTCCACAGCATCATTGGCTCTCAAGTAAAAAAGTCGGCGCAGGCGCTGACAGGCCAGGAATCGAGGCTCCCGTATCAGCAGCATTCAAACAAGCTCACTATCTGTGACAAGTAATCCATCATGAAATGGGAAGGCAATCGTGAGTCTGACAACGTTCAAGACCGGCGCGATGACGCAGGCGATGGCGGCGGGCTGCTGGGCGGGCGCAGCATCGGTATTGGCACCCTCGTGGTGGCCCTCATCGGCGGCTGGCTATTCGGCATCAACCCGCTCACGATCCTGGGGCTCTTAAGTGGCGCTTCGCCACCGGCCCAGGTGCAGCAGCACGCGCCTGCGCATCGGCCGCCAGCCGATGACCGCATGGCCAGCTTTGTCTCTACCGTGCTGGCCGATACCGAAGACGTCTGGAAAGACGTTTTCGCCCGGGGTGGCGGATCCTATCAGGAACCGCGCCTGGTGCTATTTCGCGGTGCCACGCAAACCGCCTGCGGTCAGGGCCAGGCAGCCATGGGGCCGTTTTACTGCCCGGGTGACCAAAAGGTCTACATCGACCTCGGGTTTTATGAAACCCTGAAAAACCGCTTGGGTGCGCCCGGCGACTTTGCCCAGGCTTATGTGATTGCGCACGAGGTCGGCCACCATGTGCAAAACCTGCTCGGCATCAGCGACAAGATGGAGCAGATGCGCGGCCGGGTCGGCAAGGTCGACTACAACGCGCTCAGCGTGCGGCTGGAATTGCAGGCCGACTGCTTTGCCGGCCTTTGGGCGCACAACGCCCAAAACACCCGGCAGATTCTGGAGCAGGGCGATGTCGAGGAAGCCATGAACGCCGCCGCCAAAATCGGTGACGACGCGCTGCAGCGCGGCAGTGGCGGTGCCGTGGTGCCCGAGACCTTTACCCACGGCAGCAGCGCCCAGCGCCAGCGCTGGTTCAACACCGGCCTGAAAACCGGCAGCGTCCGGGCTTGCGACACCTTCAGCGCCAAGAATTTATAACAAACCATGGTTTTGACCCTACTGGATGGTTGCGAGCAGCTATAGAATTGTGAGTGAATCGGTCATTTTTACAGCCACCCCAACGTCACGGCACGGCTTCGTGGTGGACCCGGTGACCGGCATGAACGGCTGTTTCATCCACAGTGCGACAATAGTGGGCTAAATGACATCTTCTTTTTCGAAATTATCGCTGGCTGAACCGCTGGCACGCGCCGTCGCCGAAATGGGCTACGAATCCATGACCCCTATCCAGGAGCAGGCCATCCCGGTCGTTCTGCAGGGCCGAGACGTGATGGGCGCCGCGCAAACCGGCACCGGCAAAACCGCTGCTTTCGCGCTGCCTCTGCTGCAGCGCATGATGAAGCACGAGAACGCTTCAACCTCGCCGGCGCGCCACCCGGTGCGAGCGCTGGTGCTGCTGCCGACCCGCGAACTGGCGGTCCAGGTGGCCGAGCAGGTCAAACTCTACGCCAAGTACACCAAGCTCAACAGTGCCGTGGTGTTTGGCGGCATGGACATGAAGCCGCAAACGCTGGAACTCAAAAAAGGCGTTGAAGTTTTGGTGGCCACGCCGGGGCGCTTGCTGGACCATATCGAGGCCAAAAATACCGTACTCAATCAGGTTGAGTATGTCGTGCTCGACGAAGCCGACCGCATGCTCGACATCGGCTTTTTGCCCGATCTGCAGCGCATTTTGAGCTACCTGCCCAAGCAGCGCATCACGCTGCTTTTTTCGGCCACCTTTTCGCCTGAAATCAAGCGTCTGGCGTCGAGCTATCTGCAAGACCCGGTGACGATCGAAGTGGCGCGCTCCAACGCCGCCGCTTCCACGGTGGAACAGCATTTCTACAGCGTGAACGCCGACGACAAGCGCCGCGCCTTGCACCAAATCCTCAAGCAGCGTGAGTTGAAGCAGGCTTTTGTCTTCGTCAACAGCAAGCTTGGCTGCGCGCGACTGGCCCGCTCGCTGGAACGCGAAGGCCTTAAAACCACGGCGCTGCACGGCGACAAAAGCCAGGACGAACGCTTGAAGGCGCTTGAGTCTTTCAAGAGAGGCGAAGTCGATTTGCTGGTCTGCACCGACGTGGCCGCCCGCGGCCTGGACATCAAGGACGTGCCGGCCGTGTTCAACTTCGACGTACCCTTCAACGCCGAAGACTATGTGCACCGCATTGGCCGCACCGGCCGCGCGGGTTTGGCGGGTCTGGCCGTAAGCTTTGTGGCCAGCAGCGATACCCGTCTGGTGTCCGACATTGAAAAACTGCTGGGGAGCAAAATCGAAATTGAGCCCATCGAGTTTGAAGAAGACCGTCCGCGCATCATCGCGCAGGGTCGCATCAACGATGGCCGCCGCATGTACCGCGAAGGCGAAGGCCCTGACGCGCCAAACGATGGCCTTGCCCGTGAAGCGATTGAATCACGCGAGCCACGCATGCCGCGCGAGCAGCGTGCGCCGCGTGAGCGTCGCGAATACACGCCGCATCGCCAACCGGCGGCCTCCCGTGATCCGTTTTTTGATCAGCCTTATGAGCCCGGCGCTGCCGCTGAAAATCAGCCATCCTGGGAAGTGGGTGCCAAGGCCAACGCGGCGGGCAGCGCGGTTTCCAGCAACATCAAGCCCAAGAAAAAAATCGCTGCGCTGTTCAAGACCAGCAACTAGTACTGCAGCTATTTCGGGCTTTTTTTAAAAGGCTGTAGTTAGTTTTTCTGATTTTCGAGACGCGTCGGCGCGCGCCTACGGGCACTGGCGGGGACGTCTGGTGTCGGCTCATCCGCCGCACGTCTTAAACTGTCCGCATGATGGCCAATCTCGCCGAGTGCTTGCAGGCCTTGCCGGCCCATGGGCTTTCTGCCCTGCAGAGAATTTATCGCCCGTTGTGGCGCGCTGTTGACCAGTGGATAGATGCCGATGGCCTGCGCATGAGCGCGGCCATGTCGTTCTACGGCATTCTCAGCCTGGCTCCCTTGCTGATACTGCTGGTGGCGGTGCTGGGCTGGTGGCTGGATCGCAGTTATCTTGAAACCAGCCTGGTTGAGCAGATTCGCAGCGTGATCGGCCCGCAGGGCGCGCGGGTGGTGGAGCAGGCGCTTTCCAGTGCCACCAAACCCTCGGAGGGAATCGTCGCTTCGCTGTTCGCCTTTGCGCTGCTGCTGTTCGGGGCGACCGGAGTGTTTGCCGAGTTGCAGGATGCCTTTGAGCGCCTGTGGCGGCAGGGCAGTGGCCAGGCACCCCGCCAGAAGTGGTGGCGTAGCGCCTCGTTGCGTCTGCGCGGTGTCGCTTACATCCTGGCGTTCGGGTTTTTGCTGCTGGTGTCGCTGGCGGTGTCAACCTTCTTAAGCCTGGTATCAGACTGGGCCGGAAGTTACTTTCCCTTTGCAAAAATAGCCTGGGTGCTCAACGAAGTCGTGTCGTTTGGTTTTGGCGTCGCGCTGTTTGTTTCCCTCATGAAAATGAGTTCTGGCCCAAAGCCCGGCCTGCGCTATCTGGTCATGGGGGCCGCCTGCGGCGCCATATTGTTTCAAGTCGGCAAATACCTGATGGCGATTTACCTGTCAACCGCGGCAGTGGTCTCAGCCTACGGCGCGGCGGGCTCGCTGGTGGTTATCTTGATGTGGATTTACTTTACATCCGCCGTGCTGCTGCTGTCGGCCAGCGTGGCGCGCGCCTGGTCAGACGAGGCCGCGGCTCGAGCAGCCCAAGCCAGCGCCAAGCCAGAGGCACCACCCACATCGGTCCAGTTGTCGTAAGCCGGATCGGGGAGTTTTAGGTCTGAGCAAGATCAAGAAAAACTGGCCCTCTTTCCGCCGGACCAGCGAAAAAGTCGTCAGCCCGTTGCTGCGGTTTCCCGTGCTTACGCAGGCTTTTGCGCCTGCTCGCAGGTTACCGTGATCAGTTCAAACTCGCCAGCTTTCGCCCCCAGCCTGGCCGCCGTCAGGCAACCGCCCCAGACGCAGCCCGTGTCCAGCGGCAAGGCGTTGTGCCGCAGGCCCGTGCGCGTGCTGGCGTCGGCCGCCAGGGTGGACCAATGGCCAAACGCCATGGGCGTGCCCCGGGTCGCCCGTCCCGGCACTTCAAACCACGGCAGATAGCCCGCGGGCGCATGGCTGGCGCCTTCGCTGCTGCTGAACTCCATCACGCCTTCGCGCGTGCAAAAGCGCAGCCGCGTCAGCGCATTCACAATCACCCGCAGCCGGTCAGCGCCCTCCAGTGCGTCATCCCACTGGTCAGGCGTGTTGCCATACATCGCGCTCAAAAAATCTCGCAAGCCAGGGCCTCGCAATTTCAGTTCCACCTCCGCGGCCAGCGCGAGGGTTTGCGCGACGCTCCATTGCGGCAGCACGCCCGCATGCACCATCAGCCAGCCATGGCGCTGCAGCGCCATGGCACGATGCCGCAGCCAGTCCAGCAGCGCCTGACTGTCGGGTGCCTGCAAGACGGCTTGCACGGTATCCCTGCGGCCGGGCTGGCCCACGCCTTGCCACAGCGCCAGCAGGTGCAGGTCGTGGTTGCCAAGCAGACATTGCGCCGCGTCGCCCAGCGCGCTCAGGCTTCGCAACACGCCCAGCGAGTCCGGCCCACGGTTCACCAAGTCTCCCAACAAGTACAAGGTGTCGCGGCTCGGGGAAAAATCCAGCTTCTCCAGCAGACGCTGAAATGGCCTATGGCAACCCTGCAGGTCGCCGATACAGTAAAGTGACATGGTGTTTATTCTGCCCCCTGGACTCATGGACCTCCTGCTCATTGTTTTTTTGACCCTGCTCAACGGTGTTTTTGCCATGTCCGAGCTGGCCCTCGCTTCCAGCCGCAAGGCCCGGCTCAACGCCATGGCTGAATCGGGGGACAAGGGCGCGCATGCGGCGCTGGGATTGCTCGAAAACCCGACGCAATTCCTGTCATCGGTGCAGGTCGGCATTACCTCCATCGGCATGCTCAACGGCATTATTGGCGAGGCGGCTTTCAGTGGCAGCCTGTCGGTCTGGATACAAGGCCTGGGCGCGTTACCGCGTGCCGCCGACATTTCCGCCACGGCGATTGTGGTCACGGTCATTACCTTCATTACCATCGTGTTTGGCGAGCTGGTGCCCAAGCGCATCGGCCAGATTTATCCCGAAACCGTGGCGCGGCTGGTCGCGCGGCCCATGATGTGGGTCGCCAGTGCTACCAAGCCATTTGTCAGACTGCTCTCCCTCAGCACCCATGCCATGCTCAAGCTGCTGCGCGTTGACAACGTCGCCAGCCGCGCCGTCACCGAAGAGGAAATTTCCGCCAGCCTGGACGAGGGCCTGCAGGCCGGGCTGATCGAAGCGCACGAGCACCGGATGGTGCAAAACGTGTTTTTGCTCGACGAGCGCCTGTTGACCTCGCTGATGCTGCCGCGCTCCGACATCGAATGGCTCGATGCGTCCGATACGGTGGCCCAGGCCATCGACAAGGCAGGCACCACCGGCCACTCGTGGTACCCGGTTTGCCGGGGCAGCCTCGACGATGTCGTGGGCGTTGTCAATGTGGCCAAGCTGCTCGCCCTGCGCGGCCAGATTCAAACTGCGCCCGCAGGCCCGGACGCGGGCGCGGGCGCAACGCCTTCGGTGACAGACCGCATTGGCGTGTATGCCGTGCCGGCCGTGTTCGTACCCGAAACACTGACCGGCATGGAACTGCTCGACCAGTTGCGCGCCCAGTCCACCCGCATCGTGTTGGTGGTCGATGAATACGGCGTGGTGCAGGGGCTGATGACGCCGCTGGACATGCTCGAAGCCATCACCGGCGAGTTGCAGCCCCATGCCCAGGTCGACGCCTGGGCGACCCGGCGCGGCGACGGCAGCTGGCTGATTGACGGCGTCATGCCGGTGTCCGAACTCAAGGCCCGGCTCAACATCCGGGAGCTGCCGGAGGAGGATAGGGGCCGCTACTACACCGTGGCGGGTCTGCTGCAAAGCGTGGCGGGCCGCTTGCTAAAAACCGGCGAACAGGTCGAATGCGCGGGCTGGCGCTTTGAGGTGCTTGACCTGGACGGCAAGCGCATCGACAAAGTTCTCGCCACCGAAAAAAGCGCCCTTGTGGCTGCCCCAACCGATTAGGCCGGGCCGTTTGTCCCTTTTGCGAAAGGGATCGGGAATTGCTACCAAGGTTTTGATGTTTGTGACTGTCTTATCTACTGCTAAAATTTATGTTTGGATAGAAGCATCAGGCGGGCTACTGGATCCCGGTGCCCGTAGTCAGTAAGGAGTTGCCATAGGTGCGTAAAAACCCGGCAACCAGGCACAGGGATGATTTTTTGAAGATTTTGAAGGTGAGAGGGCGCTGATGCGGCCGACCACCGCACTTGGCTGTCTGGCGTGTGTTCATGGAAGTTGTTCAGTTCCCGCCGTCAAATCCGTCCCCCCAGCATATTGCCATCATCATGGACGGCAATGTCGATGGGCGAATCAACGCCCTATGCCCAACGCTTTTGGCCATGCCAGTGGCGCGCGGCGCATGCGCAGCATGGTGTGCTGAAACCCGCTGGGCCTATGTAAAGATACTCGCTAGCCTTTTCCAGCTTGTGTTGCAAGCTATAAAAATCAGAGCAACCTAAATAACAGGAAGGAAGAGACATGACCTCACGCAAAGGCATCATCCTCGCAGGGGGCTCGGGCAGTCGTCTGCACCCGGCTACCCTGGCCATCAGCAAGCAACTGCTGCCGGTGTATGACAAGCCCATGATTTATTACCCGCTCAGCACCCTGATGCTGGCCGGGATGCGCGATGTGCTCATCATCAGCACGCCGCAAGACACCCCCCGTTTTGAACAACTGCTGGGCGACGGAAGCCAGTGGGGCATGAACCTGCAATATGCTGTGCAGCCAAAGCCGGAAGGCCTGGCGCAGGCATTCATCATTGGCCGCGATTTTGTGGCGAACCAGCCCAGCGCACTGGTGCTGGGCGACAACATTTTTTACGGTCATGATTTGGTCAAGCAACTGGCCAGTGCCAGCGCCCGCCCCACTGGTGCCAGCGTCTTTGCCTACCATGTGCACGATCCTGAACGGTATGGCGTGGTGGCGTTTGATGCCCGGCAGCGCGCCATCAGCATTGAAGAAAAGCCCAGCCAGCCCAAGAGTCACTACGCGGTCACGGGCCTGTATTTTTATGACAGCCAGGTGTGTGACATTGCGGCCGATATCCAGCCCTCGGCACGGGGCGAGCTTGAAATCACCGATGTGAACCGGCGCTATCTGGAACTGGGCCAGCTGAATGTGGAAATCATGGGCCGGGGCTACGCCTGGCTGGACACCGGCACCCACGACAGCCTGCTGGAAGCCGCCAGCTTCATTGCCACGCTGCAAAAGCGCCAAGGCCTGCAGGTGAGCTGCCCCGAAGAGATTGCCTTTGCCCAGAAATGGATTGACGCCGCCCAGATGCAAAAGCTGGCGGCACCGCTGGCCAAGAATGGCTATGGCAAGTATTTGCTTGGCCTCATCAAATAAGGCTCTAATGAATTTCAAGTGGGTTGCCCAGCATGAGGGTTGATGGCGTGGAAGTCGAGCTTGCCGGCGATCAAGAAGATGACCGTCCTGATCGTTGCGATACGTGTGAACCCACGAGCACGGCGCTTGGATGCCTGGAACAAACCGTTGATGGCCTCCAGAAATCCATTAGTCTGGCGCGTCTGTGCCCAAGCCACGATCCCCTCGAGATGAGTGCGGATCATTTTGGCGACCTCCTTCATAGGCTCGACCTTGGAGCGCATCACGCAATTACACCAGTGCTCCAACATGGCACGCACCACGTTGATCTGCTTGCGCTCCAGGATCTCCCGCAACTGCTCCTTGTAGGACCACGCTCGTGCCGTTCGTTTGACGGCCATCTTGGCAATCAGGGCATCCAGATCAGCGGCCGCCTCGGGTTTGAGTTTGGCGGTGTCTTTGAGCAAAGTCCAGCGCATGCCTTTGAGAGATTTGTCCGTTTTCTGCTCGATCCCGCGCATCTTGTCGACCGCCGTGCTGGCGTGTCCAATGATGTGAAACTTGTCAAACGTAATCCGAGCGTTGGGCAAATGTTTGGTGACCCCCGAGATGAAAGCGGGCGACATGTCGATGCTGGTTTGGGTGATGTTCCCTGCCGGGCAACCATGCTCCCCCAGGTAATCGGCCAACTGTCCAATGGTCTTGGCATCGCGCCCTTCAGTCACGAACAAAACGCGTCTGGCATCCGCATCAGCGGCCAGGGTGACGTAGCTGTGGCCTCTGGCACGCGAGGTCTCATCAATGGCAAGTGCCGTGACATCCGAGTGATCAGCCAGGCCGCAGGCCATCTCCACATACTTTTCACACACCGCCAACACCCGGTGCGGCGACTCGCCCACAATGCGCGACACAGCGGCAAACGGCATCTGTCCAGACAGCATCAGGATGAATGCCTCAAACAACAACGTGAAGCCATTGAGCCGTCCAGCAAAGTCAGGTTCGACCAGGCGCACCGAGCCGTTGGGCAACTTCACGCGAGGTGTGCGTACTTGCAGATGGCACTCGTGCTGAAAGAAGTTCAGGTGCCGGTAGGTCTTGGTCACCGTGTCATGCACCGGATGCGCACCCTCATGACCAGAGACCACAAAGCGACTGCCCACCTTGAAGTCGATCAGTACCGTCAAGGTCTTGGCGCCTTCATCAAACTCAACCGATGCAACAAACCACGGATCAGTGATCCCCAGGGCAGATTCAAACAGCTTGGCAGTCATGGATTGGTTGTTCAAGGTTGATCACAATGGCCAAAGCTTACCCACTCAAATTTCAAGAGAGCCTCAAATAAGCACACATTCCATGCCCTACACCGTCATCCCCACTGCCCTGCCAGACGTGCTGATTCTCGAACCCAAGGTGTTTGGCGACGACCGGGGTTTCTTTTTTGAAAGCTTCAACCAGCGCGACTTTGCCCAAGCCACCGGGCTGGACGTGCAGTTTGTGCAAGACAACCACAGCCGCTCTGTCAAGGGCGTTTTGCGGGGCCTACATTACCAGATTGAGCACCCCCAGGGCAAGCTGGTGCGGGTGACGCAGGGCGAAGTGTTTGACGTGGTGGTTGACCTGCGCCGCAGCTCACCCCGGTTTGGAAAATGGGAGGGAGTGCTGCTGTCAGCCGACAACCGTCGCCAATTGTGGATTCCGCCCGGTTTTGCCCACGGCTTTGTGGTGACCAGCGACTCGGCCGAGTTTTTGTACAAGACCACCGACTACTGGTATCCCGAGTTTGAGCGCAGTTTGCTCTGGAACGACCCGGCCGTGGGCGTGCAGTGGCCCTTGCAGGCCCAGCCGCAACTGGCGGCCAAGGATGCGGCGGGTGCACGGCTGGCCGAGGCGCAAGTATTTGACTGAACCCCACGCCTGGCGGATGTGGGCAGCGCGCTTGCTCAAACTTTGACCAGTTGCAACAGTTTTCCGAGCGCGTGGTCGTGTATGCCTAGGGTGCGCAGCTTGTCGTAGGTCAGCTGGGCGTAGTCGCGGGTCGTGCCGTAGCGCCCGCAGGCGCTTGAGAAAATCTGCCGGTAGCGATCTTCAGAGAGCACTCCGGTGTGGCTGGGGCTGCGTTTTGAAAGCGTGAAGGCCAGCGCCCTGACATCGCCCTGCGCGCTCTGGCAGCGCAGCCATTTTGGATCGTACACGCCGTTGGGCATTTCCCGTGCCCACAGCTGGGGCAGTGCGGCAGCCACCTGGCCTTGAGGCAGTCGAAACACCACGCCTTTGCAACTGCCGCCGGGCAGCAGACCAAACACCAGGCCCGGGCATTGCGGCGTGCCCCGGTTCAGGTTGCTCCACATTTTGAGCGCGCGATGGTAGCCACCCAGGGTGGCAAAACGTTCTTCCGCAAAATCAATTTCGGGTCGCCAGATCAGCGAGGCGTAGCCAAAAATCCACAGATCGGTCTGGCCGCCCCATTCGCGCATGACGGCCTCGAGCATGAGCGCTGGATTGCGCGGTGAAAGGGGTGAAGCCGGTGATGGGGTCGGGATTACTGAATTTGCCACCTGCGCACTTTACAATGCGCTGAGTGTTTGTGACGGGAGTCGGGTCATGTTATTAGGCGACGATGGGGGCCGGCAGGGCAGGGTGGGGGTACTTGCCCTTGGCCTGGTGGCACTGCTTATTGCATTGGTCATTGGGGTTGCTTTTTACCAGCGCCAACCAGTCGCCCCTTCCATGACAGGCGTGATAGCGGCTCCCGCCGCGCCCGTGGCTTTGCCGCCGCCGCCAGAGGCCCCGGTGAGCGCCGCTCAGGCTGTGCAGGCGGCATC
>MERZ01000261.1:45625-53001 GCA_001770785.1 Burkholderiales bacterium RIFCSPHIGHO2_12_FULL_61_11
GTCAAGGGCGCTCAGTCGGGCCACAAACTGGTGATCTCGGGGTTTCACGATCCGGTCGGGGACCCTGCCAGAAATGCCGCGCTGGCCCGGCGCCGTGCGCTGGCGGTGCGCAGCGCGCTGAAGACCCTGGGCGTGGCCGAGCGGCAGATTGAAATCAGACAGTCCGAACCACTTGACGGCGGCAGCGATGCCGAAGCGCGTCGCGTGGAAATCAGCCTTCAATAAGTGAAGCCAAGGCCAGGCCCTGCGGCGTGTTTCAGATATCACGGCCCGCAGGTTAGCGCAAGCCAGTACCCACAGCGCCCTCGGCACGCTGGATCAATTCGATCTTGTAGCCGTCGGGATCCGTCACAAAGGCAATCACGGTGCTGCCGCCCTTGACCGGACCGGCTTCGCGGGTGACGTTGCCGCCAGCGGCCCTGATTTTCTCGCAGGCCGCATAAACATCAGGAACGCCCAGCGCGATATGACCATAGGCGGTGCCCATGTCGTAGTGATCGACGCCGTGGTTGTAGGTCAGCTCGATTTCGGCATGCTCCGGGTTGCTGCCGTAGCCGACAAATGCCAGGCTGTACTTGTATTCGGGGTTTTCAGACGTGCGCAGCAGTTTCATGCCCAGCACCTTGGTGTAGAAGTCAATGGAACGCTGTAAATTGCCAACGCGCAGCATGGTGTGTAAGAGTCGCATGGTGAATTCGTCCTGTTGTGTAAGTGATGGGATTGCAGGAGGCGCAAGGCGGATGCTTATCGATTGTGATGTTATCTTGGTTTTGGCAAGCGGCGTGGCGACGATTCGACCTTGGGCATTCATTGAAAACGAGCCACCGTAAAATGATTGATGGCCTGCACATGAGTTGAGGCCAGGTTTAGAAACTGCGGCACCAAGGTCCGCGCAACGGAGCAGACATGCAAGAGGTATTGCGACGCATCGAGAACATTGATTGGGAACTCTGGAGTGGCCCCGCCCTGGCGGCGTTGCGCATCGTATTCATCCTGATCGTCGCCTGGGTGGCGATCGCCGTCCTCCAGACGGTGGTGCGTGGCGTTCGCCTGCGCGTGGTGAGCCGTCTCGCCGGAGCCGAGGGTGCCCGGCGCGCCGAGACCCTGGGACGTGTCATGCGCTACCTGATCGCGCTGGTCATCAGCGCGGTCGCCGTCATGCTGGTGCTCGCGGAGGTGGGTATCTCGCTGGCGCCCATTCTTGGCGCGGCGGGCGTCGTAGGGCTGGCCATCGGCTTTGGGGCGCAGAGCCTGGTCAAGGACTACTTCACCGGATTTTTCATTCTCTTCGAGGACCAGATCCGCACCGGTGACATCGTGAAAATCGCTGACCTTGCGGGCCTGGTGGAAGACATCACGCTGCGCCATGTCCGGCTGCGCGACTACGAAGGCAACGTGCATTTTGTTCCGAACAACCTGATCACCAGCGTGACCAATATGACCCGGCTTTTCGCGCAGGCCGTGATTGACGTCGGTGTGGCTTACCGTGAGAACGTTGACGAGGTGCTGGCTGTGATGAAGGCCGTCGGCGGCGAGATGCGCGCCGACAGCGTTTTCGGCCCCAAGATACTCGATGATCTCGAGATAGCCGGGGTTGATCGCCTGGACAACAGTGCGGTGGTGCTGCGCTGCCGCTTCAAGGTGGCGCCCATGGCGCAGTGGGACGTTCGGCGCGAGTATCTGCGCCGGGTCAAGGCCGCATTCGACGAGCAGCACATCGAGATTCCGTTCCCGCACGTCACGGTCTATGCCGGGGCGGACAAGCATGGTGATGCGCCCGTCTTTCCGCTGCGCATGATGAACGAGATCGGTGCCGGACCCGCCCCGACTGCTTCGTCGTAGAGGAGGGGCCAACGCGCAACCCGCTGTACGCCTTCAAACTTGTGGTCAGGTACGGCTCGTCGCAGGCTATCGGGGCGGCGCGCGTTTCATAATTTTCTGGCGAATCGCGGCGAGTCTTGCCTTCAGCCGGCGTTGGTTCACCGGCCCGACGCGCAGCAGGATTTTCTGCCCCGCTGACAGCGATTCGAGTGCCGGGTCGGCGAACTCGTAGCGGACCCAGGGACGCACCGATGGAATCGACCCCTTGACCTCGGTCAGCCGGACCTTCATGCCTTGTTCGGGGGCGTTGGGCGTGGCGAGCAATTGGTCGACCACCTCGATCAGCCGGTCATTGAAGGTGCGCTTCGGGTAACCCAGCTCCTCGTAAGCCCGCTGCAGCAGTGGGTACATTCGGACGTACAAATCCACCGCCCGCCCGGTCTCAACGGCCTCGGCCAGCAGCACCAGCGGCGTGTAGCGCAGGCTGTTGTCGGCACCGATGACCGGGTCACCGCCGCGTTGCTCGACCGTGAACTGGCCGGGGGTCGGATGGACGGGCCACAACATGGGTGGCGCGTAGGATCGCCCGAGGTTGTCGACGGTGGCCACAAATCGGCGCGCAAAGTCGTCGATCTGAAAAAACGACATCAGCGCCTTGCGGCCCACGAGCTCGGTGAGCGCCGCGCCAATGTCGGCGGCTGCCAGCGGCGTCGCCGCAGCGGGCACTTCAAGCGGGTATTTGATCGCCGGCTCGGGCGCCGCTTCGGCTGTGGGGGCGTCGCCCGGAACGGTTGCGGCCGGAGGCGGCGCGGGCAGCTCCGGCACGGGCTTGGACAGGCTCTGCCACAGCAGCGCCGCGCCGACCACAGCGGCGGCGATGGCAACGACCAGCAGCACGCGCCGTCCGGTGCTCATGATGTTGGCTGCGCCAGCGCGCAGGCCAGCGTTGCGCAATCCCGCGGAAATCCGCCCTTCCGTTCGGGCGTGGTGCAGGTTTGGGTAAGCATGGGTGTCAATTTACCACGCCTTGAAAGACAGACCATCAGATCGGCTGATGGCGCCGGATTCGATGATGCCGCCTTGCAGGCACGCGCCGGCAGTGCTCATTTGTAACAGATTCATTTGCAAGAAAAACTCTTGCTTGAAAACGCTGCGTTTTGCGCCAGAATGGACACAAGCCTTGTAAAAGGTGATTATTTTGATCAACAGGTGCTTTCGACAAAGTGACATTGATCGTTCTAAAAATGACACGACGCAATTGGGGGCGGTGGCTGTTACTCATCATCCTGTTCGGCTTGATGGCGGTGGCAGTGCTACTGGTCGGGAACGAGTTGCGTTCATCCCGATGGCAGGCGCGCACTCTGTCTGAGTTGGGGCATGAACTGACGTTCAAGCTCGAGCCGGGTCCCAGTCCATCGATCCGTTTCCCTGAGTCCGGTCCTTACGACGAGCGTCTCGGCTATAGCAGGATTCCTGCTTTTACCCAGTCCCTGACGAAGCAGGATTACCTGGTGACCCAGCAAGCGCGCATCTCGCCGCGGCTTGCCGAACTCACGGATAAAGGACTCTCGCCGGCCTATCGGGAGAAGGCGCAGGCAGGCATTGATTTGCTCGACTGCAATCGACAATCCCTGTACGCTGAACGTTTCCCCGAACGCAGCTATCAGGATTTTGAGTCGGTACCGCGCTTGCTGGTGGATTCGCTGCTTTTTATCGAGGATCGCGACCTTCTCACGACGCGTTATCCGCTTCATAATCCGGCGTTCGACTGGAGCCGCTTTGCCCGAGCTCTTTCCGACCAGTTGCTGCATGTGTTTGACAAATCGCACCAGGCGCCCGGCGCCAGCACGCTGGCGACGCAAATCGAGAAATATCGTCATTCGCCTGATGGCCGTACTGCCTCGCCGCACGAGAAACTGCGGCAGATGGCTTCGGCATCCGTCAGGGCTTACCTGGGCGGCGAAAACACGTTGCCAGCACGCCAGCAGATCGTGCTGGATTATCTCAATACCGTGCCGCTGGCGGCCCAGCCCGGCTATGGCGAGATTCATGGGATTGGCGACGGACTGTGGGCCTGGTACGGGCGCGATTTCACCGAAGTCAATGCGCTGCTGGGCAACGCCAGCGCGCCGGAAGCTGAGATGGAAGGTGGGCCAGAAGGTGCGCCATTGCAGCGCAGCGCGGAGGCCTTCAAACAGGCGCTGTCGCTGATGATCGCGCAACGCCGACCCTCCTACTACCTGCGCGAAGGCGCCGCGGACCTGGCGCAGCTGACTGACAGCCATTTGAGGCTGCTGGCGGCAGCCGGAATTATTCCGATGGCGCTGCGCGATGCGGCGTTGCCGATCAAGCTCAAGCTGCAGCACAGGACCACCAGCGGGCCAGCGATTTCATTTGTCACCCGCAAGGCGGTGACCGCATTGCGCACTCATCTTTCCGGTTTGCTGGACGTCAAGCACCTATACGAGCTGGACCGTCTTGATCTGAGCGCGGCCACGACGCTGAATGGCGAGCTGCAGGGCGCGGTGACCACCGTGCTGCGCCAGCTCAAGCAACCGGCCAACGCCAAAGCGGCCCAACTGTATGGCCGCAACATGCTCAGCAGCGGCGATGATACGGGCAAGCTGATTTACAGTTTCACGCTGTTCGAGCAACGCGGCGGCGCCAATCTGCTGCGCGTGCAGACCGACAATTTCGATCAACCCTTCGACATCAACGAGGGGGCCCGCCTCAACCTGGGATCTACCGCCAAGCTGCGCACGCTGATTACCTATCTCGAAATCATTGCCGATCTGCATCAGCGTTATGTCGGCATGACGGCCAAGGAACTCGCCGAGGTATTGGTTGACAAGGAAAACGTTCTGAGCCGCTGGGCGCTCGACTATCTGGCGCGGGCAGAGGATAAAGGCTTGCCTGCGATGCTCGAGGCCGCGATGGAGCGGCGCTACTCGGGCAGCCCGGGGGAAGCGTTTGTGACCGGGGGCGGGGTGCAGACGTTCTCCAATTTCGACGCCTCGGAAAACTACCAGGTGATCACCGTACGCGAGGGCTTCCAGCAATCGGTGAACCTGGTTTTTGTGCGGCTCATGCGCGACGTGGTGCGGCATTACAAGTTCAAGAGTGCCGATGCCGATTCCGAAGCAGCGCCGACGCAGAGCGCGGCGCGGCGGCAAGCAATATTGTCCCGCTTTGCCGACAAGGAGGGCCGCCAGTTCATGATCCGTTTCTACAGAAAATACCAGGGCAAGACGCCGCAGGAAGCGCAGCGGTTGCTACTGGAACATCTGCGTCCGCGGCCGGCTCGGCTCGCCACGGTGTTTCGCAGCATCGAGCCGGAGGCGGATGTAGAGCATTTCTTGGCCTTCATGCACCAACAATTCCCCGGCGATGGCCTGACCGACAGCAAGCTCAGAGCGCTCTACGTGCAGTACGGGCCGGACAAGTACTCGTTGGCTGACCGGGGTTACATCGCCGGCGTTCACCCGCTGGAGCTGTGGCTGCTCGGGTTCCTGCGCCAGCAGCCGCAGGCCACACTGACGCAGACGCTGGACGCCAGCGGCGACGCGCGCCAGGATGTCTACGCATGGCTGTTCAAGACAAGAAACAGGAACAAGCAGGACAAACGTATCCGGCAAATGCTCGAACTCGAAGCATTTCTGGAGATTGGCCGCGACTGGCGGCGGCTCGGTTATCCATTTGAATCGCTCACGCCCTCTTATGCCAGCGCGCTGGGCGCCTCGGGCGACCGACCCGCCGCGCTGGCCGAGTTGATGGGGATCATCGTCAACAAGGGCATGCGGCTGCCGCTCAGAAAACTGCAAAGCCTGGAGTTTGCGCGCGGAACGCCCTATGAAACGCATTTTGAAAGCAGTGGCCAGGCGGCCGAACGGCTTTTGCCCGAGGCGATCACCGACGTGGTGCGCCGTTCGCTCATCGGCGTGGTGGAGGGCGGCACGGCCAGACGGCTCAAGGGCGGCTTGCTGCAAGCCCATGGCAAACCGGTGGAAGTGGGCGGAAAAACCGGCACCGGCGACCATCGCTTCGAGGTCTATGCCGCGGGCGGCCGGCTGATTTCCTCGCGCGCGGTGAACCGCTCCGCTACCTTTGTCTTTTTGATGGGCGATCGCTTCTTTGGCACCATGACCGCCTACGTCTCCGAGCCCTATGCGGCCAACTACAAGTTCACGAGTGCGCTGACGGTGCAATTGCTCAAGTCGCTGACGCCGACACTTCTTCCCATGATGGAATTGGAAACCAGCGATTCGGCATTGGCCTGCCGCGCTGATTGATCAGGCCAGCAATGCCAGAGGGTCTCGCCCAGCGACTTCACGGCTGCCTTCCGCGCAGCCTTAGCGCATTGCTGATGACCGACAAGGAACTCAGGCTCATGGCCAGGGCCGCGATCATGGGCGACAGCAGCCAGCCGGTGAAGGGGTAGAGCAGGCCCGCAGCAATCGGTACACCCAAGGAGTGATAGAGGAAGGCGAAGGCCAGGTTCTGCTTCATGCTGGCGATGGTTGCCTGCGATATCGCCCGGGCCTTGGCGATGCCGCGCAAGTCGCCCTTGAGCAGCGTGACGGGCGCGCTGTTCATCGCTACGTCGGTGCCAGTGCCATGGCTACGCCGACATCGGTCTGCGCCAGCGCCGGGGCAAGGTCCACATGTTGGGGCTGCGATTGTGACCACGGATTTCGCACCGCGGACGAAGAACGGCCAGCCCGTCCACAGTACAACAGGCAGGGTCAGGACCAAGTCCTGCCGGATCTGCGGGTGTATCGGGCAGGTGTCGATGACACCCGCAGCATTGGCGGGCTTGGCGGTCGGTTTTATTTTGTCAGACTCACAAACAGCCGGGTCAATCGCTCCGGCAGTTGCTCCACCCGGTCCACCACCGTGGCATGATTGCCAAAGATGTCGTGGACATAGGCATCGGCCTGCGGGTCCAGGCTGATGCAGTGGCTGTGTATGCTTTGCTGCGCCAGCTCTTGCACGGCCTGGCGGGTGTCGGCCACCAGCGCCTGGTCATCGGCCACATCGACGTCAGACGGGCGGCCGTCGGTCAATACCAGCAGCAGTTTTTTGTCGGCCGTTTGCCCGCCCAGATAGTGTGCCGCGTGGCGCATGGCAGCGCCCATGCGGGTGGAATACGCCGCCTGCAGGGCAGCCAGTCGCGCCTTGGCCGCATCGCCCCAGCGCTCGCCAAAGCCGAGGATGTGCTGGTAGCGCACATCGTGCCGGGTGTTGGAATGAAAGCCCGCCAGCGCGAACGGGTCGCCAAGCTGGTCAATCGCCCAAGCCAATAGGGCCACGGCCTGCTGGCTCAGCGCCAGCCGGGTCTGGCCGGTGCCGGGAACGACATCGTTGAGCGACTGCGACAAGTCCAGCAGAACCAGCACGGCGATGCTGCGGTCGTTGCTGCGGTGGCTCATCAGGATGCGTGGGTCGGGCTGGGCACCGGCGCGCCAGTCGATCAGCGAGCGGATGGCCACGTCCAGGTCGAGCTCGCTGCCTTCTTGCTGGAAGCGGAGGCGGACTCGGTTTTGTGGCTTGAGCAG
>MERZ01000261.1:53160-62789 GCA_001770785.1 Burkholderiales bacterium RIFCSPHIGHO2_12_FULL_61_11
ACCGGCTTCCATGAAGGTCCACAGGTGGCGGTTGTCGTCGCGGTAGCTGATGACGGTGTTGTCGAAATGCACGCGGGCGAGCTGGTCGCTCTGGCGGCGGGTGCGCGTGGCGTGCTGCAGGGCCAGCGCTTGCATGGCCTGGGTGCCTGACTCGCTGCCATCGAGCAGCGCATGAAAGGCCGCCACGCAGTCGTTCAGCGCGGCATCCGCGTAGCCATGCGCCGGGTCGAGCAAGGCCAGCGAGAGCATCGCCAGCCGGTGGCGCAGGCAGCTGGTGACAGCGGGATCGCAAGCGCCTGCTAGCGGGCGCGGGTGCAGCGCCAGCAGCAGCGGACGCAGGCCGGGATAGTGGCGCAGCAGCAGGTGGTCGATGCGGGCGTCTTCCAGGCACTCGACGGTCAGGCGCTGCAACGGACTCAGGTTGTCGGCCACCAGGGCACAGCTCCAGCGCCGATGCCCGGCCAGGTGTGCCAGGGCCACGCGGTAGCGGTCCAGTCCACTGACCGGGTTCGCGCCGGGCATCGTGTCATACACATCGGGCAGGCAAATGCTGTCGTTTGGGGTGTGAATCGTGGTCCACGGTGCGGGCGTTGGCGCTTCATCCAGCCCGGTGGCGTAGGCGCGCAAGGGGACGGGGTCTTGCCAGAGCGCGCGCAGCGTCAGGTCGAGCTGGCGTTCCACATCCACCAGCAGCGTGCCGTGGCGTTCTCGTTGCAGCACGGCGCGGCTGTCGGGCAATTGCAGGGCAAAGTACTCGCGTTGGCGCTCGGGGTGGTGCTGGTAGTGGCGCACGCCATAGTCGGCCCAGCGCGCCAGGCCCGCTACCGTGAGCACGCCGAGCAGCCGCGGCGCGTGTTCGAGCAGCTCGGGCAGGCCGGGGCTGGCAAAAGTGGTGTGGTGGCCGTGGATCGACACGGTGGTGCGGGCCATCACGTCGCGCACGGTGCGTAGATAGTGGCGCAGCGGGTCCGGCCCCTGCAGGCGACGCGCCACGGCGGCCAGGGTTTGCAGCAGGGGCGCCATGGCGCCGCTGTTGGGCGACTTTTGCATGGCGTGCAGCAGTGCTGCCACGTCGGCCAGCACTTCCTCGCCAGCGCTGGTGGCAACCTGCGGCCATTCCTGCAGCAGCGCCAGCATCGGCTCGGGGCCGCGACCCATCTTGCCCAGGGCCCGGGCACAGTCCAGATAGGCCTCCAGACCTGCCGGGCTAAGCACGCGGGCGGCTTCCAACAGGCAATCGGTCAGCACGGCCTGGACGACGGAAAAGTTGCAATCGAGCTGTTTGCGCCAGGCTTGAAGTTGCTCGGGCGAGGGCACCATTTTCGCCAGCCTTCAGCCCAACACGGCGTCGATGGTGTGGTCCAGCGTCTGGCGAATGTCGGCGTCGTCGGTAATGGGGCGAACCAGCGCCATGCGGCAGGCCTCAACCGGGGCCACGCCACCCCTGATCAGCAGGGCGGCATAAACCAGCAGCCGGGTCGAGATGCCTTCGGTCAGGCCATGACCCTTGAGCTGACGCGCCGCGTGGGCAATCTGCACCAGCTGCGCGGCGCGCGCGCTGTCGAGCCCGGTTTCCCGGCTGACGATTTTGGCTTCGAGCGCGGCCGGGGGGTAATCGAACGCAAAGGCGGTAAAGCGCTGCTTGGTCGAGGGCTTCAGGTCTTTCAGCAGGCTTTGGTAGCCCGGGTTGTAGGAAATCACCAGCTGAAAGTCCGGATGGGCGTGAACGGTTTCGCCCTTTTTGTCCAGCGGCAACTGGCGGCGGTGGTCGGTCAGCGGGTGAATCACCACCGTGGTGTCTTGCCGCGCTTCGACGATTTCGTCGAGGTAGCAAATGGCCCCCGTGCGGGCCGCCACCGTCAGCGGGCCGTCCTGCCAGCGCGTGCCATTGGCGTCCAGCAGGTGGCGGCCGACCAGGTCCGAGGCTGTCATGTCCTCGTTGCAGGCGACGGTGATCAGCGGGCGGCCCAGCCGGTGTGCCATGTACTCAATAAAGCGCGACTTGCCGCAGCCCGTCGGCCCCTTGACCATCACCGGCAGACGGGCCGCGTAGGCCGCCTCGAACAAGGCCACCTCGTTGCCCTGAGGCTGGTAGTAGGGCGCGGCAGCGGGGTGGGTCGAAAGTGTCATGGCGGGCTGGTTCGTTGACTTGGTCGGTCGACTATCGGTGCGTGGCCAGCTTGTCGCGCCAGCCCGGAAACAACAGGTCGGCGTCTTTCGGGAATGACTCGAAGGCGCGTGCAAATTCCGAATGCTCCCTGGCCCACTCGATCGGGTCGGCCTTGGCCTTCCAGCATTCGTAGGCCTGGCGCAGCGACACGGCGCCGGCGGCCGGGCTGTCGATATGGCCGTAGGCGCCGCCTCCGGCGGTGTTGATGACGTTGCCGTGGCCCAGGTTTTCAAAAAAGCCGGGCAGGCGCAGCGCATTCATGCCGCCGGAGATGATCGGCGTGGTCGGCTTCATGCCATGCCATTTCTGGAAATAGACCGGGCCCTGGCACTCGTCTCGCTCAATCATGTAGGCAATGATCCTGTCGTCGCCTTCACCCTCCATCTTGCCGTAGCCCATGGTGCCCACATGAATGCCGGAGGCGCCTTGCAGGCGGCTCATCTTGGCCAGCACGAAGGCGGTGTAGCCGCGTTTGGCGCTGGGCGAGGTGATCATGCCGTGGCCTGCGCGGTGGTAGTGCAGATACTGGTTGGGGTACTGGCGACGCGCCGTGGTGATCATGCCCGGGCCACCGACGAAGCCATCCACCAGGAAGGCCAGCTTGTCGGCGTCGGGGCCGAAGGTTTCCAGCGCGAAGTCGGCGCGGGCGCACATTTCGTAGTGGTCGTCGGCGGTGATGTTCATCGAGAACAGCTTGGCTTGGCCGGTTTCGTCCTGGGCGCGCTTCATCGCGTCATACACCAGCGGCAGCGTCTTCTTGATCGGCGCAAAAACCTGGTTGCCCTGCGGTTCGTCGTTCTTGATAAAGTCCCCGCCCAGCCAGAACTGGTAGGCCGCCTGCGCAAACGGCTCGGGGCGCAGGCCCAGCTTGGGCTTGATGATGGTGCCGGCAATGAAGCCGCCATTGACCACCGGCCGCCCAAGGATGCGCCACAGGTCGGCGATTCCCTTGCCCGGGCCATCGAACATCTGGATGACGCGATCGGGCATGTAAAAGTCAATCATCTTGGCGTGTGCAATGTCGCCCATGCCCTGGTTGTTGCCGATCACCAGCGTCAGAAAGGACACCAGCATGAAGCGGCCGTCGGTGACGTTGCGGTCGAACAAGTCCAGCGGGTAGGCGATTCGCATGTCCTCGGTCGCTTCGTCGATGTAGTACACCAGCGCATCGACGCCTTTGGTGAAATCGTCGGTGGTTGACACTTCCACATTGGTGCCGGTCGACGATTCAGCGGCAAAGTGCGCCGCCGCTTCGAGGTAGCCCAGCCCCGTTCTGGGCGCCATTTTGTAGGCGACCAGAATATGGTGGCCGCCTTTGATCAGGTCTTCTTCCTTCAGGCCGAGGTCAGCGTAGCGGTTCGATTGGTCCATGCGAGTTCTCCGTTGGTGTGTGACGATGAGCCAGACTATAGGGAAGCCTATTCATAATGAAAATTCAATTAAATTTCTTTTTAAATCAGTTTTTTATGATGATTAAGGAAAAGACACGAGAAGGCACACAGGCACACAATCAGCTCTTCAACCCAGGTTTAACCCAGCAGCACAAGGAATGCCCCATGCCACGCGTCGTTTTCAATCAAAAAGGGGGGGTGGGCAAGTCCACCATCACCTGCAATCTGGCTGCCATCAGTGCCAGCCAAGGCCTGCGTACCCTGGTCATCGACCTGGACGCGCAGGGTAACTCCAGCGCTTACCTGATGGGCCCGCAGGCGAGTGAAGACCAGCCCAGCGTGGCCGGATTTTTTGAAAACACCTTGAGCTACAGCCTGCGCACCGTGCCGCCCACCGACTTCATCGTTGCCACGCCGCATGAGGGCCTGGAGCTGATGCGCTCCAGCCCCGCACTGGACGAGTTGCAGGCCAAGCTCGAATCTCGCCACAAGATCTACAAGCTGCGCGAAGCACTGCAGCAGCTGGCCGGCGACTTCGACCGCATCTACATCGACACGCCGCCGGCGCTGAACTTCTACACCCGATCGGCCCTGATCGCCGCGCGCGGCTGCCTGATCCCGTTTGATTGCGACGACTTTTCACGCCGGGCGCTGTATACCCTGCTGGAAAACGTGCAGGAGATTCAGGCCGACCACAATCCTGCGCTGGTGGTCGAAGGCATCGTGGTCAACCAGTTTCAATCCCGCGCCAACCTGCCGCAGCGCCTGGTCGATGAGCTGATCGAAGAAGGCCTGCCCGTGTTGCAGCCCTACCTGCCTTCATCCGTCAAGATCCGCGAATCCCACGAGCAGTCGCTGCCGATGATTTACCTTGACCCCAGCCACAAGCTGACGCTGGCGCTGGTGGCGCTGCACGACACGCTGGAAGGGTGATCCTGGCACGATTCGGACACGATTGTCTGTGGCTTTGGCCAGATCAAAAAGTGGCGAGGCTAACCCGGTCTGACCCGCATTAACGCTCGTCGTAGCTCACCACCAGCTTGTTGCTGGTCGGATGGGCTTGACATGAAAGCACGAAACCTTTTTCAGTCTCCCAGGATTCAAGTCCGAAATTCTTGTCCATGTGCACGCTGCCTTCCATGACCTTGGCGCGGCAGGTGCAGCAGACCCCTCCCTTGCACGAGTACGGGAGGTCAAGGCCCGCTGCGAGTGCGGCATCAAGAACATGCTGCTCAGGGTCCATCTGCAACTCGTGGGCCTTACCGTCAAGCACGATGGTCAACGCAATTTTTCCACCCGCGGGCAGCTTGTGGTGTGCCACGGCGACCTGTCGATCGGCCGGTGTGAGCGCCTCCAGCGTCGGCGATGTAAAACGTTCACTGTGCACCTGCCTGGCCGGGACACCCGCAGCCAGCAAAGCCGTCTGGGTGGCTTCGATCATGATTTCGGGGCCGCAGATAAAGACTTCGTCCATGCTGCCGGCAGGCAGCAGCGCGTCGATGACGGCGCGAACCTTGTCGCCGTCGATACGGCCCTGCAAGAGATCGGATTCTTGCGCCTCGCGCGACAGGATGTGAATCAGCGTCAGGCGATCGGGGAAGCGGTCCTTGAGGTCTTGCAGCGCCTCGTTGAACATCACGCTGCCCATTCGGCGGTTGCCATAGACCAGGGTGAATCTGGATTCGGCCTGCTCTTCCAGGGTGCTGGCCATGATCGACAGGATGGGCGTGATGCCCGAGCCTGCGGCAAGGCCGACACGGTGCAAGGCATGCGGGCGCTTGGACACAAAGCGGCCCTCTGGCGGCATCACGGCGAGCGTGTCTCCCACCTTGAGCTCTTTGGCCGCCCAGTTGGAAAACACGCCGCCTTCCATCGGACGAATGCCCACGACCAGTTCATGGTGGCGTGCCAGATGGCTGTGGCTGCAGCAGATGGAATAACTGCGCCGCTCATCGACACCATGGATGGTGGCGCGCAGTGTCAGGAACTGGCCCGGCTGAAACTCAAAGGCGGCGAGCAGGTCGTCGGGTATGGCCAGCGTGATGGCCACCGACCCCGCCGCCTCGGGGCTGATGCGCGAGATGCGCAGATCGTGAAAACGGGAGCTTGTCGACATGGTGGGGCTGCTCTTGAAGCGTTGGGTTAATAGGGTTTGAAGTAATCAAACGGTTCCAGGCAGTCCAGGCAACGGTAGAGTGCCTTGCATGCCGTGGAGCCAAAATGCGAGGTTTCGGTGGTGTTGCTGGAGCCGCATTGCGGGCAGGTGACTGCCTGCTGGGCTTCAGAAGCCAACTTTCGAGCCGCAAATTGCACCAGGTTGACGCCCTGGTAGGCGCAGGCACTGGCCTGCGGTGGGGCAATGCCATAGCCTCGCAGCTTGGCTCTCGCCTCCAGCGTCATCCAGTCGGTGGTCCAGGCGGGGGCGAGTTGGGTGACCACGCGCGCTGCCACGCCGGCTTTGGCGAGCGCCGCTTTCACGTCGTCTTCCATCTGGCTCATGGCCGGGCAACCGCTGTAGGTGGGGGTGATGACCACTTCCAGACTGCCAGCGCTCTCGCGCACCGCGCGCAAGATGCCCATTTCGCGCAGCGACACCACCGGGATTTCCGGATCGGTCACCGATTCCAGCAGCGACCAGACCGCGTGGTGCGGGTCACCCACTTGTTTTTCGGCGATGGGGCCGTCCGGCAGCCGCTCTGTGGTGTCGTCGCTCATGGGCGTTACCAGACGGCTTCAGGGTGGGCGCGGGCCAGGCATTGCATTTCAGCCAGCACAAAACCAAGGTGCTCGGAGTGCACACCCAGCTTGCCGGTGGGAACGAAGCCGCCAGCAGCGGGGCGTTGCAAAGTGGCCTGCGCAAGCGCGTCGTCGACAAGGGTGTTCCAGACCGTCTGCAAGTTGCGCGTGTCGACGCCCACACCGGCAGCGGCAGCGGCAGTTTCCATGGCACTGGATGTCCAGAACTCCTGGGTGTAAGGCATTAAATGATCCACTGCCGCCTGCATTCGGGCGTGGGATTCATCGGTGCCGTCACCCAGGCGCAGCAGCCAGTCGCGCGAGTGGCGCAGGTGATACTGCGTTTCTTTCAGGGATTTGGCAGCGATCGCAGCCAACTGCAGATCTTTGGATGCCTTCAGTGCATCCCAGAGCAGCACCATGAGCGCGCTGTATAAAAAGTTGCGCGCCATCGTGACCGCATAATCCCGATTGCCCGAGGCGGTAGGAGCCAGGGCGGTGCTGTGGGGAAGTTCCAGCAAGGTGTAGTTTTTGAAGTCCGGTACATCGCGAAAGTAGGCCAGCAGGTCTTCCGTGGTGCGGCCGTCATGGCGCAGGGCGGCAACGTGCTGGTAGAGCAGTCTGGCCTGACCAATCAGGTCCAGGCTGTTGTTGGCCAGTGCCAGGTCTTCTTCGAGCACCGGGCCGTGGCCGCACCACTGCGCGTTGCGCTGGCCCAGAATCACGGCGTTGTCAGCCAGGTGCAGCACGTAGTCGGCATGCGCTGCCATCACATGTGCCCCACTTCGTCAGGAATTTCATAAAAAGTGGGGTGACGGTAGATTTTGTCGGCGGCGGGCTCGAACAGGGAGTCCTTGTCGTCCGGGGCGCTGGCCGTGATGTTGGCCGACGGCACGACCCAGATGCTCACGCCTTCCTGGCGGCGGGTGTACACATCGCGCGCCATCTGCAGCGCCTGTTGGGCATCGGCGGCGTGCAGGCTGCCGCAGTGCTTGTGCTCCAGGCCCTGCTTGCTGCGGACAAAAACTTCCCAGAGTGGCCAATCTCTTAAAGCGGGTGTGTTCATGCGGCCTCCTTGCCTGAATGAGTTGAGGACAGAGCAAAATTGCTGCGCAATTCTTGGTCTGTCCCACAAAGGTTCACGTTTTGATGTTTGCGGGCATAGGCCAGGGCGGCATCGCGCACCCACTGGCCCTCGTGGTGGGCCTTGACGCGGGTGGCCAGCCGTTCCTTGTTGCAGGGACCATTGCCGTTGACGGTGCTCCAGAATTCGTCCCAGTCAATTTGCCCGTAGTCGTGGTGCTGGCGTTCCTCGTTCCATTTCAGCTCAGGGTCGGGCAGGGTCACGCCCAGCACCCTGGCCTGTGGCACGGTGGCGTCAATGAATTTTTGACGCAGATCGTCGTTGGAGATGCGTTTGATGCCCCAGCGCATGGCCTGCGCACTGTGCGGACTGTCGGTATCGGGTGGGCCAAACATGGCCAGGCACTTCCACCACCAGCGGTCAGTGGCGTCCTGCACCATGGCTTTTTGCCCGTCGGTTCCTTGCATCATCACCAGCAGCGCTTCATAGCCTTGACGCTGGTGAAAAGACTCCTCCTTGCAAACTCGGATCATGGCGCGGGCATAGGGCCCAAAGCTGCAGCGGCACAGCGGAATCTGGTTCATGATGGCCGCGCCGTCCACCAGCCAGCCGATCACGCCCACATCCGCCCAATTGAGCGTGGGGTAGTTGAAGATGGAGCTGTATTTGGCCTTGCCGCTGTGCAGGTCAGCGAGCATCTGCTCGCGGCTGGTGCCCAGCGTTTCGGCGGCGCTGTACAGGTACAGGCCGTGGCCACCTTCGTCCTGCACCTTGGCGATCAGGATGGCCTTGCGCTTGAGGCTCGGTGCGCGGCTGATCCAGTTGCCTTCGGGCAGCATGCCAACAATCTCGCTGTGGGCGTGCTGGCTGATCTGGCGCACCAACGCCCGGCGGTAGGCCTCGGGCATCCAGTCTTGCGGCTCGATCTTGCCGTCGGCGTCAATCTTGCGATCAAAGCGGGCCTGAAACTCCGGGTTTTCAAGCGAAGCCGCCGTTGGCGCTTTTTTCTGGCCCGATGCCTCCTGCACGTTGAAAGACTGCGTGTACATGGTGACTTACTCCTGTAGCGTAAAAAATGTCGGAATCAAATGTCTGCTCGTGACCTTGAACACATCAGGAAGCGGTTCATCCAGACGGTAGCCACCCTCAATGACGAGGGTGGCGTGCATGATGCTGTGGATGGGCTGGTTATTGAACCAGTGTCCAGTTGCCGCCCTTGATTTCAAGCATGCGGAATGCTGATAGATCCAGGCCCATGTGATCGGTGGCCGACATATCGAACTTGCCGCCGGTACCGATGAAGCCCTTGGTGGCTTCGATGGCATCACGCACCTTGGCCTTGTCCGTACCACCCGCGCGCTTGATCGCATCGACGGCAATCATCAGGCCGTCATAAGCATGACCACCAAAGGTTGAAACATCGGTATTCCACCTGGCTTTAAACGCTTTGGCATAGCCTTCAACCACCGGTTTTTGCGGGTCATTGGCGGCCAACTTGTCAGCCACCAGCAAGGCCGCCGCGGGCAGGCGCACGCCCTCGGCAGCAGGGCCGGCAAGCTTGATGAACTCTTCGGAGGCGACGCCGTGGGCATGGTACAACGGCAGCGTGATGCCGAGCTGCTGGTAGTTCCTGGTGACGATGGCCGGGCCCTGACCCAGACCGATAACAAACACCGCCTGCACACCGCCTGTGTTCTTGATTTTGGTCAGCTGCGGGCTCGTGTCGGTGTCCTTGGGGCCGTAGGTTTCATTGGCAACGAGGTCAATGCCATACCGGGCGGCCACCGCCATCGCTTCCTTCTTGCCGGACTGGCCAAAGCCGCTGGTCTCGGAGAACAGGGCCACTTTGGTCAGGCCGCGTTTCTTCATGTCCTCGAACACCTTTTCGGCGGCCATGCGGTCGGTGTGTGGCGTCTTGAATACCCACTTTTTGACCGGCTCGATAATGACGACGGCACCGGCCAACGAGATAAACGGGATGTTGGCTTTTTCCACCAGCGGTACCATGGACATGGTCGAGCCGGTGGTGGTGCCGCCGACGATGATGTCCACCTTGTCGTCATCAATCAAACGCTTGGCAAAGCCGTTGGCCTTGCTGGCATCACTGCCGTCGTCGTAATGCACCAGTTGCAGTTGGCGACCGAGTACGCCGCCCTTTTTGTTGATGTCTTCGATGTACAGCTCCATGGTCTTGAGTTCCGGGTCGCCCAGAAAGGCGGCTGGGCCGGTGACCGACAGGATCGAGCCG
>MERZ01000262.1:0-662 GCA_001770785.1 Burkholderiales bacterium RIFCSPHIGHO2_12_FULL_61_11
GTCGATGTGGTTCATGGCGACACCGGGCGCGTGCCTTTCGGCATGGGCACCTACGGCTCACGCTCGCTGGCCGTGGGCGGCACCGCCATCATGAAGGCGCTTGACAAGATAGAAGCCAAGGCCAAAAAGATCGCCGCGCACCTGATGGAAGCGAGCGAAGCCGATGTGGAATTTGCCAACGGCGAATTCACCATCAAGGGCACCGACAAGAAAGTCACCTTTGGCCAGGTGGCGCTGACGGCCTACGTGCCGCACAACTACCCGCTCGACAAGTTGGAGCCGGGCCTGAACGAAACCGCGTTTTACGACCCGACCAACTTCACCTTCCCGGCCGGCACCTACATCTGCGAGGTCGAGATTGACCCGGCCACCGGCGAAGTGCGGGTGGACCGCTTTACCGCGGTGGACGACTTTGGCAACATCATCAACCCGATGATTGTTGAAGGCCAGGTCCATGGCGGCCTGGTGCAGGGCATCGGCCAGGCGCTGCTGGAGCGCTGCGTCTATGACGAAGAATCGGGCCAGTTGCTGACCGGCTCGTTCATGGACTACGCCATGCCGCGCGCCGACGACTTTCCTCACTTCACGGTTGACACGCTGTGCACCCCGTGCAGCCACAACCCGCTGGGCGCCAAGGGCTGCGGCGAGGCCGGCGCCATCGG
>MERZ01000262.1:675-5583 GCA_001770785.1 Burkholderiales bacterium RIFCSPHIGHO2_12_FULL_61_11
TCATCAACGCCGTGCTCGACGCCCTGAGGCCGCTCGGCGTGACCGACTTCGACATGCCCGCTTCGCCCGGCCGCGTCTGGCAAGCCATTCAATCCGCCAAACACTAAATACCCTTCCAAGGAGACACCACCATGTATGCATTCACCCTGGAACGCCCCACCACCCTGGCTGCCGCTGCGCAGCTCACCCTCGACGGCGCCAAAGCCCTGGCTGGCGGCCAGACCCTGCTGGCGTCAATGAAGCAGCGCCTCTCCAGCCCCGACCAGTTGGCTGATCTGAGCGGCATCAAGGAGCTCAGCGGCATCAGGCGCGAAGGCAATGCCTTTGTGATTGGCGCCATGACGCGCCACGCCGACGTTGCCGCCAATGCCGAACTGAAAGTCGCCTTGCCCGCGCTGGCCGAGCTGGCGGCGCACATCGGCGACCGCCAGGTGCGCGCCATGGGCACGCTCGGCGGCTCGGTCGCCAACAACGACCCCGCCGCCTGCTACCCCGCCGCGGTGCTGGCGCTGGGCGCAAGCATTCACACCACCGCGCGCAAGATTGCCGCCGACGACTTTTTTCTGGGCATGTTTGCCACCGCGCTGAACGAAGGCGAGCTGATTACCGCCATCAGTTTTCCCATCCCCAGGAACGCCGCCTACATGAAGTTCAAGCAGCCCGCTTCGCGCTTCGCGCTGGTCGGCGTGTTTATTGCGCAGTTTGACGCCGCTGTCCGCGTGGCCGTGACCGGCGCGGCCAACGGCGTGTTCCGCCACAAGGGGCTGGAAGCGGCCCTGAGCAAGAGCTTCACGCCGCAGGCCGCCGCAGCCGTCAAGATTGATGCGACAGAGCTCAACAGCGACATCCATGCCACGGCCGCTTACCGCGCCAACCTGATCAGCGTGCAGGCCCAGCGCGGCGTCGCCAAGGCGCTGGGCTGAGCGGCGGTTTTTCTTATCGGGTTTCCGGTCTGCGCTGGCCCTCACCCCCGCCCTCTCCCAGAGGGAGAGGGGGCAAGTCCGGTCTTATTCCCTCGCCCTTTGGGAGCGGGTTAGAGTGAGGGCTTCCCCGGCGCCTGAGCAGTTACATTTTCTTAAGCATTTTAGTCATCCAGCCCACATACAACGCGTTAGTAGCTATTAAAAACATAGCATTTAATAAATAGACGGAATCCGATGGCCCCCTTTCCGAGCATTGATGCGCTGACCGAGGCGCTGCGCCGCACCGGCTACTTTGCTGACCGGCGCCTTGCCACGGCCGTCTTTCTGGCGCTGAAACTGCAGCGCCCGCTGCTGCTCGAAGGCGAGCCCGGCGTGGGCAAAACCGAGCTGGCCAAGGCGCTGGCGCTGGCGTTGCAGCGGCAATTGATTCGCCTGCAGTGTTACGACGGGCTGGAGCAGCGCGAAGCCCTGTACGAGTGGAACTACGCCGCCCAGTTGCTGCACATGCGCGCCGCCGAAGGCCACGGCGAAGCGGGCGACATCGAGCGCGAGGTCTATCAGCACCGTTACCTGATTCGCCGCCCGCTGCTGCAGGCGCTGCAAACGCCCGCGCCGGGCGCGGTGCTGCTGATCGACGAAGTGGACCGGGCCGACGAGCCCTTTGAAGCTTTTTTGCTGGAGTACCTGGGCGAGTACCAGGTCAGCATTCCGGAAATTGGCACCGTGCGCGCCGAAGTCACGCCCGTCACCATTCTCACCAGCAACCGCACGCGCGAGCTCAATGACGCCGTCAAGCGCCGCTGCCTTTACCACTGGCTCGATTACCCCGACCGCGAGCGCGAGCTGGCGATTGTGCGCGCCCAGGTGCCCGAGGCCGGCGAACAGCTCTCGGCCCAGGTCGCCGACTTTGTTGACCGGCTGCGCCGCTCGCCGTTTGGCAATGCTTTTCAGCGCGCGCCCGGCATTGCCGAAAGCGTGGAGTGGGCCAGGGCGCTGGTCGCGCTCGATACGCTGGTGGTGGACCCGGAAGTCGTCGCCGATACCGTGGGCATTTTGTTCAAGCAGCGCGAAGACGTGGCCGCGCTCACGCACGAGCTGGCGGTGGAGTTGCTCAAGCCCGAAGAGGGGGCTTGACATGCGCGCCCTCACCCCAGCCCTCTCCCAGAGGGAGAGGGAGTCAACAGCCTGCTTTCCCCGGTCTTATTCCCTCTCCCTCTGGGAGAGGGCTAGGGTGAGGGCTCCCCATGCTTTTAGGTGACGCCAGAGCGGGCAAACTGGCCGACAACATCGCCGGTTTTGGCCGCGCGCTGCGCCGCGCCGGCGTCAAAGTGGATAGCCAGCGCATCGCATTGGCCAAGGAAGCCGCGTTGGCCGTCGGCATCAGCGAAAAAGAAGACCTGAGCGCGGCCTTTGAAGCCGTCATGGTCAGCCGCGAACAAGACCGCCTGGTTTTTCGTGAACTGTTCGACGTGTATTTTCAGGACCCGAAAGTCGCCAACAAGCTGCTGGCGCAACTGCTGCCCAGCGCCGAAGGCAAGGCCGAGGCGAGCAAGCGCCGCCCGCGCGTGCGCGAAGCGCTGGCGCCGCAAAAAACCTTCGGCCAGCAGGCCAGGCCCGCTGCCGAAGACCAGAAAGTCGAGTTTGACGCCGCCATGACGGCCAGCGACATCGAGCGCCTGCAGCACGCAGACTTCAATGCGCTGTCGGCCACCGAATACCGCCTGGTTGAACGCCTGGCGCGCGACATCAAGCTGCCTTTGCCGCACTTTGCCGCGCGCCGCAGCCACCCCGCCGCCGCCGGCGCGCGCATCCACTGGCCGGGCGTGATGCACCGGGCCGCCGCTACCTGCGGCGAGCTGATGCAACTGCCGCGCCTTGCGCGGCGCGAGCAGGCCTTGCCCCTGCTGGTGCTGGTGGATGTGTCGGGCTCGATGGAGCGCTACGCCCGCTTGCTGCTGGCCTTTTTGCATGCGGCCACGCGGCGCCATCCGCAGCGCGATGTGTTTGCCTTTGGCATGCACCTGACCGATTTGACCCCGGCCTTTCGCCAGGCCGATACCGACGAGATGCTGGCCCATGCCAGTCTGGCAATTGCCGATTTTGCCGGCGGCACCCGGTTGGGTGCGGCGCTGGCCAGCTTGCGCCAGCGCCATGCGCGCAGGCTGGTCGGTCGCCGCACCATGGTGCTGATCATCACCGACGGCCTGGACACCGGCGAGCCGGCCGAACTGGCGCAAGAGCTGGCCTGGCTGCGCCGCCGCAGCCGCCGCCTGCTGTGGCTTAACCCGCTGCTGCGTTTTGATGGCTACGCGCCGCTGGCGCGCGGCGCGGCCGTGCTGCATGGCTACGCGCACGGCATGCTGGCGGTACACAATCTGGCCAAGCTCGAGGAACTGGCGGCCAGCCTGGCCGCGCTGATGAAAAAGTAGCCTTTACCGTTCGCCTTGAGCTTGTCGAAAGGCTTCGACCCCTTCGACGGAGCTCAGGACAGTCGGCTCAGCCCGAACGGATCCAAGAACCAAGCACCGGAAAAGGAAAGCACCATGGACATGCAAGGAAGCCGCCAGCTGGCCATCACACAGCAACAAGCCTGGGATGCGCTGAACGACCCCGTCGTGCTCAAGGTCTGCATCCCCGGCTGCGACAAGGTTGAGGCCAGCGGTGAAAACCAGTACAGCATCGCCATGGCGCTGAAAGTCGGACCGGTCGCGGCCAGATTCACCGGCAAGATTGCGCTGAGCGAGATCAACCCGCCAGCGAGCTACAAGCTGTCATTTGAAGGGCAGGGCGGCGTGGCCGGTTTTGGCAAAGGCAGCGCCGCCGTCACGCTCGCGCCCAATGCCGATGGCTGCGAACTGGCTTACACCGCGCAGGCCTCGGTCGGCGGCAAGATCGCGCAGCTTGGGCAGCGGCTGATTGACGGCGCGGCCAAGTCCATGGCCGAAGATTTTTTCAAGCGCTTTGACGAAGAAATGCAGCGCCAGCACCCCGAGAGTTATCCTGCAAAAATGGTGATGGGCGATGTCAGCGAAGCGCCAACCCGTACCCGGCTGCTGGGCCTTCCGGCATGGGCCTGGATCGCCGCCGCTGCGGTGCTGGCGCTGCTTGCCTGGCAGACGCTCGGGCAGTAGCCAAACAGCGAAAGGAAAGCAGATGGAAAACCTTGATGCCATGGTGCTGCGCACCCTGCGCGACTGGCGCGCTGCCGGCCAGCGCGCCTTGCTGGCCACCGTGGTGCGCACCTGGGGCTCGTCGCCGCGGCCGGTTGGCTCCATCATGGCGCTGCGTGAAGACGGCGCGGTGGTTGGCTCGGTATCGGGCGGCTGCATCGAAGACGACCTGATTGACCAGCACACGCAAGCCTACGCGTCGGCGGCCACCGAGGGCGGCGTGAGCAAAAAAATCCCCTCAGGCCCGCCCGCCTTCGTCAAATACGGCGTGACGGCAGACGAAGCCCACCGCTTTGGCCTGCCCTGCGGCGGTACGCTGGAGCTGCTGCTCGAATATGACCCAGACGCCGCCAGCCTGGCGCAACTGGTTGAAGCGCTGGAAGCCGGGCGCCTGACGCAGCGCAGCGTGCGCCTGCAAGACGGCGCGGTCACGCTTGCCGAAGCCACGGCGCCGGCAGCGCTCAGCGTTTCGGCCAGCGAACTCGTCAACACCTTTGGCCCCGAGTACCGCATGCTGCTCATAGGCGCCGGCCAGCTCACCGAATACCTCGCCACCATGGCCCTGTTTTGTGGCTTTGCCGTGACCGTGTGCGACCCGCGCGAAGAGTACCGCAGCGCCTGGCAGGTGGCCGGCGCCAAGGTGCTCAGCGACATGCCCGACGACGTGGTCATCGCCTTCAAGCCGGATCGGCGCAGTTGCGTGATTGCGCTCACGCACGACCCCAAGCTCGACGACCTGGCGCTGATGGAAGCGCTGACCACCGACGCGTTTTACGTCGGCGCCATCGGCTCGCGCCGAAACAACGCCACGCGGC
>MERZ01000262.1:5614-7278 GCA_001770785.1 Burkholderiales bacterium RIFCSPHIGHO2_12_FULL_61_11
TTGGCATGAGCGAAGAAGCACTGGCCCGCCTGCGTGGCCCCATCGGCATTTACATCGGCAGCAAGACGCCGCCAGAAATTGCCGTGAGCGTCATGGCCGAAGTGCTGGCCGTGAAAAACGGCGTGGCGCTGCCGCGTGACATGGCAGTGGCGCAGGCCAAGAATGAGCGCGCGCTGGCGGGCAATGATCCGGGGGCGCTGGTGTGTGGGGTGGAGCGACCCTCGAATTGAGACGGGAAAGCCACGGAGTTTTAAGCTAAATTGGCCTCTAGCCCTTATGCAATGGGCGCAAGAAGCTATTGAAAACAGAGCGTAGAAGGCGCTTGGATGCTGAAGCTTGATTGAAGAGGGCGCTGTAGCCCCCGCTTCGAGGCATACTCCGTTTTATTTGAAGGTACGGATTTTTTTGCTGAGCATACCGTCCAGACCGTACCGGGCGTATCCCTAACCAGAAAATATTGAAATGAACGAAATCGTTTTTGTAGTCGAACAGGCTCCCGAGGGTGGCTTTACTGCCCGTGCATTGGGTGAGTCCATCTTCACTGAGGCCGATACCGAGGCCGAGTTGCGCGTGGCTGTGCAAGACGCTGTGCATTGCCACTTTGACGACGGCGAGTCTCCCAAAGTCATCCGCTTGCACTTTGTCCGCGATGAGTTGCTGGTCGCGTAGGGGTACACGCAAGGCCACGCACCAGGCAGCACCCTGATTCCGCTGGGTCAACTTGAACGGCGCCTGCATGAACTCAGTGCCCGCAAAGACAAGCCCATTGCCCTGATCTGCCGCTCTGGCAACCGTTCTGGCATGGCGCAGAAGATTCTTGAAAAAGCCGGGTTCACCAGGACCGTCAACGTGGCGGGCGGCATGAACGCCTGGGCCAAGGCTGGGTTGCCGATGGTGATGGGGATGATGTCAAAGTAGAAGAATATTCCAATGGCCCGTATCTACAGGGCGTGAGTTGCTATCAAGAAAAGAGCGATACGGGCGCTTGGATGCAACGGTCTGAGGGAAGAGGCTGTTACTGGACGAAGACTTGACGGCTCGAAAATATCGGAACCAAGGCAGGCAGAGGTTCAACAAAGAAGGCACTCAACTGGTGACAAACTTTCACCGGTTGGAGATGATCGCCGCTGACGGCAAGCACAGGTTCACCGATGCGCAATGGCGCATCCGGGCAGTTGACGCAGCCGGCGCAGCGTTGGTTTTCCCCGAAGCCTTGCAGATCCGCGAGCCGATACACTGGCTGGATAAAAATTCAGCCAAGCAGATTCAGAGGAATACATGGATCGGATCGAGCGCTTCTACAAAATCGAGGAGTTGTTGCGCCAGCGAAAAATGGTCAGCTTTGCCGATCTGCAAGCCGAGCTGGAAGTTTCGCGCTCGACGCTTATACGCGATCTGGCCTACCTGCGTACCCGCATGCACGCACCCCTTCAATGGGATCGTGCGAGTGGCTGCTACCGCATGTCCGAGGCTGCCCAACATTCTGGGCGCCCACACCAGCTTCCCGGCATGTGGTTTTCTTCCGCTGAAATTCATGCGCTGCTGACCATGCAGCATTTGCTGGCTAATCTGGATGCGGGCGGTGTACTGACGCCCCATGTAGCACCTTTGATGGCACGCTTGAACACCTTGCTGGAAGGTGGAGCAGATCATGACGCGGAGCA
>MERZ01000263.1 GCA_001770785.1 Burkholderiales bacterium RIFCSPHIGHO2_12_FULL_61_11
GTGCGAATTGGACACCTCGATGCCCGTCATGGCCCCGGTCCACTCGCAACTCTTGACGGTGTGCCAATCACGGCCCAGTCGCACCACGCCGTCCTTGTCCATCAGCACCACCATCGATCCCTCGATCAAGGGCGCCGTCAAGCGGGCAAAAGCATGGGTTCGAATCAAGTCGCGGGCCTGCTCGTCCGACAGGCCTTTCAGCAAATCGCCCAGCAGGCGCGCCAACTCAGAGGTGTCGCTGAAAGCGGGATCTTGTGGGGCCAAATGGGCGATGCTGCCGTTGTGCATCAGCATCAGGCCGGGGCGGACCGTGTAGGGGTGCGCCATGTCGTGGTTCACCTCGCCATAGGTGGCCTTGCGCAGGTGAATGCAGGCCTCGACATGGGCAGGCAAGCGGCGGTTGTACTCCACCAGCTCGTCAAATGCCAAGCCGCGCGACCAAACCACCTCGCCGTTCTGCACGAAGAAACCACCCCAGCCATGGAAATTGCGTTCCCAGGCGTTCTTCAGAAAATCAGCGCAAATCGTGCGCCCGGCGGGCTTCTTGATAATGAGGCACATTGGTGTTCACAGACAGGTCGGCCATGCTTGTGCAACTATGGAACGAAATGGCCTGACCGACACCGTAAAGTACGCGACTTTTCTCGCTTTAATCAGAACATTTGGGCACACCCATATGCCGCGAACGCACCGCCAGCAGGTTTTTGCCAACTCTGGTACCTTCGCGTCCAACACGATTCAGGAGACCGAGCGTGACCAGCTTTGATGAACGCTTGCGTACGCTCTCGCCCGAGCGCTTGAAAGGCATCCGCCGAGGCATCGAAAAAGAAAGCCTGCGCGTCCACCCCGATGGCCACCTGGCGTTGACGCCCCACCCGGCCGCGCTGGGCTCGGCCCTGGCCAGCCCCAGCATCACCACCGACTTCAGCGAATCCCAGATCGAGCTGGTCACGGGCGCCCACCGCAGTGCGCCCGCGGCCCTGGCCGAGCTGACGCAGATCCACCAGTTCGTCTACCGCACCTTGGCCCAAGCCGGCGACGAACAGCTGTGGGTCAGCAGCATGCCCAGCATCCTGCCGGATGACCAGAACATCCCCATCGGGCGCTATGGCACCTCCAATGTGGGCCAGGCC
>MERZ01000264.1 GCA_001770785.1 Burkholderiales bacterium RIFCSPHIGHO2_12_FULL_61_11
CGTCGTTAGCTGTGATCAGCTGAGCTTCGAATTATATACCGGGTTTTTAGCCCGGGTCAAATTATTTTGAAGTTTTTTTCACCTCCTGATGGGTCACTTGTCGCTCTTGCGAGCCGCTTCGCCATCAGCAGAGCCGCAAATCATAGCACCGTTCTCGGCAGCTGCGCAAAGAGTTTTGAAGAAAAACGTTTGGAGCCACCCTTGAGGGTCACCCTGCTTGCGTCAGCCCCCTCCTGCGAGACTCGCTGACAACCCGGCAACGCCTTGGCTGCAGCCGACGCGAGCGACAGCATCACGCTCGAAACCCGCTGCATTCGCATCTCTCAATGCTCCCCGACCCACGGGGCAGCATGGCGTTGATCGCCCCGGGGCACCCGGCTGCGACACTTGAGCAAACCCTGGAAAACAACTGTCAACACCCACAGCCGGATAATCCCTAACCTATATGGCACTCATTACCCTTTTGGACGCCCAACTCGCTTTTGGGCACGTCGCGCTGCTGGACCACGCAGATTTTTCACTTGAAACCAACGAACGCATTGGCCTGATTGGCCGCAACGGCACGGGTAAGTCGTCCTTGCTCAAGATTCTGGCGGGCCTTGACAAGCCCGACGACGGCACCTTGCAACTGCAGCAAAACCTGCGCATTGCCTACGTGCCGCAAGAGCCGAGTCTGGACCCGCACGCTACCGTTTTCATTGCTGCCAGCGCCGGACTGGCAAGGACCAAGCATGTGGTTGAGCAATACCTGGCAGCCGACGAGCATACCGACCTGGACACGCTGCAGTCTGAAATCGAGGCGCTGGACGGCTGGAACTGGGAGCAGCGCGTCGAAGAAACGCTGCACCGCCTGCATCTGGACAAGGATGCCATCGTCGGCTCGCTGTCAGGCGGCACCAAAAAACGCGTCGCGCTGGCGCAGGCGCTGGTCGCCAAACCCGACGTGCTGCTGCTCGACGAGCCAACCAATCACCTGGACCTGGACTCGATTGCCTGGCTGGAAGAGTTGCTGATCAATTTCAATGGCAGCATCATCACCATCACCCACGACCGGGCTTTTCTGGACCAGGTCGCCACCACCATCGTTGAGCTGGACCGCGGCAAGCTGCGCAGTTACCCTGGCAACTTTGCCCAATACCTGATTCAAAAAGAAGATCAGATGGCGCAGGAGGCCGTGATCAACGCAAAGGCCGACAAGTTGCTGGCGCAGGAAGAGGTGTGGATTCGCAAAGGCGTGGAAGCGCGGCGTACCCGCAGCGTGGCGCGCATCGGCCGACTCGAGTCGCTTCGGGAAAAACGCAGCGCCCGGCGCGACGCCGTGGGACGCGTCAACCTGGACCTTTCCAGCGGTGAGAAAAGCGGCAAGATCGTGGCCGAGCTCACCAATGTGTCGAAAAGCTTTGGTCATCCCGGCGCGGCATCAATCGTCGTCAACGGCTTCAGCGGTACCCTGCTGCGCGGCGACAAGGTCGGCCTGCTCGGGCCCAATGGCGCGGGCAAAACCACATTGCTCAAACTCATTCTGGGCGAACTGCAACCCGACGTGACGCTGCCACCCGGCAAAATCCGCCTGGGGGCCAATCTGCAGGTGGCCTACTTTGACCAAATGCGCGACGCCCTGGACCTGGATTCCACACTCGAAGACTTCATCAGCCCGGGCAGCGAGTGGGTCGAAATCAATGGCCAGAAAAAACACGTCAAGAGCTATTTGACGGACTTTTTATTCTCGCCCGCGCGTGCCAACTCGCCGGTCCGCACGCTGTCGGGTGGCGAGCGCAACCGCCTGCTGCTGGCGCGCCTGTTTGCGCGCCCCGCCAACGTGCTGGTGCTCGACGAGCCGACCAACGACCTGGACATCGACACGCTGGAGTTGCTGGAAGATCTGCTGCAAAACTACGAAGGCACGGTGTTTCTGGTCAGCCACGACCGGCGCTTTCTTGACAACGTGGTCACCAGCACCATCGCCTACGAGGGCACGCCCGCGAACCCCGGCTTCTGGCGCGAGTATGAAGGCGGCGTGACAGACTGGCTGACCCAATCGAAGCGGGCGGCGCAAATCACCGGCAGCGGCAAAACCCCTGCAGCCGCCTCCAGCACCAAGAATTTAAATAGAAACAGTGCTGAGCCCAATAAGGACGGGCGTGAGCAGCTATTAAAAAAGAAACTGAGCTACAAAGAGCAGCGTGAGCTCGACGCTCTGCCAGCGCTGATCCAGCAACTCGAATCGCAGCAAAAAGCGATTGAGCAGGAGCTTTACGACGGCACACTTTACACGCGCGATGCCAAGCGGGCGGGGGAGCTCATTGCGCGCAATACCCAGCTAGAGAATGAACTGATGACGGCGCTGCAGCGCTGGGAAACCTTGTCGTCCTGAGCGGTCCCAGTCCGCCTAGCGACGTTTTCAAGCCGGACGCCTACATCGAAAAGAGCCAGAGCGGCCAGGCATTGAGGGTTCAAAACCGCGTGCCTTACGCTAAAGTGGCTTGCATCATGCCCATCACCACTGCCGCGCGGCGCATCGCTTTTTCTTTTGCCTCGCCAGCACTCCGCCGCTCAGGCAAGCTCCGGTGGCTATGCCTGCTGCTTTTGGGTCTGTGGGCCACGGCCTGCACATCCTTGCCCAGCGAGGTCGAACGACCTGTTTCCGAGGCGCTGGCCAATCCCTCGGAGACCCGGCTGGGCCAGGCGGTGGCCGCCCATGCTGCCACTGCGGGCACCCGCAACGACTCCGGCTTCGCACTCGCTGACAGCGCAGAGCTGGCCTTTACCAGCCGCATGACGCTGATCAAGGCCGCGCAGAAAACGCTGGACATTCAGTACTACGCCATTTTTGCCGACGACACCACCGAGCGCCTGTTTCAAGCCCTGCGCGAGGCCGCCCACCGCGGCGTCCGCATCCGCATCCTGCTGGACGATTTCAACACCTCTGGCAAGAATGCCCAGGTATTGAAGCTGGCTTTTGAAAAAAATATCGAACTGCGCCTGTTCAACCCGATTCCGGGGGGGCGCGGATCGATGTTTGTTCGCATTCTCAGCAACCTCAAGGACGTGGCGCGCATGCAGCGACGCATGCACAACAAAATTTTTGCGGCCGACAACGCAGTGGCCATTGTGGGCGGCCGCAACTTGGGCGAAACCTACTTCGGCCAGAGCGAAGGCACCAACTTTGTCGACATCGACCTGCTGGCGGTCGGCCGCATCGTGCGCGACCTGTCGCGCAGCTTTGATCAGTACTGGAACAACCCCCTGGCGTATCCGGTGCAGTCGCTGATGACGGTTGAAGAAATTGAAGCCCTCAAGCGCCCGCCCCACATTGCGGAGGCCGAAGCCGGCAGCCCGACAGGTCCTGTCGTGTCGGCCAGCGCCACGCAAACCGCATCAACGGCGCCCAGCCTCCCCAACGCACCCAACAAAACAACCAGCGAGCGCACCATCACGTCACCAAGCGGCGTTACCACCACCCTCCCGGCACTGCCCGACTCGACCAACCTGCGCCTGTTTACCTGGACCTGGGCGCCGTCCGTGATACTGGTGGATAAACCGTCCAAAATTGCTGCCGATGCCGACAGCGTGGAAGAATCGGAGGACAGCGCCGTCGATGGACTGCTGCAACTCATGTCGCAGGCCAAAAACGAGCTGCTGATCGTCTCACCCTACTTTGTGCCCGGCCAGCGCATGATGAGCCAGTTTGCCGATCTCCGGCAACGCGGCGTGCGCGTGCGCGTGCTGACCAATTCACTGGCCTCCAACGACGCCCCTGCCGCCCATGTAGGTTATGCCCGCTACCGCAAAGCGCTGTTGGCCATGGGCATTGAACTGTATGAAATGCACGCTGAACAAAAGGGCTCCATCCGGACCTTCGGCTCAGTCAGCGGGTCTGGCGACCCCTCCTCCATGGGCGCCTCGCGCGCCAGCCTGCATGCCAAGGTGGTCGTGATCGACAATCGCCTGCTGGTGGTCGGTTCGATGAACCTGGATTTGCGCTCCAAACTGCAAAATAGCGAGGTCGCCATCGTCATCCGCAACCGCGCCTTGTCTGCGGAGGCGACCCGCATGATAGAGCCCGCGCTGGCAAGCGGTGCCTGGCACGTCGAGCGAATCGGCGAACAACTGCTCTGGCGTGCACCGCAGGGTTCCGGGCTGAAAGACTCCACCACCGAACCCGACGCCAGCCTTGGCCTGAACCTGCTGCTCAAGCTGATCGGGCCGTTTGCCCCCGATGAGATGCTGTGAGCGCACAGGAACATCAGGCCCGTACGGACTTTACTGATTCACCTTGACCTGGATTCAAACGCCCGTCCACTATCGGGAGAAAAGGGTTTTCGAGTCAGGCACTAATTAAGCGGAAACAGTTCATTAAGCGTTCTCGTAGGAACATCCACATGCAAGGGGCTGCGCATGGATTCTCGCGACAAAGATCGGACGATTGAGACTTGGCTGGTGCGGCTATGCGGTCGTGTGCAAGGCATCGGTTATCGGGAAGCTTGCGTGCGCCGCGCCCAGGCGATGGGCATCAGCGGCTGGGTCCGTAACCGCATGGACGGGGCGGTAGAGGTGATGCTGCAGGGTTCGCCGGAGCAGCTTGCTGACATGTGCAAGTGGCTACGCGATGGCATGTCCGCAGCGCTCGTCAACGAGCTTGAAGTAACGGAGCTGCATCCATTCCCGCGCTTCGACCACTTCGAACGCTTGCCCACCTTGTAAGGAAAAGCAAATCGCCATCGCAGAGGAACGAGTTTTCCACCGCCAACTTGGGCCAAGTAATGAAGTCCGTCGGGAGGGATCGCAGCCAAGTAGCAGCGAATACTCAAAAACTTGC
>MERZ01000265.1 GCA_001770785.1 Burkholderiales bacterium RIFCSPHIGHO2_12_FULL_61_11
TTGTTCCAGGGGAATATTTCGAACAGCGCAGCTTCGCTGTTGTCTTCGCGCATCCGGGACGCCTCGTTGGCAGTGAAGTTCAACTGGGCCAGCAGTGCGCAGCAGGATAGCAACTAATGCGCTGACCACCGAGCGCCACGGGTTGCGCCCGGCCGGCAGCATAACCCTATGCGCCGCCAGCGACTTGCCCTGGATCACCTCAAACCGTTGATCAGTTGATGCGCAGCCACTGCCTGGGTGCAGATGCGCTTATCGACTTAGCTGGTGAGACTGATCAGAACCTTAACAAGACCCGCAATGGCGGTGTAAGGCTCTGGATCTGTATAGGCATTGAACTGCTCTGCAAGCTGCTCTGCTCGTTGAAGGGCGACTAGCAAGTGCTCACGCGTGGTGGAAAAAGCATGCCCTGCGCCTTTCTCATAACCTGGGATGTGCTGTCGGAGACGACGCATTACATCGTCACGGTGGAGCGGGGCCTGGATATTCTCGAAGTGGAGGAGCAGCCATAATTCGAAGCTAGGCACTGAGGCGATAGCTTTGAAGGTCACTGGTTGCTTGGCGTCATTTCTTAGCTTGCCATCCAGAGACGCGGCAAGCTCTAGGGCTTCGAGGTAGCTGTCGTGATCATCTCTGTCGAATACGGCATACACCTGTTCGAACGCTTTTGCTTGGATGCGTTTGTGTTTATCACCGTTCAGAAATAGCTGATGTGCATAGCGGACGACTTGGATTGGCGCAGTTCCTAGTTCGCAATGCCGCACCTCGACGCTGGCTGTATGCAATCGGTAAAAGGCCCGTATCTCGGTGAAATACAAAGGCTCGGTCTTGCGCCCTTCTGAAACGATGAGAATGCGGTCATGGCTGGCGCGACGGCCATGCTTGCGTGCCAGCTCTTTCTGTTGGCGTACCTTGGGCGAGTTATCGCGGGCCATCAGTGTTTCAGCCCGAACGCGCTATTGATGAACGGGACTCCACCATATCGGCCCATCAGATAGC
>MERZ01000266.1:0-4861 GCA_001770785.1 Burkholderiales bacterium RIFCSPHIGHO2_12_FULL_61_11
TACAAAGACATAGCCAACGCCCCACACAGTCTGAATGTAGCGTGGCACGGCCGCATCCGTCTCAATAAGTTTGCGCAGGCGCGACACCTGCACGTCCAGGCTGCGGTCAAAGGGCTCGAACTCGCGGCCACGCGCCAGTTGCGCCAGTTTTTCGCGGGAAAGCGGCTGGCGCGGGTGGCGCACCAGAGTTTTGAGCATGGCAAATTCGCCGGTGGTCAGAGGAAGCTCTTCGCCATTTTTGTGCAGCGTGCGAAGGCCCATGTCAAATGAAAAGGCCCCGAAAGTAACCACTTCCTGGTCACTGGACGGCGCGCCCGGAACCTCGGCCGTGGGTCGGCGGCGCAGCACGGCGTGAATGCGGGCCAGCAGTTCACGCGGGTTGAAAGGCTTGGCCAGGTAATCGTCGGCACCGACTTCCAGACCAACGATACGGTCCACATCCTCGCCCTTGGCGGTCAGCATGATGATGGGCGTGCGGTCGTTGGCGGCGCGCAGGCGGCGGCAAATTGAAAGACCGTCTTCGCCGGGCATCATCAGGTCCAGCACGATCAGGTCGACGGCGTCCCGCAGCATGATGCGGTTCAGCGCCTTGCTATCTTCGGCGAGGATGACATCAAAACCTTCCTGGGCCAGGTAGCGGCGCAGCAGGTCGCGAATACGGGCGTCGTCGTCAAGAATCAGGATTTTGTCGGCGCGGGCAGTGGTTTGAACTGAAGTCATAGTAGTCTTGTAATTTGTAACAGCGCCATTTTGAGCGCTGAATTTTCAGAATGTCTCTTTTTTCAGTCACTTTGACAAACTGTTACAAAACTTCCCAATGGGTGCAAGTGGTAATTAGAGTGGTATGCCGCTTGCTTGCTTTGGAGAAAAATCAAATGCTGCTATGGTTTGGTAATGCCAAGTACTGGACTCTCTGAAACAAGGAACGTGTCCTGACGACGCCGCTGAAAATCATGGCCATTTGCGCGTTTTGGCTGTCCGCGGTAGGCACCCATGCCGCCGTGCCGGTCCAGTTTTTTGCTGTCAAATCCGGCATTTGCGGGTGGACGCCAGACCATTGCGACGGAGATGGCTTGACAAAGCAGGCCGACGTCAAGCTGATTTGCCAGGAGCCAAATGGCCAAACGGCCCTATCTTGAGTCCTGCTTTCGCGTTGTGGATGTCGCTGCGGCGAAACAGCACGCAAAATGCAGGCTTCGCCATCCATTGTTAGATCCGCGTCACGGGCTTCGGGACGGTGATGGCTACTTGTTGCCGGAAAGGTAAACAACATCATGCGTACTACAAAATTAATAGCTGCTTTCGCCATATTGGCAGGGGCTACAGGTATTTTCGCTCAAACAATGCCGCGTGAGCCGGTGCAAAATGTGGCCCAGCTGTCGGCCAGCGGCTCGGTCGAGGTGCAGCAAGACCTGCTCAGCATTTCAATGAACACCACGCGCGACGGCACGGATGCGGGCACCGTTCAAAGCCAGCTCAAGCAGGCACTCGATAGCGCGCTGGCCCAGGCCAAGCAGGCTGCGGCCCCTGGCCAAATGGAGGTGCGCACTGGCAATTTCAGTCTGTATCCGCGCTACGGCAAGGACGGCAAGATCAATGGCTGGCAAGGCTCCACCGAGCTGGTACTGGAAGGCAAGGATTTTCCTCGCATCACCAGCACGGCCGGCAAAATCCAGACTTTGACCTTGGGCAATGTCGCCTTTGCCTTGAGCCGCGAGCAGCGCGCCAGGGTGGAGAGTGAAGCGCAAACCCTGGCGATCGAGCGCTTCCGCGCCAAAGCGGGCGAGATCGCCAAAGGTTTTGGTTTTGGCAGCTACACCCTGCGCGAAGTCGCTGTGACTGCCAGCGACCAAGGCTATACGCCCCGTCCCCGCATGATGGCCACACAGGCCAAGGCCGAAATGTCGGACGCCCCTGTCTCGGTGGAGGCTGGCAAAAGCACGGTGCTGGTCAGCGTGAGCGGCTCGGTTCAAATGAAATAGCCGGAAAGGCGCCGTGGCCGTTGCAGCGGATTAAAACCGGTAGCGAAAGCCTAGGGTGGCTGCGTTGACGCGGTCGCGGCCACTGCCCACGAATTTCAGCTCATGCCCGTCGTACTGCAGCACGGCCGACCAATTGGGGTTGAACACATATTCAGCGCCCAGACCATAGGACACGCCGAAGCCGCTCTCGGTGCCCGGCAGGACGCCGGACGCGGGATCGGAAGAAATGTCGGTTCGGCCATAGGTCGTTCCCAATCTGCCCAGCAGGTTGAAAGATGGGGATAAAGGCATTTTGCCGACCAGGCTCAGGTTGAAGCCTTCCGCCTTGGTGGTTCCGCCCGCGCGGGCGATCTTGCCGAAGTCGAGGAAGCCCAGTTCAAAACCAAAATTGTTGCTGAAGTAGCCGCCGCCGTAAATGTTGAATACGGTGTCCCGCTTGTCGAAAAGGAAGCCCCCGGCGCCGCTGCTGAACGAGTAGTCGGACTTGCCTGCGTTGAAACCGAGGTAGCTTGAGCCCGGCCCGTAGAGGGCGTAGGTACTGCTTTGGGCATGCGCGCCTGCGCCAGCCACCAGCGCAGCCACCGCCAGAACGGTTGCTGAAAAGGTTCGGGTTAATGATTGCATGGTATTTCCTCCCCTTAAAGAATCTGGCGACTCTGTGACTAAAAGCCACGTATTGTTTTGATGTTCATTTTGAAATTGATCAGGCAAAATGTCGATGTGTTTATGGGTAAAAAGACGTAACAACTTGTATGAAATGGGAAATTTTGCCAAATACCCAGCGGCTGCGGCTGGCCTGATTTGACATGTTTTCGGCGGATCATCGACTGAATAGGAGTGACTTGGGAGGGGCAAAAGCCTGCTGCTAAAGTCGGGTCATGCCGTTCATCACCCATCTGCCAGGAAACCGTGCGCGGGTACTCGATTCGCCTCACCGCGGAACCACCTATCCGCCGGATTTCTTGCATGCCTGTGAGATGACGCGCATTGCGCAGCGCGGAGGATACCCATGTTGAAAAGCTCGACGACTTCGCCCCCGAATTGGGCTTGCATTGGATCGAAGCCCGAACTCTCGCCGCTCCAGACCACACTGCGCTCACTGGTTGACGTGCTGCTGAAAACCGACCCGCGGGGGCTTTGAATGGATCAGCTCGATTGCGTGGTGATTGGCGCGGGCGTGGTGGGGCTGGCGGTGGCGCGCGCGCTGGCTTTGCAGGGCAGGGAAGTGATGGTGCTGGAGGCGCTTGACGCCATAGGCACAGGAACCAGCTCGCGCAACAGCGAAGTCATTCATGCCGGCATTTACTATCCCCAGGGCTCGCTCAAGGCCCGGCTCTGCGTTGAGGGCAAGGAACTGCTCTACAACTACTGCGCCGCGCGCGGCATTGGCCATCGACGTTGCGGCAAGCTGATTGTGGCTACCAGCGACGCTCAAGTGGCGCAGTTGCAAGGCATCATCGACAAGGCGGCGGCCAATGGCGTGCGTGACCTGGCACTGCTCACGCGCGAGCAAGCCAGGGCTCTGGAGCCGCAACTTCAATGCGTGGCGGCAGTGCATTCACCCAGCACGGGCATTGTCGATAGCCATGCCCTGATGCTGTCGCTGCAGGGTGATCTGGAGAATGCGGGCGGTTTTGTGGTGCTCAATAGCCCATTGGCCCAAGCGGAATGTGCGCAAGGGGCCATTACGTTAATAGCGAAAGACGGCACGCAATTGCAAGCCAGGAGCGTGGTCAATTCGGCGGGCCTGCATGCCCAGGCGCTGGCTCGGCGTTTTGTGGGGCTGGCTGCTCATTTTGTGCCGCCCAGTTACTTCGCCAAGGGTAATTACTTCACGCTGTCTGGCCGCTCACCATTTGCCCGGCTCATTTATCCCGTGCCCGAAGCGGCGGGCCTGGGTGTTCACCTCACGATTGACTTGGGGGGTCAGGCCAAGTTTGGCCCTGACGTGCAGTGGGTCAGCTCGCCGGACGATCTGCAGGTGGACCCGGCGCGCGGCAACGCGTTTTATGCGGAGGTGCGCAAATATTGGCCCGGGCTGCATGATGGCGCCTTGACTCCGGGCTACGCGGGCATTCGGCCCAAGATTCAGGCGCCTGGCGAGGCGACCAGGGATTTTTTGATTCAGGGTCAAGCCGAGCATGGCGTGCCCGGGCTGGTTAATCTCTTCGGCATCGAGTCGCCAGGCCTGACCAGCGCGCTGGCGATTGGCGAGTACGTCCGCCGCTTGCTGTAAAAAATCGGCTTATTGCGCGGCCCAGCCGCCATCCATGTTCCAGGCCACGCCGCGCACGTTGTTGGCCGCAGGGGAGCAGAAAAACACGGCGAGCGCGCCCAGTTCTTCAGTCGTGGTGAATTGCAGCGACGGCTCTTTTTCGCCCAGTAGTTGCTGCGTGGCCACTTCGTTGGTGATGCCGCCGGCCGCAGCCCTGGCATCCACCTGCTTTTGCACCAGTGGCGTGAGCACCCAGCCTGGGCAAATGGCATTGCAGGTCACGCCGGTGGTGGCGTTTTCGAGCGCGGTGACTTTGGTCAAGCCGACAATGCCGTGCTTGGCGGCCACATAAGCCGATTTTTCCGCGGAGGCCACCAGCCCATGAACCGAAGCCAGGTTGATGATGCGGCCCCATCCTTTGCCGTTGTTGGCAGCTTGCATGGCAGGTAGTGCCAGTCGAGTCGCATGAAAAGCGCTGCTCAGGTTGATGGCGATCACGGCGTCCCATTTTTCAACCGGGAAGTTTTCAATTTTGGCAACATGCTGGATGCCCGCGTTATTGACCAGAATATCGACCTGGCCAAACTGGGCGGCGGCAAACTTCATCATGTCTTCAATCTCGGCGGGTTTACTCATGTCGGCGCCGTGATAAGTCACTTTGACT
>MERZ01000266.1:4896-8767 GCA_001770785.1 Burkholderiales bacterium RIFCSPHIGHO2_12_FULL_61_11
TCGGCCTTGGGACTTTCCACATCGCCAAAGCCATTGAGGACAATGCTGGCACCCTGGGCAGCCAGGGCTTTGGCGATGCCCAGACCGATACCGCTGGTGGAGCCGGTGATGAGCGCTGTTTTGCCTTTGAGCATGATGATTCTCCGGATGATTTACGATAGTTGCAACGCACAGCAAACCGTGCGCCCCAAAATATTTTTTCTGAAATCATTATCAAGCCTTTTATGCGAACTGCCTGCCATGACTGAACCTACGCTGAACCACGTTAACTGCCCCGATGCCGAAGGCGAGCATCGAATGGCCTATTGGCAGTGGGGCAAGCCCGATAGCGGACATCTCGTGGTGTGCGCGCACGGCCTGACCCGCCAGGGACGGGATTTTGATGGGTTGGCGCAGGCCTTGTGCAAGCGGGCAGTGGAGCAGCCAGGTGGAATTCGCGTCGTCTGTCCCGACGTGGTGGGCCGCGGCGAAAGTGATTGGCTGAAAGACTCGATGGGCTACCAGATGCCCGCCTATGTGGCGGACATGATGGTGTTGCTGTCCCGCCTGCACGCCGAGTCTCCGATAACGACGCTCGATTGGGTAGGCACCAGCATGGGCGCCTTGATCGGCCTGGTGATCTGCGGCACACCCGATCTGCCTTTGCCAGTGCCAGTGCGTCGGCTGGTGCTGAACGATGTCGGGCCGACCCTCCAGCGGCAGGCGATTGTGCGGATTGGTGCTTACTTGGGGGAGTCGGGGCATTTCAACTCCGTGCAAGACGCGGCCGACGCCATGCAGGTGGTTTCCCGAAGCTTTGGTCCCCACACGCCGCAAGAGTGGCTGGCGTTGTCGCGTCCCATGGTCAAGCCTGTGTCAGCCGCGGCTGACAGCAAGTTTCGCTTGCATTACGACCCGGCGATAGCGGTGCCTTTCAAACTGGCTACCGAAGCGTCCGCACAACAGGACGAAGCCGCGCTGTGGCAGCTTTACGACCACATCAAGGCCGAGACGCTGGTGCTGCGCGGCGCGCTTTCGGATTTGTTGAGCCCCGAGACGGCTCACGCGATGACGGTACGCGGTCCGCATGCCCGTGTGGTGGAATTTGAAGGTATCGGGCATGCGCCGACGCTGATCGCCAAGGATCAGATTGCTGTTGTGACGGGTTTTCTGCTGGGCTATGCCTGGTAATTATTTGACTAAAGTTTTCATGAAAAACAAGGGTGTTGGGCCGAGCGGACAAGACGATGCAGGCGGCCCGGCTGCCCCAACAGCCTCGCCAGGGCCTACCGCCTCCATCGTGACGGCAACCGCCGACAGCGTGCCGGACCAGCCGCATGCATTGGCGCGCGCGCGCGCTTTTGCCGAGCCGCTGATTGCCAGCGAAACGCTGGACACCGGCGAAAACATCCTGGTCCACGCCGATGCGGTGGCGGCCATCCTGAAATCGATTGGCGGCTCCGAAACCATGCAGGCCGCCCCCTACCTGGTGTATTCGTGCCAGCACTTGAACAAACCACAGGAAGTCATTGTCAAGGCCTTCGGTGCCAACTATGCCGCGTTGGCCATGGAAACCACCAAACTGGTTCAGGTGCAGCGGCAGGCGCGCACCGCGCACGCCAAGGCGCAGTTGCTGGACGATCCCGCGGCGCAGACGGAGAACGTGCGCAAGATGCTGCTGGCGTTTTCGCGCGATTTGCGGGTGGTCATGTTGCGCTTGGCCTCGCGCCTGCAGACCTTGCGCTATTACGCCGCCACCAGGCAGGCCGCTCCGGGAGCGCTGGCCCACGAATCGCTGCATGTTTTTGCGCCGCTGGCCAACCGCCTGGGGATAGGGCAGATCAAGTGGGAAATGGAAGACCTGGCCTTTCGCTTTCTGGAGCCCGACATCTACCGGCAAACGGCCCGTTGGCTCGATGAAAAACGGGTGGAGCGCGAGAGCTTCATGGCCGCTCTGCGCGCGCAGCTGGAACGCGAGTTGAACCAGAACGGCATTGCCGCGCTGGTGCAGGGAAGGCCCAAACATATCTATAGCATTGTCAAGAAAATGCGCGGCAAGTCGCTTGACTTTGAACAGGTGTTTGACATCCGCGCCTTGCGCGTGATTGCCGCCGACGTGAACGGCTGTTATGCGGCTCTCGGGTATGTGCATTCGCGCTTTACCCCGGTAGAGGGCGAGTTTGACGACTACATTGCCAAGCCCAAGACCAATGGCTACCAGTCATTGCATACGGTGGTGCGTGATGAAGCGGGGCGGGCAATCGAAATTCAGATCCGTACGCAAGCCATGCACGACCATGCTGAAAACGGCGTGGCGGCGCACTGGGCCTACAAGGAAGCGGGCGTCAAAGGCTACGGCGGGGTGTCGGCCAGCAGCGAATACGACGCCAAGATTGCCGTGCTGCGGCAATTGCTGGCGTGGGAGCGCGACCTGTCGGGCCCGGCCGCGCAGCGTGCGCGCGATGCGAATCAAGGCTTGTTTGAAGACCGCATTTACGTCCTGACGCCCGATGCCGCGATTGTGGAATTGCCGCAAGGCGCCACGGCCGTGGACTTTGCCTACAGCGTCCACACCAACCTGGGGCATCGCTGCCGCGGCGCGCGGATTGATGGGGTCATGGTGCCGCTCAATACGCCGCTGCAAAACGGCCAGACGGTGGAAGTCATCACGGTCAAGGAGGGCGGGCCATCGCGTGACTGGCTTAATCCCGAGCTGGGTTTTCTGTCCAGCCATCGTGCCAAATCGAAAGTGCGTGCCTGGTTCAATGCCTTGACCATGGAGAAAACAGTGGCAAAGGGACGTGAAGCGGTTGAAAAGCTGCTCCAGCGCGAAGGCAAAACCGCCATGAAGCTCGATGCCCTGGCGCTTCAACTGGGTTTCAAAACAGCGGACGACCTGTTTGAAGTGGTAGGCAAGGATGAGTTGTCCCTGCGCACCATTGAAAACATGCTCAGGCCGCCCGAGCCTGCGTTGTCGCAGGACGACTACGTACTGGCCAAGAAAACACGCCAATCCGACAAGTCCGGCCAGGCTGGCAAGGGCAATGTGCTCGTGGTGGGCCTCGATTCCCTGTTAACCCAACTGGCCAAGTGCTGCAAACCCGCGCCGCCTGATGCGATTCTCGGCTTTGTCACCAAAGGCAAGGGTGTGAGTATTCATCGAAGCGACTGCAGTAATTTCCGCAATATGGCCAGTGGTAGCCCTGACCGTGTGATCGAGGTGGCGTGGAACTCGCCAAAAACGCCCGACGGTTCGGTTTATCCGGTGGATGTGGCGGTGGAAGCCGCCGACCGGCAAGGGCTGCTGCGCGATATTTCCGAGGTGTTTACCAAGGAGAAAATGAACGTGATCGGTGTGCAGACGCAGTCGGTCAAGGACAACCGTGGCGGCACGGCGTGGATGACCTTCACCGTGGAGGTTGCGCAGTCGGGCCGACTCAATCAGGTTCTGGCTGTCGTGGCCGAGGTGCCCGGGGTACGAACAGCCCGAAGACGCTGAGGGCAATGCATTTATTTTTAGCGATTTTTTAGAGCAGGGCAGGACCAGCGGTTTGCCCTGCTACAATCGTGTCTTCGAACAGTCCTTAGGCGCGTAGCTCAGCTGGTTAGAGCACCACCTTGACATGGTGGGGGTCGTTGGTTCGAGTCCAATCGCGCCTACCAATTCCTTTAAACTGGCTCCCTGTCCGGAGTGCTTCCAATTTTGGTGCATTCCATCCACATAGGGTAAACCAAGGGAATTGAGTACATCCAGACTTCCTAGAATGTATCGAACTCCTGCGTTTTCGCGCAGTCCGTCATTCAGAGGAAAAATCAGTGCAAAAAAGCAAATCCACCAGCCCTAAATCCGGTGTGCCGCCCTCACAAGGCAGCGCCTCTGTGGACGATATTC
>MERZ01000267.1:0-1110 GCA_001770785.1 Burkholderiales bacterium RIFCSPHIGHO2_12_FULL_61_11
CCCTGTCACCCGCATGACGCGAACATGACAAGAATGTAATGCAACCGTCATTCCCGCGACATCAAGAAATTTCTAAACTGTGAATCAGTCGATGCCAAAGGAAAGCGCGGCAGCGGGAAAATCCCCGCAATTTCCACGGCATCTTCATTGCTGACATCAACACTCCCTTATGAACCACAAAAAACACTTCACCACCCGACGCGCCTTTATAGCCGCCAGCGGCTTTGGCGGCGTCAGTCTGTACGGACTATGGGCTGCCTATGGTGCGGCGCCCGGGCCGCTGGCACTGCTCGGGCTTGACGGCGCGCACGACGAAGCCCTGGCGCCGGATACGGCCCAGCCGCACGGCGCGCCCGCCGCCGGTGGCGGTCATGGAGCGGCAGCCGCTGGCCCAGACTCCAAAGAATTCAGCCGCATGACGGCTGAATTCAGCGAGCGTTACCGCATGCCCGATGGCAGCGTTTACCCGCGTCGGCTCGCCGCCGTACCGAATGGCCAAGACGATCCGCACGCCGCCATGCAAGGAATGCCCGCTGATCCGCACGCAGGGCCTGACATGCAAAACATGAGCCTGCCAGCCGATCCGCATGCCAGCATGCAAGGGATGCAGGGAATGCCAACGGATCAACCTGCAGCACATGCGGAACACGGCGAAGCCGCTATCGCCACGGCCGGCAAACCGCTCATCGATGTCCTGATGATGGCCGGCAGGTGGTACTACTTACCTAACGTGTTACGCCTGGACGTGGGTCAGCCCTACCGCTTCAGGATGATGGCGCTGGACGTCACCCATGGCGCATCCATTCAGTTTGGAAAAGGGGGACGAATGATGCGCCTTCAGCCTGGAAGACTCACTGAAACCGAGCTCACTTTTCAACAAGCCGGGAGCTACCTGATGAACTGCACTGTCTATTGCGGGGCCGCTCACGACATGATGCAAGCAACGATTAAGGTGGCATGACCATGACACACACCCCCAACTACACCGACCGCTTCGCAACGCTGCCGACGGGTGACCGTCGCCTGCTCAAGAGCATGGCCACTGTGGCTTTGCTGGCGCTCGCCATTGGCATCTTCGCCGGCTTGGCCACCGCTCTGGTGCGCGGCGGC
>MERZ01000267.1:1122-2129 GCA_001770785.1 Burkholderiales bacterium RIFCSPHIGHO2_12_FULL_61_11
TCGTGCTGATGCTGGTCGGCTTGACCCTGAGCATGAGCGGCTCGCTCACTGGCACACCGCTGCTCTACGACGGCGCGCCTGAAACGGCCATGGACAACCCGCGCGACTTGCTGTTCTTCAACCTGGGTTACTTGTCGCTGGCGCTGGGGCTGATGGCACTGCCCACCTGCGCCATCGTGACCTTGCTGCGACCGCGCTGGCGCGGTCAGCAAGATCGCCTGAGTGCCCTGGGATTTGCCCTGTTTGCCTGGGCCGGGTTCTTGATAGTGACTGGCTTTGCCGCCTTGTACACCTTCACGCCGGGCGTCTTGTGGGCGCTGGGCATCGGGCCCTTCCCGGCCAGTCACGGCACGCGCTGGCACATCGTGTTTCACAACATGCATTACCTGCCCCTGATGGCCACAGTGATTCTCTGGTACGTGCTGATGCAGGCACTGACCGGGGTCAAGTCGGTGTTCGGCGAACGCTTCTCGAAGATCGTGTTCTCGATGTACCTGATCTTTGTGCCGCCGACCTCGCTCTACCACATGTTTCTGGAGCCGGATTTGCCCAAGGTGGTTCAGGTCGGGGGCTCTATTTTGTCGCTGTTCGTCAGCGTGCCCACGCTCACCGCCTTTCTCATCATCGTGGCATCGCTTGAAGTTCACGCGCGCGCCCAAGGAGGCCGTGGCTTGTTCGGCTGGATCCGCCTGCTGCCCTGGCGCAACCCGGCGATGGCGGCGATGGGTGTGGCGGTACTGAGCATGGGCCTGGGCCTGGTGTTTGCCTTTGTGCTGATTCAGGCGCAGCTTGCGCCGCTGCTCTCTGACACCTTCTTTGTGCCAGGCTACTTCCACTTTTTCACTCTGGGTACCGTCAGCATGACGCTGCTCGCGGCTCTGTCGGTCGTGTTGCCGGCCATCGGCGGGCGTCCGCTGTGGCGACCCGAGTTGTTGCGCTGGATGCCCTGGCTGGCGTTTGCCGGCCTGCTGGTGTTTGGCGCGGCGGGCATTACGGCGGGCTACCTC
>MERZ01000267.1:2179-21381 GCA_001770785.1 Burkholderiales bacterium RIFCSPHIGHO2_12_FULL_61_11
CGCTCTAAGCGTCTTCGCGGCCGGTATTGCGGCATCCTTGTGGCCGGTGCGCCAGATCGGCGCTTCATCTGGCGCTTCATCCGTGCCTTCATCAACCGGCAGCCTGGTGGTGTCCTGGGGCGGCACCGCGGTGCAACCCGGGCTCAAGGCCTGGGTCGGGCCGATTTCGATCCTGGTGATTGTGATCGCGATGTATGCCTTCTCGTCCGTCGGCTTTGAGCTGATGCAAGCCCTGCCTGTCACCGCTGTGGGTGGCGGTGGTCATTGATTCTCAAGGAGTAAACACATGAATGAAGATTTCTGGCTGACTGTTCCCATCGCCGTCGTCTGGGCCATTCTCGGCGTGGCCTATGCGCTGGTGCCTTGGGGCGATATGATTGGCTACGCCTGGGTCTGGGGATTTGGCTCGCTGCTGTTCCTGGGCCTGTCCGGCCTGTTACTGTGGCGCAAAGCGGGGGCGCAATCCGCACCGCTTGGGCGTGGCTAGGTGCCACATCGGGACTTAATTGAACCGGTCCCTCAATGTCGAAAATATTTACAGTAACGCCTTGAAACTTTGCAAACGAACGGCTTGCACTCCACCGTTAATATTTAACACATTGAATTTAAAAGGTATTTGAGTTTTCAATTTTCTATCGGCATGAGTATTGCGTGATAAATATGAATCATGCGCCTGCGTTTTTCACTCCTTTTGCCGCTGTTGATGGCTGCATTCTGTGCTGCCGTGGCGGCGCAGGGTCAAGATGCCACGCCCGACGGGGCCGCTGACGGCAACCAGCTTGCAAAACTACGCCTGGAGGCCGTCGCTTACGAGCATGGCGAAGGTGTGTCGCGCAATCCTGTTCTGGCCGCTACCCTTTATTGCAAGGGCGCACGCTTGGGCGACGCGCAGGCGCAATACAACCTGGGATGGATGTACGCCAACGGGCGCGGAGTGGCGCGCAGCGACGGTTTGGCCGCTTTCTTTTTTCAAGCGGCCGCCGAGCAGGGGCTCCAAGCCGCCCAACGCATGTTGAAAGTAGTGGGCGTTCCGGCCGCCGAAATACCCGACTGCATGCGCGAACCTGCTCCGCCAACCGCTGCGGGCCGGCCCACTGAGGCGGCTCTGCCGAGCGTGGACTACCGGGCGATTGCACCGCCTAAAATTTTTGATCTGGTGACGAAAATGGCCCCCCAGTACCAGGTGGAGCCGCAGCTGGCGCTGGCAATCATTGCCGCGGAATCCAACTTCGACAGTCGGGCGCTGTCACCCAGGAACGCCCAGGGGCTGATGCAGCTCATCCCGCAGACCAGCGCACGCTTCAACGTGAGAAATCCCTACGACGCGGTCCAGAATATCCGGGGCGGCCTGACCTATCTGCGCTGGTTGCTGGCCTATTTTGAGGGCGATGTGGCGCTGGTGGCCGCCGCCTACAACGCGGGCGAAGGCAAGGTCGAGCGTTACCGGGGTGTGCCGCCCTATCCGGAAACCCGGGCCTATGTGCAACGCATACTCAAGTCGGTCGGCACCTCGGCCCACCCATTTGACGAAACAGTGGCCCGGCCTTCCCCCTCGCTGCCCCTGATCCGCCCGTCCTGGCGCTTGAAATGATCGCCTGCAGTCGCCTCCTCTGACGTGACTGGCAGACCAATGCGCTTTGTCGACAACAGCCTTACTCCGTCAAATGCTCAGGTGCTTTTCAGGTCAAATGCCGGAAAAGCCTGAAATTTGTAAGCTGGTGGTGGAACTCCCAGGGCATGGTTTTCCGGCTTTGTCTTCGACACCCGGCCATTGATGATGCAGGGCCCGCATTCAGTTGAATAAAGCTTGAAAAATCGCCGGTAACAGTCATAACAATTCGCGACAAAACCAACAGCGTCAGCGGTTTTTATGACTTTACGATGGGACATCCGATTCGTCTTATAAAAAAATATGTCAACGACTTGCAATCAGGGGCAACTCATGAAAATCTGGAGATTGCCACCCGGTTTTTGCCCCTCTCCATGAACAATTCCCAGGCATTAGCTGCAAAGAGATTCTTGCACCATGCACTTCGCAAAGCGTTTTCTGTCTTTCCCCGGTCCTTGCGGTTCGCCGTGTATCGCTCGTTTGTTGATTGCGATCCCAAACCCGACAAACGCCTGGTGCTCAAGATTGCGCAGACGAAAGAAGAACTGGAAGCGTGTTTCCGGCTCCTTCATGATGCCTATGTTGGAAGCGGTTTCATGCGGCCCGACCCATCTGGCATGCGCGCTACCATTTACCATGCGCTGCCAACCACGACCACGCTGTGCGCCAAGTTCGACGGCGAAGTCGTCGGGACCATTTCGCTGATTCGCGAAAGTGTTTTCGGCTTCCCCTTGCAGTCCATTTTTGACTTGCACGATATTCGGGAGAAAAGGGGCAGGATTGCCGAGGTATCGGCGCTCGCGGTGCATCAGAAATTCAGGAAAACCGGCGGTTCCATCCTGTTTCCCCTGATGAAATTCATGTATGAATACTGCACCACTTTCTTCGATACCCGCCATCTGGTGATTGCCGTCAACCCGAACCGGATTGAAATGTACGAGTCTCTCCTGTTCTTCGAAAGATTGACGGAAACCTCGGTTGAACACTACGATTTCGTCAACGGAGCACCTGCGGTGGGCGCTTCTGTCGATCTGCACCTAGCCCCTGAAATTTTCAAACGGGTTTATGGCAGGAAACCGAAACGCAAGAATCTCTATCGCTATTTTTTGCGGACCAAGTTGCGTAACATCATGATGCCAAGTCGGCGCTACTTCACGACCAATGATCCGGTGATGACGCCGGATTTGCTCGACTATTTTTTCAACCAATGTACGCACACGTTTCAAAATCTGAGTGAAAGAGAAAAAGGACTGCTGCATTCCATCTACAACCTGCCCGAATACAAACCGGTACTGCCGACGATTTTTTCCGAGTCCAGCTTCCGGACCCGTCAGCGCAAGCATCAGCGGTATTCACTCAAATGCCCCGGAAGTTTTTCTGTCACTGGCCCTGAAAAGACGGACGTTTATGCCCTGCGGGTGGTAGAGCTTTCCGCTGATGGCTTTCTGGCGCACTCCAAGGTGCCCCTGCCCGCCAACGTTTGGGGTGAAGCCATCATCCAGCTGGGGCACGATGAAAAGTCGGTGACCAAAGCCATGGTCGTACGTGGCAGTCACAAGGGACCGTATGGATTTTACGGATTCAAACTTCTTGAACCCGATCTGCCCTGGCGAAAACTTGTCGGCGTGTTGAAGTCCGGCATGATCGATGCAGACCTGGACAATGCCAGCCGATTCTTGCTGGACTGAGCGGTTCAACCCAAGATCAGTTGGACTTGCTCCGTTGCAACAATTCCTGAACAAACCTGGATGGAATGGCGTAGCTGATTCCAGACGGGTGAGTCAAAGCCGATTCCCGGGTTCCTTTGATGAACACCATGTTCACAACGCCCAGCACCTCGCCTGTTTCCGGGTCAAACAAGGGACCCCCACTGTTGCCGGGATAGGCCGTTCCGTCCAGTTGAAAGATATCGAAACTTCCTCCCGAGCGCAAACTGCGTATGGTTTTTTGATTGAGCTGTTGGGCTGATGCGGTCGGCAAAGCAACTGCGGCGATGGAAGAAATCATGCCACGGTGCGTCACGGGTGAAAAACCCAGCGCCCCCCCAATCGGGAACCCCATGAACGCGATGGCTTGCCCCTCTTGAACCAAGCCGGAATCTCCCATGCTGAGCGCCGGTGCCGCAGGGCCTTCAAAACGCAGCAAAACCAGGTCATGAAGCTTGTCCACTTCGAGCACCGTCACGGGCCGCATCTGCAGTTCATTTTGGTCCACCCTGATCTGGATGACCAATGCGTCCTCCATATCCTTCCCAGTTGGCTGCTGAAGGACATGGGCATTGGTGATGACCAGATTGCCACTTCCCGTACTTCCTTTGCCCACGACGAAACCGGTACCCCTCAACGCAAATCGCGGACTGTTTGTGCTTTTGTAGGTACCCACAATGACCACTGACGGTTTTAACTTGGCAACGGTGCTGGCCATGTCGGCGCGCAAGGGCCCGGCAATAAAGAGGCCAGAAAGAACAAGAAAAATCAGCTTGGACTTCATTTTTCAGTCTCCGTTGGATTGACTTAAGAGCCGCGATTTACCCAACACACTTGCACACAAATTGAGGCCATGCCATCAAGCCTTCAGATCAGCATCAGCAATCGATTTTTCTTCGTTGTGCAATTTTGGCCGAATAAGCGCCTTCCGCCCCAAATGATATGCCAGCAAGAGAAATGGCATCCTGATCCAGTGTGAGCGCACATACAGTACAAAACGTGCGAGCCAGGTTCCCCATGAACCGGTACTGGAATGCACGGGCCGCAGAGCCCGCAAATAGCAGCCATCCATCAGCCTGGTCACCAGCGCCGACGGCTTGCCAATTTGGGCCGCGTCCAGCACATGCCGGGGTACAGGGGTATCGAGCATCAGCGTGGTGTACCTCAACGCGTAATAGAGAGGTCGTGTCAACCCCAATTTCACCGCGCGTGGCACCAGTTGCTCCCAGAAGCCCTGCGTATCACCAAAAAAACGCAGCAAGCTATCCAGGTCGAACAGGTCGCGCAATCCTTTTTCAAAATCCCCCTCCTGAAAGAGATGCGTGGCACTGTGGAGCATCATGTCTGCGGGCTGCAGAACATACAAGTTGGCATGGCCTGGCAGCGCAACCACGCCTTCCAGCAGAGCCGTTGTGTTGACTTTGATCCGCGCGGTTTCCGCCAGGATGGTATGGTGCACATCAATCGTCGTGCCTCGTCTGACGTGACGCATTGGGGGAATTTCGTGCATCCAGCGACGGTAATAACGCTGGTCGTACGCATCGTGGTGCGAGCTCTGCCAGCCATGGATCATCAATTCACTTTCGGTACGACCCAGTCTGTCTTTAGGCACGATGATGTCAACGTCCGAAAAAATCCGCCCGTGCGCAGCCGCAAGCCCGGCCATGACATAGGCAGCGCCTTTGAGCAGCGTGACCCGAACGCCAGCATCAGCGAGTTCTTTGCTAATGCATGCCACCTCCCAACGCAGGGATTGCTCTTGCCTGCTCGCCAATTTCATTGCAGAAGCCAGATGCAGGCGTGGTGCCATTGGCACTTCTTTCAGCAAGTCAGCTTGCTCTAGCGCATGCGCCAGACGAGCCAGCAGTTTCGTGCGACGCCCTTGTCGAATAAGCAGATCCCATTGCTGATCTGAAAACTGTGTCGTCGACGCTGGGGTGAGCAGCGCGGAAACAATCAAGTCACGCGGCGGCGTCATCAGATCCGGCCCTCCAGCAAATTGTTAAAAACCTGCTGGGCATCGTCGAGGCTGCTATATGTGAACTGATAACACTGGGTACTATCGACCAAGGCTCCCACCGCATCAAAACCTCTTTGCCCCTGAATGTCATAGTTAAAAGATTGCTCGGCTAGCAACATGAAGGTGCGTGCCCGACTGTGAGGGGCCAAGATAGGCGGCGAGTCATGCACGTAATTGGGCAAAACGATCCATCTGGCTTGCACTGGCTCTTTGACCCGCATCACGCTGGACCCAGGCGGACGCAGCAAGGCAATGGTTCCTTTGGTGGTGTTTGGAACTGGCGCCGTCATGACAGCATCAGGGGCAAGGCGCTTGATGATGCTGATCGATTTATTTTTCAGACTGATGGGGCGCGCCATACCGTAAATCAAACCACTTTGCAGGTCATACAGCGCCAACTCATCTGAAAGAAGACGCCACCCCTTCACGACCAAGCCAGCGCACAGCGTGCTTTTGCCCGACCCAGGTGGCGCTGGCAGCACCACCGCCTTGCCGTTTTTTTCAATGACTGCAGCATGGATGACCAGATACTGGTGGCTGTGCGCTGCGACGCACCAATTCAGCCCCCACTCCAGCATGGCAAATGCCTGGGCGACCGGTAAGCCGGTAAAAGAGGGTTGTCCATCGAAAGAAAAACGCGCCTGTGGCTTGATCCAGCGTCGAACACCCGAGTCGCGCCGGACTTGAACATGGAAATCAGCAAAGACATCGGTAGGGCAGATATCAAAGTCTGCATACATAAGGGCGATGTCGCGCACCAGAGATGGAACGTCGGTGGCCACCCGCGCCACAAAGGGCGTCAGGCGCAACAGCAGGTCGCCACAACGCAGCAGGCGAGCCAACTCTGCCAAAGGAACTTCAGAGATTTTCAATCAGGGGTGTCTGTAACGAGTCCAATATCTCGCAACTTTAGCAAAGTTGCCGAGATTAACTCCGGTATCTTGTCGTGATCGTCGGCGGAGAAGAACTCAGCCAACTCTTGCGCAATCGCCTCCGCAGACGCGGGTGATTTTTCGATCAACCGGAGAATTTCAATGACCGAAGCCTCAATCAAATGCGTATCGCCGGTAAGCTTGTCGTAGGCCACCGCCAAATCATCATCGTCCCATGATGCGAAGACCAGCCTGGCTGGTGCAACTATCGACCACAAAATCAAGATGGTGAGCCAAATTAAAGGATGGGAAAATGTGCGAGCAAGTCAATCACGCTTGGACAATATAATTATTTTGCAAGTACAGCCTAATCTGATTCACGGTCCACGGCGTGCCTGCTGGATACGTCCCTGCCACGATCGCCAGCCAATTGGCATCGGTCACGCACTCGGTAGGCGGCTCGGCCCCGACTGCGTAGTTCAGCATGGCAACCAGGAAGTAACTCTGGTCATCATTGTTGCCCAGACCACCAGCGACTTTGGCCGTCGAGACAAACCCAAAAGATGAGGGGTCGCGCATGTAGGTACCGCCGACGTATCCATACAGATCTGCGAAGGTAAACGAATTCGGGTTTGAATTAATTCCATATTTGCTCTTGAACGCTTCCCACGCAGTCCCACTGCCGTCGCTGCTCGAATTCCAGGCCGTTATTGTCCAGCCGGTTGTGACAGCAACGCCTTGCCCAGCATGCCTGGCAGCCTGGCTCGCACTGCCGCTAATTTGGTCCGATCCCCAGGCAGACGTTGAAATGCATTGACCAGCAAGCGCCGACTGGCTGGTCAAGGTGGCCAGCACCGGCACGGCGGAAGCACCCAGTCTGATGATCCGACGCCGGGATGGAGACGCAACCGGATGCATCTCCTTTACAACCCCTGCTGCCATTTCGGCGTCTTCCCCTGATAGTTTGTTAGTTTGGTTCATAAACCAGCCTCATTCGTAACATATCTTACCGACTCGTTTCAATTCTAATAGCCCTTCGATAAATTGGATTATGCATATTTCATGCCGCATGAGTTAAGCCATTGATTTGTATTTGTATTTTTCTTTGAAAATCAGGATGCAGCGAGAAATGTAAAAATAACCGACAGCATTACAAACCCGTCAAGAGAGTTGAAACCTCTCCCTGCGCCGGAAACTTGTCGCCCAGTTTAGTCAACTCATTCAGCTCCTTCCTGGCCAAATCTTTTTTCCCGCCTTTGATATGGATCTTGGCCAGGTTGAGTTTGAACAAGGCGTTTTGCGGCTGCAGCGCCAGCGCTTTGGTTTGCAGCTCTACGGCCTTCGCATAATCGCCTTTGTCAGACAGCAGCATGGCCAGCGTGTCCATGAAAGCTGGCTGGTTGGGCGCCAGGGTATTGGCCCTCTCGGCATAGGCAACTGCACCGTCCTTGTTCAGTCTTGAGGTCACCCATGCGAGATTGTTGTAGGCAACCGCATTATTGGGTTGCAGTTTGATCACCTCCGCATAATTCTTTTCGGCGCTGCCGTAGTCCTTGCGCGCCAAGGCGCGGGTGCCCTGGTAATACAAAAAGGCGGCATCTTTCGGGTTGTCCTTCTGCCAGGTGGACAAAAACTTGTCGGCTTCCGCGCCTTTGCCAGAAGCCAGCAACACGGAATGCAGCTTAATGGCCAGATCGGAAGAATTCACTTGCTTCAGCCCGACGCGATAAGCCGTTGCGGCACTGTCCCATTTCTTCTGCGAGGCGTTGATATCGCCTTCGAACACATAGCCCGCCGCCTCCTTGGGTCGTTGCTGCTGCACCGTTCGCGCCGTCGCCAATGCCTCCCCCAATTTTTTCGCATCCAGATCGAGTGCGATCAGAGCACGCTGCGCTTGCAGTAGATCGGGCTTGATTTCAAGGGCTTTGCGTAGGCTGGCGCGCGCCGCCTCCTTGTTTTTTTCAGCCAGGTGCGCAGCCGCCAGTCGCAGATGCGGCTGCGGCGAGAGCGGTTGCAGGCCCGCCAGCTTGTTGTAACTGGCAATGGCCTGGTTCAATTCCCCGGCAGCTTGTTGCGTGCGACCCAATGCATCCAGAACCTCGGGGCTGTCGGGTAACGCTGCGACTGCACTCTGCGCCGCCGACGAGGCTTGCTTGAAGTCCTTGTTACGCAAATGGAAGTTGATCAGCAACAGGCGCGGTGCCACGTCAGCAGGCTTGGCTGCCACGGCCTTGCCAATCAGCCTGGCCACCTCGTCTTTTGCAGCCCCCGACCGTGCCGCGAGTTCAGCCAGCGCCAACCATGCCTGGCCATTTTTAGGGTCTTTTGCCAGCACCGCCTCAAATCGCTTCTTGGCATCCTCAGGCTTCTTGTCGGCCATGTCCATTGCGGCCAGGCTGGCCACTGCCGGAAAATAGGACGGATCAATCGTCAACGCCCGCTCAAAGCTTTTTCTCGCACCAGCGGTGTCTCGCTTGGCCAACAGGGTTCTGGCCCGCAAAAAGGCTGCCAACGGTTTGGCGGGCTGCTTTTTCTCAAGACCGTCGATGGCCTTTAACGCCTTGTCAAATTCCTGACGCCTCAGGTGTGCGCTGATCAGGGCCAGGTCCGCCGTGGTGCCCGTGTCCGAGACAGCAATATCGCGCAGCTCTTCAAAGGCAGTGTCCACCGAGCCGCTCATCAGATGGGTTAACGCCAGGGCGGTCCGCTTTCTGCCGTCCTTGGGCGCTTGCTTGCTCGCTTTCTCGAAATACTCCTGTGCCTGCTTGACGTCACCGTTTTGCAGATAGACCTCGCCCGCCACTGAAAGCAGCTCGGGATCGATGTTCTCCCGGTTCAAGCCCGGGAGTAAAGTCGCCATCGCCTTGGCCGGTTGTCCGGCGCGCAGATAGGTCACGACAAGCAAGCGCCGGGCCAACGCAAGCGTGGGCGCGGCCTGCACGGCCCTGCTCAGATAGTTTTCCGCTGACGGTAGCGAATTGAGTTGAAGCTCCACGGCGCCCGCCAATTGCAGGCCTTGCACGTTGCCAGGAGCCGCTCTGACAACTTGCTGCGTCAGCTCTCGGGCCAGCTTGAAGTCTTTCTTCTGAAAGGCCAGCAGCGCCTCAAGGTACTGGGTCTGCGGGTGATTCGCCGAAAGTTTTTTCAGTTGTTCTATTTGCACGGCCGCCGCGGCGAGATCGCCTTTTTGCAGCAACATCGTTGTGACGGCGGCATGACCAGCCAGAAAATCGGGCTTGATTTCAACCGATTTTCGATACGCCGCCAAGGCATCATCGCCCTGATTTTTGGCATACAGCAAAATGTCGCCTTTGAATTTCCAGGCCTCAAAACTCCTGGGCGATTTGGCAATCACGTCATCGACCATTGCCAGCGCTCCGTCGAAGTCGCGTTGCCCGGCCTTTTGTCGGGCCTGCGCAAGCAGGGCCGGCGCATAGCCTGGCTCCGCCTGCAAGGCAGCATCCAGGGCTGTTTGTGCAAGGTCAGGCTGGCTCTGCATGGCATAGGCAGACGCCAGCGTCATCTGCAGACTTGCCTTGGCCTGCGGCTGGGTCAAGTCAATTTTGGCAAATTCTTCGGTCAGTTTTTTTGCCTGCCCTTGCGCCATCATGGCTTTGGCCAGAGACGGAACCACCGCATCTTGCGGATGTTTCAAGTCGAGCGCCTTGCGCAGTTCCGTTTCGGCCCCCACGGGGTCGCCACTGTCCAGCAGCGCGCTGCCCAGCAAAAAACGCGCCTCTGGCAAATTCGGATCGCTCTGCAGCGCGTTTTTAATCTGGATGACCGCCGCCTTGTTATCATTTTTCGCCAAATAGTCTTTGGCGGAAATGATCATGGCTTCAGGTTTCTCACTGCAGGCAGCGAGTAGCAATGCCACCAGCAGAGCCGGCAGTGTCATGGGCGCAGTGGATTTCTTGAAGCTCATTTTTCATCCCCCCTGAGAGTAAATTTAAGAGTCGTTACAAACTACTTCAACCCCAGCCGATGCATCAAATCGTAAAGCGTGGGCCGAGTCACCCCAAGCATTTCGGCTGCCTTGACCAAATTGCCGTTGACGCGACCCAAAGCCGCGATGATTGCCCGTTTTTCGGCATTGTCACGGATCACGCGCAGGTCCAGTGAATTGTCAATTTCATCGCGCACCGTGTTTTTCAAACCCACATCTTCGCTGGAAATCTGGCTGCCTTCGGCCATGATGGTGGCGCGCCTGATGCAGTTTTCGAGTTCCCGGATGTTGCCTGGCCAGGGGTGCGATTCAATGGCCCTGACGGCCTCTTCGTTGAGCGTCATGGTAGACCGATTTTGTTCCTGTGCAAAGCGTCGCACGAACGCATGCGCCAGCAGCGTCGCATCTCCGACGCGCTCGCGCAGCGGCGGAATGTTGACAACGATTTCAGCCAGCCGGTAATACAAATCCTCGCGGAACCGGCCTTCCTTGCTGAGCGCGTTCAAGTCCTGATGGGTGGCGCAAACGATGCGGACATCGACCGGTATTTCCTGCCGGCCGCCCACGCGTTCGATCGTTCTTTCCTGCAAAAACCGCAGCAGCTTGGCCTGCAGCGGAAAAGGCAAATCGCCAATTTCATCAAGCATCAGCGTGCCGCCGTTGGCCGTTTCGATCTTGCCCAGCGTCGTTTTTGCCGCGCCGGTAAAAGCCCCTTTTTCAAACCCGAACAATTCGCTTTCCAGCAGGTTTTCCGGGATCGCGGCACAGTTGATGGCGACAAATTTTTCCGCGCGCCGGGGTGACGACTGGTGCAGGCCGCGCGCCAGCAATTCCTTGCCGGTTCCGCTTTCACCCAGCAGCATCACGGTGGCGTTGCTGCTTGCAACTTTCTCGATCGTGCGGCAGATGCGCAGCATTTCGGGGTCGCGCGTCATCAGGCCCGACAAGGCATCGGGTTGATGCAGTGCCTGCAAACGCCGATTTTCGCTTTGCAGCTCAAATAGCCTGAAGGCCCGTTCAACGGTCAGGTTGAGCAACTCGGGCTCGAACGGCTTTGCGAAAAAATCATAAGCACCCATGGCAACCGCACGCAAGGCATTGGCCTGGTCGTTCTGTCCGGTCAGGACAATCACCTTGATGTCCGGGTCAAACGCCAACGTTTGCTCCAGCAGCCTGAACCCTTCAGAGACCGAGTCCGCGTCTGGCGGCAGCCCCAGGTCCATCGTGACCACTGCGGGCGTACTCTTGCGCAATTGCAGCAACGCGCTTTCGCGGTCATGCGCCGTCACCGAATCAAAGCGGTCAAGCGACCACTTGATCTGCTTTTGCAGGGCCAGGTCATCTTCCACAATCAACAACGAACGCGCTTTTTCGGAGGTCATGAGGTTTCCAGCGAATGAAGGTCTGATTGTTCCTGATTTTCAAATAAGGGCAAGAGCATTTTGACCGTGGTTCCCTGCCCCAGTTCGCTAGCCACCTCAATGCGCCCCCCCAATTCCTGCACATACTGGAAGCTTTCATAAGCCCCAATGCCCATGCCGGCCTGCTTGGTGGTCTGAAACGGCTTGAACAGGCGATCCCGAATGAAATCCTGGGACATGCCCTTGCCAGTGTCACCCACCACAATTCGGGCCTGGCCACTCAAACGATCAAGATTGATCCAGACGCGCCCGCCAGCGTCCGTGGCATCAAGAGCGTTCTGCACAACATGCCCGATGACGCGCTCCAGGCGTTCTTCATGACCACGGGTCACAACCGGCTCCGACAGCTGAACCTCAAGCTTTCTGCCCCGCCCGGCCGAGACGGCCTCAATGCGCTCGATGATGGTGCCCAGGTTCACGCCAAAGGCCGTCCCGGGGGGCGTGGCCCCCTCGCGCAACTGGAGCATCAACTGGCGCATCCGGTCGAGTGAATTCTCAACTGTCATCAACATATCTTGCTGAAACTCAGGGTTATGACTCAATCGTTTGGCGTTCTTCATCATCAGCGAGAGTTGCGTGACGATGTTTTTCAAATCATGCACGACAAAGGCTGACATGCGATTGAAGGCGTCAAACTTGCGCACCTCCAGCAGCGCTTCCGTGGCCTGCATTTGCGCGAGAAAGCTGGCGGCCTGCCGCCCCGCCGTTTTCAGCAAGTCATTGACCTCCCAGTTCACATCGACGGGCGTGCGCGCACTGGCCAGCACAACAAAGCCGATCAGCGCCTCGCCGACCATGAGCGGCACGACCAGCCAGGCCTGGGCCAGGTCCTGCAGCCAGGCCGGCAGTTTCAGTTGGCCGTAGCGCCGGGGATAAGACCGGTATTCTTCCAGGTTGATCACCCAGCCGCTGGTCATCATGAACTGGCACAAGGGCGAGCTGGCATCTTCCTTTTCCAGCGTCTGCGCCAGATTCCAGCGCGCCGTCTGGCTGAACGCCGCCTCGCCCTTGTTCTTCATCCACAGGCCCCCCGCCGGGCTCTCCAGCATGTCCGCCAGGCCACGAATGACCTGCTGCCCCATTTCCCGCGGGGAATTTTCGGCCGACAGGGTGCGCGTGAATTTCAGCCACTCCTCACGGTAATCAAAGCGGTAGCGAAAAAAGTTCTTGCCCAAAAACACCCGCAACTTGGCCCGTACGGAGCCAGACAGCCCCAGAACCAGCAGCATCACCAGCGCAAAAAATACCAGGCCCAACTGAAGTGCGCGCCCCCACTCGCCGCCAAAGTAGCGAACGTAGTAACCCACACTCGATATGAATATCAAATACAGGCCAGCCATCAGCAGCGTGGCCGTTTGAAAAGCCGCCTTGGGTGACATGCGAATTTTTGAAATCCAGTCACTGCGCCGCGACATTGAAAGCAACAACAGCGGCACCACCAGGGTATGCACGGCGCCACGGATGCTGAGCGCGTCGGCGTCGAGCCGGTTGAATAAGACAGCCTCCGAAAACACATACAAGTCGAACAAAAACGCACTGAACAGGCCAAGACACAAGGGCTTGATGTTCCAGCGCGAATCTTCCGTCACATTCCTGAACACCTGTTCAAGCAAGACCAGGGCAAAAACTGGCGAGGCCATTGAGCTGAACAAAATCAGCCGCGAGGTTTGTCCAAAAATACTGAGGCGCAGCGCGCTGAGCGCGAGCGCCAGCAGCCCGAACAACACCACAACGGCCGCAAGCGGCGTCATCCATCTCATTCCGGCCGGTCTGCCTTGTGCGGGATTTGGCCGGAGCAGGATTAACAAGAATGCATACCAGCAGGCGTACCTGAGAAGATCAGCGAACGTGCTCAACAATAAAAACAGCGGCCTGCCGGTCAACAAAAGCGCCAGCCCAAACCAGCCCCACAGGGCGCTCCATGTCACCGCCGCCAGCACCGTGGTTTTGGACCATTCCCGCGCAGAGCGCAAATAACCGAGCTGAATCAGCCGCAGGGCAAAAGCCGAATAGACCAACCCAACCAGGCCATAACCCCACGCGGTCAAGACAAGATTGCCGTTATCCATGACTCAAGCCCTGCGGCATGGCAACGCCTCCACAACGGTTGTTTTCCACCACCATGCTATTGCGAGCCCTTGCACAGCAGGACGACACCCACAGTTTCAAAGAGAACGACAAAATCAAGAAACAGGCTGTGATTCTTCACGTAGTAAAGGTCGTACTGGAGTTTTTCAGCCGAGTCTTCGACCGAGGCGCCATAGTGATAGCGTACTTGCGCCCATCCGGTAACGCCCGGCTTGACACTCTGGCGCACCGCGTAATACGGCATCTCTTGCGTCAGTTTGTCCACAAAATAGGGCCGCTCCGGACGCGGTCCCACCAGACTCATATCGCCACCAAGCACGCTGAACAGCTGCGGCAACTCGTCGATGCGCCGCTTTCGGATCACGCGGCCAACCCGCGTGACGCGCTCGTCAGTCGCCGATGCCCAGCGAGGCTGGCCATCTTTCTCGGCGTCCAGGCGCATGCTGCGAAATTTCACCACATTGAAAAGTCGCCCGTTGAGCCCGACACGTTCCTGGCGGTACAAAACGGGGCCGCCGCTCTCCAGCAGAATCAAAAGGGCAGTCACCAGCATGAGCGGCAATGTCAACAGAATCAACAGCGTCGCACAGACAATGTCACAGAGACGCTTCATCACCGTGCGCATCAGGCCCTGGTTAAATCCCTCACCGAAAATGAGCCACCCCGCAGAGACTGCCTCCAGCCTGATCTGCCCCAGGATTGTTTCAAAGTAGGTGGCAATATCGACCACCCGCACACCCCGCAGCTTGCAATCGAGCAATTCACGCAAAGGCATGCTGCCGCCACGACGCTCGGACAAGGCGACCACGATCTGATCGACCCGATGCTCCATCACAATGTCGGTGAGGGACTTCCCGGCTGGCAGCAGCGCCCATGCCGAGACCTCCTTCTCGGCCTCATTGGGACTGGCGTAATACCCCACCAGGTCAACGTTGGGATCTGACTTTTCCAGTAGGCTGCCAACCAGCCTGGCACGCGCTCCTGCACCAAATATCAAGACACGCGGACGCATCATGGCTCGCGACTTGGCGTGAGCCACATAAACCCGGTTAACCAGCATCAGGGCCGCTGCAGCCACCAGCGCCAGCACAAAAGCTCCCTCATTGGCCGGCTGGAGCGGTGAAAGACGAAGAATCAGGTATGACAAAGGCAATGAAAGACACAAGGACAGCACGGCACGGGCACTCGTTTGACTCACTGTGCGGTTATAAATCCGATCGTAAAGCCCCAGACTGGAATTGATGATCAGTAGGCCGGCAGCGAACAAGAGCGCCGTGGCCACAACGACCGACGAGACTGAAGCCGGGTCCGCCACCTGTGACAGGGTGAAGACCACCACGGCAGAAACCACCAGGCCAAGATCAAAAAATAGATGTAAAAGCGTGCCCTTGTGAAAATAGTAATTGAATACTTTTATCATGTTCAGACTCCCCCTTCAGACTCCCCGTTCCCGTTCCCGTTCCCGTTCCCGTTCCCGTTCCCGTTCCCGTAGCCGAAATCAAGTCTGCGCTGGGCAACTGGAAAGCTCTTGATTTTTGTCAAGCCATCGAGGAAAAGCTGTCACAGGACTGGCGAGAAATCCCCGCCCACCGCCCGTATGAAGTGCGCAAGCCGGGTTGGGCGGAGCCATGCTGACTGGCGTGATCGATGATCGCTCGGGAGCATCCAGGATGCGTCAAAGCGCGATCGCAACTCATTCAACTTTTTGCGCGGTTTGAATGGAATAAAGCGTCAAAAGATAGAACAGAAAAGCCACTCTGGGCGCATCCATGAAACTGCTAACCAGCCCTACCCAAAGCGCCCCGCACAATGAAGCCGCCAGGTAGGCGGACAAGGGCAGCGACCTGGCACGGCCGACCATCAGATTCCACAGGGCATAGGCCATCAGCGCGGCCAGCAGCAGCAGACCAGCCAGCCCCCGCTCGATCAGAACTTCAAGCAACAGGTTGTCGATATGCCAGGGCACAAAATAGGCCTGTGCGGCAGGGAACCAGTGGGCCAAGCCCCTGGAGAATTCGCCATTCTCAAGCAAGGTCTTGCCATGCGGCCCGATCAGCCGGATATTGTCGAAATCCGCGACCCCTCCGGCATTTCCGACCGACAGCGAGAACATGCCCAGGCGTGGTGCATACCACGCCCCTCCCGCCAAAACCGGACCTCCAAGCGGCAGCGTCAGCGCTTGCCATGCGGTCCTGCCCGGAAAAACGCGAACAAATGCCCTCTGGCAACTCCCGTCGTACAGCAAATGTCTTTCGCACAGTTCCAGGTAGACGTCGGTTTGATTCCTGACCCGAACCTCCAGAGCGACGCGGTGCGGACCCTTTGAAACCCTGCTCACCCGCTGCGTCAAGGCGTACTGTGCGCCCAGTACTTTCATGGTGGCGGGACCGCGCACGGTGACAAAACCGTTGGCTGCACCGCCCGGCTTTTGTTCATCGCGCAGCTTGACATCACCCGAGAATTCGCCTTGCGGAACATGAGCCGCATAATTTGCCGGCAAGCGGCCAAGGCCCTTGCCCAGCATCCAGTCGGCGGGGCCATCAAGCAGGTCAAGGCCATGCTGCCAATGCGCAAGGCGGCTATCCATGTCACGGTCGGTGCTGGTCAGCCGCTCGGCCATGAACGAACCACCGCCCACGACGGCCGCCTCGGCCAGCAGCGCCAGCACCAGCATCAGCCCCGCCTTCGCGCGCCAGCCCTCGGGCGCGTGCCGTCGCCACACGCGGCCCAAAAATTCCCGCAGGTTGAAATCGGACTTTTGTGACCACAGCAGCAGGCCCAGCAGCACCAAAGACACCGCAACGGCAAGATAAACGCCGCGGGAAAACGTGGTCAGGCAGGCATATCCCGTCAGCAAGGCCAGGGCAGCCGCGCCAGCCCAGACGATGGGGCGACGAGCCGAGGCCAGGGCCCACACCACAAAGGGCGTGGTCAAAACCAGGTAAGCGTCAATCGCCGCGCCTCCCACATGCATCTCCCAAAACAGCGCGGCTGTGCGGTAATTCGTCGAAAAATCCGTTAACCCGGGAAAGGCTGCGCGCTCCCAGACAACGGCCAGCGTCACCACGGCCAACCCGGCGACGATGCCGGTGGCCAGTCGCTGGTTCGCAAGCGCTCTGGCATGGGCAAGCTCGTGCTGCAGCAACGGAATAAAGATCAGCGCAAAGCCCAGACTCTTGAACACGCGCAAGCTGTTCAGCGCATCGGCATAGCCGGCGAACCAGTCAAAGGAAAAGCCACCAGCGTCGACAAATCCGCGGTACAAAGCCAGCAGAGCCGTGCCAGCCAGTAAAGCCATGAGCCACCAGAAAACGGCAGGCATTCTTGTCCCGGTGGCTGATCGGCCAGAGCAGGCCAAACGGCCATAGCCTCCGGCCAGTGCCCCCAGCAAGAGGATGTCGAACTCATCAAAAACCAGCCAGCCCGTCCACGCAGAGAAATTCAGAAACGGCAGGCAGGCGGGCAGCACAAGGAGCCATATGCCCGGCCGCCAAGCCGCCGTGACGCACCACAGCCAGTAGACCACCAGCACCACCATGGGCCACAAGGGGTGGTGCAATGCCAGCACCGCCCCGGCAGAAAAACTGCCCAAGGCGAGCAACAGCCAGGGTGCATTCTTCAGAGGCCTGCCCCTAGACCAGAACCTCAACACAAGCCGGATGCCCCAAAAACCCCTGCGGACTGGCGCTTGCGCCATAAGCGCCCGACTGGAACACCACCACCAGATCATCGACCTGCGCCACAGGCAATGTCATGCGGTCGGCCAGCAGGTCCAGGGGCGTGCACAGGGGCCCGACCACCGAAGCTGTTTCTGTTTCCGACGAATCAGCCTTGTTGCCAATCGTCACGGGATAGTTCTTGCGAACCACCTGGCCGAAGTTGCCGGACGCTGACAAATGGTGATGCAGCCCGCCGTCAGCCACCAGATACACCTGCCCGCGCGAGAGCTTGCGATCCAGAATGCGCGTCACGTAAACCCCGGCTTCGCCCACCAGGTAGCGGCCCAGTTCGATCACCAACGCGGCGTCGGGCAGCTCTGCATGCGCCCGCTGGACGAGTTTGGCCAGGTTGTCGCCGATAGGTGCCAAATCAAGCGCTTGCTCACCCGGAAAATAGGGAATGCCAAAGCCGCCACCCAGATTCAGGAAGCGCACCGGCGAAGGCGCGTGCCGGGCCAACCGAAGCGCCAGCTCATAAGACTTTTGCTGGGCTTCGCGGATGGACTCTGAACGCAAATTCTGCGAACCGGCAAACAAATGAAAGCCTTCAAAGGCCAGACCGGCGCGGCCGATGCTGGCCAGCAGCTCGGGTATCTGCTCGACATCCACGCCAAACTGCTTTGGGCCACCGCCCATTTTCATGCCTGAACCCTTGAGTTCAAAGTCGGGGTTGACCCGCACCGCCACGCGCGCTGGCAGGCCCAGCTTGCCGCAAATTGCCTCCAGCGCGGCCACTTCGCGAAACGATTCCACATTGATCAGCACGCGCGACGCCACCGCCTGGCGCAGCTCGGCGTCGCGCTTGCCAGGCCCGGCAAAGCTGACTTCAAGCGGGTTGGCGCCTGCATCCAGTGCCACCTTCAGCTCGCCCGCCGAGGCCACGTCAATGCCGTCCACCAAACCGGCCATCAAGCCCACCACCGCGGGCATGGGGTTGGCCTTCATCGCGTAGTGCAGCTTGACCGTCTTGGGCAGCACGTCGCGCAGCGCTGCCACCCGGGCGCGCAGCAGCGAACGGTCATAAGCATAAAAAGGCGTTTGCCCGACCCGCGCCGCAAGCAATGACAAACGCTCGTCACCCACTATCAATTCGCCATCGCGCACGGCGAACTGATTCATGGGGGCATGCACAGGCAGTTGGCGTTCAGTGAGGGACATCGGTTTGCCTCGTCTTTCAATTGAGTTCAGCGCCCATGCCGCTCAGCCCACTCGGCTGCCAGCAGTTTGCGGTCGATCTTGCCATTGGGATTGCGCGGCAGCGGCCCGGCGACGATTTCGATTCCTGCGGGTACCATGTAGGCGGGCATCCGGGAACGGCACTCGGATATCAAGGTATTCAGGACTCCAGACTCCGACCCTATTGCGTGAGTAGCTATTACCTGTATAGCATGACCCAGCGTGGGATGATCCACCCCAAAGGCCACGCATTCGCCGACCAGTTGGGTGGCGTACAAAATTTCTTCCACCTCGGTCGGGCTGACCCGGTAGCCTGATATTTTCATCATTTCATCGCGTCGGCCAATGAAATACAAGAACCCCTCGGCGTCCTTGCGCACTGTGTCGCCTGAAAAAACGGCATATTCAGGCAATTGCAGCCCCGGCTGACGCCCCGGTGCGTCCGAGGCCAACAACCTGTAGCGCTCCGCCGTCTTTTCGGCATCATTCCAGTAACCCATGCCCACCAGCGGACCGCGATGCACCAGCTCGCCAGGCTCCTCCGGGCCACAGGCAGAACCGTCTTCACGCAACACCAGAATTTCAGCATTCGGGATGGCCTTGCCGATAGAATCCGGGCGGCGGTCAACCTCATCGGGCGGCAGG
>MERZ01000268.1:0-7318 GCA_001770785.1 Burkholderiales bacterium RIFCSPHIGHO2_12_FULL_61_11
TGCCCTTCAGCGGCGTCCCTCGACGTAGGGCTGGAGCGCTGCGTAGATCGCGCGATTCGCTGGGGCGTCCAACCCAGCCTCGCGCGCCATGCGCGCGACCGCGCCGCACAGCCAGGGCGCCTCGAGCTTGCCGCCCGCCTCCAGGTCGTGCAGCAGCGAGGGCCGCATGTCGGCGTGGAACGAATCGGCCAGCCCCACCTGTTCCGCGACGAAGTCGTCGGCAAGCGCGATGCCGCGCTTGCGCGCCACCTGCCAGGTTTCGCGCATCGCGGCCTCGAGCAGCCAACGCAGGTCCGCATCGGCGCGTACCACTCCAATCGGGGCGCGCGCGAGCGCACAGGCGCCACTGATGCCGACGAGGAACACGAATTTCTCCCAGATCACGCGCACGATGTCGTCGGGAATCCGCGCGTCGATTCCCGCGCCCAGACAGGCGGCGAGGAACGCCTCTGCGAGCGGCCGCTGCGCAGGCGCGAGCGGACCGAACGCGAGTCTCGCGAAATTGCCCGTGTGCTCGATCACGCCCGGCGCGAAGATGTGGGTCGCGATGTGCGCCGCGCCGCCCAGCACTCGGTCGCGTCCGAGGGCCGCGCCGAGGCGCCCGACCGACTCGACTCCGTTCTGGAACGGGATCACGTACGCTCCGCCTTCGACGAGCGGCCGGATGCGCGCGGCGGCGCTCTCGGTATCCCAGAGTTTCACCGCGAAGATGACGGCCTCGGCCGGGCCCGCGTCGGCGGGATCCTCGAACACGCGCACTTCGAGTCGCGCATCGCCGAGCGCGCTGCGCAGCGCGAGGCCGTTCTTCCTCAGCGCCTCGAGATGCCTGCCGCGCGCGATGAAGGCGACCTCGTTTCCCGCCTGCTGGAGGCGCGCGCCGAAATAGCCGCCGACCCCGCCCGCGCCCATCACGACAATGCGCATGGCAAATCAGGGACAGACCACGTTTTCGCGCTTTCGAAAAATGTGGTCTGTCCCTGTTTTTCTTTCAGTACCGGTAATGATCCGACTTGTAGGGGCCGGCCTTCGGCACGCCGATGTAGCCCGCCTGCTCGTCGGTCAGCCCGGTGAGCATCGCGCCGAGCTTGGCGAGCTGCAGCCGCGCCACTTTTTCGTCGAGCTGCTTGGGCAGGATGTACACGCCGACCGGGTACTTCGCGGTGTTGTTGAAGAGCTCGATCTGCGCCAGCACCTGGTTGGCGAAGGAGGAGCTCATCACGTAGCTCGGATGTCCGGTCGCGCAGCCGAGGTTCACCAGCCTTCCTTCGGCGAGCAGGATGATCCGCTTGCCGTCGGGGAAGATGATGTGGTCGACCTGCGGCTTGATGTTCTCCCACCGGTACTTCCTCAGGCTCGCGACGTCGATCTCGTTGTCGAAGTGGCCGATGTTGCACACGATGGCGTTGTTCTTCATCGCCTTCATGTGCGCGTGGGTGATCACCTTGTAGTTGCCGGTCGCGGTGACGAAGATGTCGGCCTTGTCGGCGGCGTACTCCATCGTCACCATCTTGTAGCCCTCCATCGCCGCCTGCAGCGCGCAGATCGGATCGATCTCGGTCACCCACACCTGGGCCTGCAGGCCGCGCAGCGCCTGCGCCGAGCCCTTGCCGACCTCGCCGTAGCCGGCCACCACCGCGACCTTGCCCGCGACCATCACGTCGGTGGCGCGCTTGATGCCGTCGACCAGCGACTCGCGGCAGCCGTAGATGTTGTCGAACTTGGATTTCGTCACCGAGTCGTTGACGTTGATCGCCGGGAACAGCAGCCGCTTTTCCTTCGCCATCTGGTACAGGCGATGCACGCCGGTGGTGGTCTCCTCGGTCACGCCCTTGATCCCCTGCGCCGTCTTCGAATACCAGCCGGGCTGCGCGGCGAGGCGCTTTTTGATCGCGGCGAAGAGCGAGGTCTCCTCCTCGCTCGCCGGCTTGGCGAGCACCGAGGCGTCCTTCTCCGCGCGGCTCCCGAGGTGCATGAGCAGCGTCGCGTCGCCGCCGTCGTCCAGGATCATGTTCGGCCCCTGGCCGCCCGCGAACTCGAAGATCCGGTGCGTGAATTCCCAGTACTCGTCCAGCGACTCGCCCTTGTAGGCGAACACCGGCGTTCCGCCGGCGGCGATCGCCGCCGCGGCGTGGTCCTGGGTGGAGAAGATGTTGCACGACGCCCACCTGACCTCGGCGCCGAGCGCCTTCAGCGTCTCGATGAGGACCGCGGTCTGGATCGTCATGTGCAGCGAACCGGTGATGCGCGCGCCCTTGAGCGGCTGCGCTTTCGTGAATTCTTCGCGAATGGCCATCAGCCCGGGCATTTCGGTTTCAGCAATTTTCAGTTCTTTGCGGCCCCAGTCGGCAAGCGACAGGTCGGCAATCACGTAATCGGTGGCGGGTTTGAGGACAGCGTTCATGGTGGCTCCAAAACAGGATAGTAAAAACCACTGCGGGAGTCAGCTCACCTCACAGCACAGTGGGTGAGCGCGGTTGGGAGGCAGAATCGGCAAGGCGATCTGGTGTCCGAGCCTCACGCGCCAGCTGACAAGCAGTTTCTGGCGGGCTGCAACGCTCCTCGAACAGACAATATTCTATACGCCTGAGCCATCAGGCGGAAAATGGCCGCACGCGCCGCGCCCAACACTTTACAGTGATGAATGTTTGGCTGGACAGTCGATCAGCGCGACATGACGTGCCGCGCCAGATAGCTGAAGGCATCGACCAGCGCCACCAGCACGATCATCGCCAGCAGGATGGAGCTGGTTTCCGGCATCTGGAACAGCCCCATGTGAAACGCCAGCATTTGCCCCAGGCCGCCCGCGCCGACAACGCCCAGAATGGCGGCGGCGCGGATGTTGTTTTCCCAGCGGTACAGCGTGTAGCTGAGCAGTTGCGGCAGCACCTGCGGCAGTGTGGCGTAGCAAAACACGCGGCCTTCGCCGATACCGCGCACGCGCAAGGCGAAGCCGGCGCCCTCGGGCGCGTTTTCAATCGCCTCGGCAAACAGCCGCCCGAGCACGCCCGTCGTGTGCAGGGCGAGCGCCAGCGTCCCGGCAAAGGGCCCGAGTCCGGCAGCAATCAGCAGCAGCGATGCCCACACCAGCTCGGGAATGCTGCGCAGCGCATTGAGCAGCAGCCGCGTCAGCCCCTTGAAGCGCGCCCTGTCGCTGGCATGGGTCTGACTCGCCGGCAACGCCAGCAGCAGGCCCAGCACGGCCGCGATCAGCGTTCCCAGCACCGACATGGCCAGCGTCTCCAGCGTGGCACCCAGCAGTTTTTGCAGAAAGGCGACCTCGCCCGCGGGATGCAGCAGTTCGCCGACAAAGCGGCCCATTTTGCGCAACGCATCGAGTGAAAAGAACTGCGCCCACTTCAGGTCCAGCGTCCAGAAACTCAGGACGATCAGCAGCGCCACGCCGGCCAACAGCCAGCAGGCTTTGCAGCGCGCATTGAAAAGCGGCGGCGGCAGGCGGTACACCTCGTTGGCGGCCGGCGGCGAGCGCTGCAAGTCATTCATGGGAATGCCCGGGCCGCGCCATCAACCCAGCGCCTTGCGCAGCCAGGCGCTGGCCTGGTCGGCCAACCAGACCAGCGCCATGAAAACCAGCAACATGGTGCTGACCTCGGCGCCGTTGAACATTTTCATCGAAGCGTCCATCTGCTGGCCGAGGCCGCCGGCACCGACAAAACCCAGCACGACCGAAGAGCGGATGGCGCATTCCCAACGATAGACACTGTAGCTTGTCAACTCGGCAGCGTTTTGCGGCAGCAAGCCGTAAAAGAAAGCCTGCAGGCGGCCCGAGCCATTGCGCAGCAGCGACGCCGTGACATGGCTTTCGCCGCTTTCCAGAATTTCGCCGTAGACCTTGCCGAGCATGCCGCCGTAGGTCAGGCCAATGGCCAGCACGCCGGCGGTCGGCCCCAGGCCCACCACGCGAACGAATACCAGCGCCCAGATCAGCTCGGGCACGCTGCGCAGCAGGATTAGCAGCCAGCGCACCCCCTGGCGCAGCACAGCCGGCATGAGCGCCATGCGTCCGCTCAGCGCCGAGATCGACAGCGCGCGCACCGACAGCAGCGTCAGCGGCAGCGCCAGCAGCAGCGCCAGCACCATGCCGGCAGTGGCGATCGCCACGGTGCGCCAGGTTTCGCGCGCCACCATCAGCAAAAATTCGGGTTCCAGCTTGGGCGGAACAAAATCGCCAAGGAACTTGAGTGTCGATTTGAGCGTGCCGGCCTCAAGCAGTACCCAGGGCTTGAACTCGGTCAGCACCAGCGCGGGCCACAGCAGCAGCAGCGCGGCCAGTGCCCAGAAGACGCGGCCGCGCCAGGCCGGGTCGCGCAGCTCGGGGCGCATGGGCAGGGCGAGGGTCGTGCGGGTCATGGTCCGACTCGGGTCAGCGGCAATGCATGACGACATGGGGCGAAACCGCAGCAGGCAGTTCCTCACTTGGCGCCGGGCCGGTGAGCTCGTGCAAGTGTTGCGCATAAAGCGCTTGCAGACGCTCGGGCGTCACGTCGGCGGCGGGCAGGTCAAACGCCAGCTCGCCGTCACGCAGGCCAATGATGCGCGGAAAATTTCGCAGCGCCATTTCAACATGGTGCAGCGTGCAGACCAGCGTCGCACCACGCTCGCGCGCCGCCTCGGTCAGCGAGGCAACGGCTTGCTGCCCGCGCGTCGGATCGAGCGCCGAGAGCGGTTCATCGACCAGCAGCAAACTGGCGTCGGCAACCAGCGCCCGGGCCAGGCCGACACGCTGGCGCTCACCGCCCGAGAGCCGGTCGACCCGGTCAAACAGCTTGTCGCTCAAGTCAAAGCGCGCCAGCGCCGCGTCGGCCTGGGCAATGGCCGTCGGGTAAAACAGGCTGCGCACGCTCTGCCACAGACCGATGTGCGGCAGGCGTCCGGCCAGCACGGAGGTCACCACACGCTGGCGCGGCGGCAAGGGCGGCACCTGCGGCGCCAGGAACAGCTCGCCGCGCAAACGCTGCAACTGGCGGCGCGGCAGTTGCCAGGGATCCCGCCCACTGAGCTGCAGGCTGCCGCTCGACGGGGGCAGCGCGCAAGCCAGCACATGCAGCAGCGTGGTCTTGCCCGCGCCTGAAGGCCCGATGACGGCGATCTGCTCGCCAGCGGCCACCTGCAGCGACAGGCCGCGCAGCGCCGCGGCGGCATCACGCCTGGCAGCGGGATGCCGCGCCGCCACGTTTTCCAGCCTTATCTGCATATAAAAATCGCCTCTTGCCCCTGATTAACGGGCGTGAGCGGCCCCCACTTTAAGAGCAAGCTTATTTCAGCAAACCCGCACTGCGGGCCGCCGTCTCGATGCCCTTGTAGTTGTCTGCCTTGGTGGGCAGGAAACGCGTGGCGCGTTGCAGCGCCAGGATATCCTTGCCTTCGGTCGTGTTCGGATTCAGGTCCAGAAATGCTTTCTGCAGCTTTTCGCGCAGGGCGGCAGGCATGTCCGCGTGCACCGTCCAGTTGTAATCGTAATAGGTGGGCGTGGTGAAGAACACGCGGACCCTGGATGGGTCCACCTTCTTATCGGCCACAAACTTGTCCCAGACCGAAATATTGAGCGCGCCAGCATCGACCTTGCCTGCGGCCACCCCGGCGATGGTGGCGTCATGGGCGCCCGAGTAGGCCACGCGTTTGAAGTCCTTGTCGGGGTCAATTTTGGCGTCCAGCAGGAAACTGCGCGGCATCAGGTGGCCCGAGGTGCTGGACTGCGAGCCGAAGCTGAAAGTCTTGCCCTTGAGGTCGGCCAGCGACTTGATGCCGGCATCGCTGGTGATGAAGACCGAACGGAATTTTTCGTCTTCTTCACGCTGCACCAGCGGAATCACCTTGCCGCCCGAGCGCACATAGGCCTGGACAAAGGTGAAGCCGCCAAACCAGGCCATGTCGACCTGCTTGTTGACCAGCGCTTCAACCGACGCGGCATAGTCGGTGACGGGGGTGAACTCGACCTTCATGCCCAGCTTGCCTTCCAGGTACTTGACCAGCGGCGCCGCCTTGCGGGCCAGTTCGGTGGGTGATTCGTCGGGAATGGCGGTCATGCGAAAGACCTGCTGAGCCTGGCCCACGCCGGCAAACGCCAGCACAGCGCAGGCCGCCAGGGCCCTGAGGGCATTCGATCGAAAAACGTTGATCATCAAACAACACCCTGAAAAAGGATAAAAATAGCAGGGGATATTAAACCCGACACGCCAACCGCATGCTCCGGTCAAAGCGCAAGCCCCTGCTACATTATTGAAGATGCCTGAATCCGCCCCCTACCCCACGTCTGTTTTCGAGCCGGTTCCAGCGCCTGATCCCGCCGCTTCACGGCTGCCTGATTTTGTCCAGTTGCAGCACCAGGAGCCGGCTGCCGTGCGCGCGGAACTGCTGCAGGGTTTGCTGGCCACGCCGGCGTTTACTTCCCCAAAATACCTGTATGACGCGCTCGGCTCAAAGCTGTTTGAAGCCATCACCGAGCTGCCAGAGTACTACCCCAGCCGTACCGAAGCGGCTATTTTCGAGGCTCACGCAACGGCCATGGCGGCATTGCTACCGGCAGGCGCCACGCTGGTTGACCTGGGCGCGGGCAACTGCGAGAAAGCAGCCCGGCTGTTCCCCATCTTCCGGCCGCAGCGCTATGTCGCGGTCGATATTTCCGTGGAGTTTTTGCGCAAATCCCTGGGCAGCCTGCAGGCACAGTTTCCGGCGCTGGCCATGCTGGGCGTTGGCATGGATTTCTCAAGTTCGCTGACTTTGCCGCCGCAGGCGGGAACCGGGCCGCGCGTGCTTTTTTATCCGGGTTCCAGCATTGGCAATTTCACGCCGGATCAGGCACTGACTTTTTTGCGGCAAGCCAGGGCGGCCTGCAACGGCGGCGGCCTGCTGATCGGGGTGGACCTGGTCAAGCCGGCCGAGGTTCTGCAGCCTGCCTATGACGACGAACTGGGCGTGACGGCAGCCTTCAACCGCAACCTGCTGCCGCACCTGAACCAGTTGGCAGGCACCGACTTCAGGCTGTCCGACTGGCAACATGTGGCCTTTTTCAACACCGGCAAGTCACGCATTGAAATGCATTTGCAGGCGCTGCAGGCGCTGCGGGTGTGCTGGCCCGGCGGTGAGCGGCGCTTTGCCAAGGGCGAGCGCATCCACACCGAGAACTCGTACAAGTGGCGGCAAGCTGACTTTGCCGCGCTGCTGAAAACCGCCGGTTTCACGCATATACCCGCCTGGACCGATGAACGCGGCTGGTTTGCGGTGTTCTGGGCGCAGGCCTGAGCTGCGGCGGCATAACCCCCTCATGCAGCACGCTCGCGTCGTCATCGTCAGCCCGGCT
>MERZ01000268.1:7380-26601 GCA_001770785.1 Burkholderiales bacterium RIFCSPHIGHO2_12_FULL_61_11
CAGGGCCTGGCCATGGTGCTGACCGGCACCGACTTGTACCGCGACATCCACAGCGACGAAGCAGCGCAGCGCTCGCTGGCGCTGGCGCAGCGGCTGGTTGTGTTGCAGGGACGCGGACCCGATGCGCTGCCAGCAGCGTTGCGTCCGAAAGCACGTGTGATCTTCCAATCGACCCGCGCGCGGCAGGCGCTGGTTAAATCGCAAAAGCATTTGCGCGCCGTCATGGTCGGGCATCTGCGCGATGAAAAATCGCCGCAAACCCTGTTTGCCGCCGCCCGGCTGCTCAAGGATGATCCCACGCTATTCATTGACCACATCGGCGATGCGTTGGAACCGGCGCTGGGCGAGGCAGCCCGCGCCACCGCCGCCGCATGCCCGCACTACCGCTGGCTGGGTGGCCTGGCGCACGAAGCCACGCGCCGCCGTATCCAGCGTGCGCATGTGCTGGTGCACGCCAGCCGCATCGAGGGCGGTGCCCACGTCATCATGGAGGCGGTATGCAGCGGCACGCCGGTGCTGGCATCGCGCATTGCCGGCAACCAGGGCATGCTGGGCGATGACTATGTGGGCTATTTTGAGCTGGACGATGCGCAGGCACTGGCCGGGCTGCTGCGGCGCTGCCGCGACAGTCAAACAAACCCTGGCAGTGCAGGCTGGCTGGCCCGTCTGAATGCACAATGCGCGCAGCGCGCCCGGCTGTTCACGCCCGACGCGGAGCGCGCCGCGCTGCTGCAACTGGTCACCGAACTGCTGGTCTCTCCATGAACCGATTTGTCATTGCCAACGAAGTGAAGCAATCCATGGCCCCGGAATGCATGGGTCGCCACGCTGGCCGTCATTGCGAGGAGCGAAGCGACGCGGCAATCGCGACGACGGAAGCAGGGTGTTTTCACCATTTCCTCATCCCCAGGGACTGACATGCAATCACGGGACCAACCCGTCCTGCGCGATATCGTATTGGTCGGCGGTGGCCACAGCCATGTGGGCGTGCTCAAGAGCTTTGGCATGAAGCCGCTGCCCGGCGTGCGGCTGACCGTGATCTGCCGCGACACGCACACGCCCTACTCGGGCATGCTGCCGGGCTACATTGCCGGCCACTACAGCTACGACGACGTGCACATCGACCTGAGCACGCTGGCCGCGTTTGCCGGTGCACGCTTTTTTCGTGACGAAGTCATCGACCTGGACCGGGCGGGCGGGAAGGTGATTTGCCGCAATCGGCCGCCCGTGCCCTACGACCGGCTGTCCATCAACATCGGCTCGACGCCGCAGATGAGCCAGGTCGCTGGCGCTGCCGAGCATGCGGTGGCGGTCAAGCCGATTCACCTTTTCAACCAGCGCTGGCTCGCCCTGCTGGAGCGCGTGCAGCGCCATGCGGGCAAAACGCGCATTGCCATAGTCGGGGCCGGGGCCGGCGGCGTGGAGCTGACGCTGGCGATGCAGTACCGGCTGCGGCGCGAATTGCAGGCGCTGGGGCGCGACCCGAACGAGCTGAGCTTTCACCTCTTCAGCAGCGCTGCCAACATTTTGCCGACGCACAACCGCCGCGTGCGCCGCAGCTTCGAGCGTGTTCTGAGCGAGCGGCAGGTGGTGCTGCACGCCAGCAGCGAAGTCACCCAGGTCGGCGCGGCCAGCCTGCAAACGGCTGACGGCGAGGTGCTGGACATGGACGAAGTCGTCTGGGTCACGCAAGCCGGCGGCGCGCCCTGGCTGCGCCAGACCGGACTGGCACTTGACGACGCGGGTTTCATCCAGGTCAACGAGCACCTGCAAAGCCTGAGCGACCCGCATGTTTTTGCGGCGGGCGATATCGCCGCGCTGATGAGCCGTCCGCTGGAAAAAGCCGGTGTGTTCGCGGTGCGCCAGGGCAAGCCGCTGGCGGCCAATCTGCGCCGCTCGGTGCAAGGCGCGCCGCTGCTGAGCTACCGGCCGCAGCGCCAATGGCTGGCGCTCATCAGCACCGGCGACCGCCATGCCGTGGCCTCGCGCGGGCCATTGAGCTGGCAAGGCGACTGGGTCTGGCGCTGGAAAGACTGGATCGACCGGCGCTTCATGAACAGGTTTCAGTCTTTTCCGGCGATGGACGAGGCCGCGCCAGGCCAGCCGCCAGCCGTCAAGCTGGAGCACGAGGAAGCCGCGCAGGCGATCTCGGCGATTGCCATGCGCTGCGGCGGCTGCGGCGCCAAGGTCGGCGCGTCGGTGCTGTCGCGCGCGCTCGGTGCGCTGCAGCCGATAGCGCGCGACGACGTGCTGATCGGCCTGCACGCCCCGGATGACGCCGCCGTGGTGCGCGTGCCGCCGGGCAAGGCCATGGTGCACACCGTCGATTTTTTCCGCGCCTTCATCGACGACCCCTACCTCTTCGGCAAGGTGGCTGCCAACCATGCGCTGGGCGATATTTTTGCCATGGGCGGCCAGGCGCAATCGGCCACGGCGATTGCCACCGTGCCGGCGGGGCTGGAGGCCAAGGTCGAGGATGCCGTGTTCCAGATGATGTCGGGCGCGGTTGAAGTGCTCAATGAAGCGGGCTGCGCGCTGGTTGGCGGGCACACCGGCGAAGGCAAGGAGCTGGCGCTGGGCTTTGCCATCAATGGCCTGGTCGATGAAGACCTGCACAGCGTGATGCGCAAAGGCGGCATGCGGCCGGGCGACGTACTGATTCTGACCAAAGCCATTGGCACCGGCACGCTGTTTGCGGCGTATGCCCGGCTGCAAACGCGCGGCCGCTGGATTGATGCGGCGCTGGAGTCGATGATTCAGTCGAACCGGCTGGGCGCGCAATGCCTGCAGGCGCATGGCGCGACGGCCTGCACCGACCTGACCGGCTTTGGCCTGCTCGGCCACCTGGTCGAGATGACCCGGCCCTCGGGCGTGGATATAGAGCTGGAGCTGGCCGCGCTGCCGCTGCTCGAGGGCGCGCTGGAGACCAGCGCCGCCGGAATTTTGAGCTCGCTGCAGCCCGCCAATGTGCGCCTGCGCCGCGCGCTGCGCAATCAGGCCGAGGCCGTGAGCCACCCGAACTACCCGCTGATTTTTGATCCGCAAACCGCGGGCGGCCTGCTGGCAACCGTGCCCGCAGACCGGGCCGAAGCCTGCATTGCCGAACTGCGCGGCCTCGGTTACAGCAAAACCGCAGCGATTGGCCGGGTGCTGGCGCAAGGCGATGCGCTGGAACCCATCGTTCTCAAATGCTGAGCTCGCACTGCGCTACGGCCGCACGCGCGCAAGGCATGAGGCAGCCCCTAATCCATCAAAACAAACAACACAGCCAATGACTGCAGCATCCGTAGCCGAAATCACTCCGGGCACGTCAGAACAGCCTCTGAAGCCGGTTGTTTGAACCGGCACGCGGTGCGCACAAGTCAATGCCCATGAAGTTGCGCAGCGCCTGGGAGTCGTAGACGCGTCTTCCAGGCTCAGACCGACTTGCGTGCGGCCGGCCGCCTGGCTGACGCTGGCTTGTCCGCTGTGCTCGAGGCTTTCTTGCCAGCAGGTCTTGCAGCGGTTTTGGCAGCCGGGGCTTTGCTGCTCATTTTCTGAATATTCTTGTTGAGTTCATCGATGCGTTCAGCCAGCAGGTCCACCTCTTTGGCGGAGGGGACGCCGAGCTTCTTCAGCGCCTTGGCAACGCGCTCTTCGAAAATGTTTTCCAGCTTGTCCCACTGATGGCCCGCCTTTGACTGAATCTCGTTGGCCATTTTGGCCATTTTGCTGGTGGCTTCAGTCATTCTTTCTTCCGCAACCGCTTGCGTCTTGCGCTGGATCGACAGACCTTCCTTCACCAGCGATTCAAACACCTTGCCGCCTTCTTCCTGCGCTTTGGAAAAAGCGCCCAAGCCGGCCAGCCAGATTTGCTGGGCTGACTCCTTGACCGTTCCCGACGATTGCGGGCCGGCATTTTCGTCGGCACTGGTTTTGTGCGTTTTCTTGGTCATGAGTGACTCCTGACAGATTGGGTTAGTGGAATAGTGAGAAAGCCTGATGCAAGCCAACGGCTGCACCCGGTCAAAAATATAACCCTTCCATGCCCCGGTGTTTAGGGGCTGGCTTCTAGAAAGTCTGGAGTCGGTCGGCCTTGGGGCGTTGAAAGCAAGACTGAACCCTGCATTATCAAAATTGTGCGCTGACGCTGGTGCTGCCAGGCGCCCGACAGCCCCAGGAGCCAGTAGGAGTTAAATCAGGAAATCCTGGCGGCTGCGGCCGGCTGCCACCTGGGCTGCCAGCCAGTTCGGCGATTTGCCGCGACCGGTCCAGGTTTTTCCGCTGACGGGATCCTGGTATTTGGGCGGTACAACAGTTCGTTTGTCACTTGATGCCCGCTTGCCGGGCGCCTTGCCCGAAAAACCCAACTCCGCAGCACTCAAGCCATGGGCTTTGATTAACTCCCTGGCCGCGGCAATGGCTTGAATCCGTTCACCCCTGCGCTCCTCCTCAAGTTTTTTTCGCAGCGCGCTGACCTTGGCTTCGGCTTCGTTGATTTGCTGCTGTAATTCGTTAAATTTCGACATGGGCATGTTGTCCTTATAAGAGTTGAGAAGTAGCCGGTTTGAAAAAAATGCAATTTAAATAATGCGGAATCAGTATATTTGATTAAGCTTGATTTTTCACAGGATTGCGAAAGAATGCGGCATTTTAATAATGCTCTTTGCGTCGTCAGTTCGGGGTGCTGCGGTCATATAAGGCACCACGCAGCAAATACAAAAAATCGCGAGCATCCCGCCAACGGCCGCACCGTCTGTGCTTACCCTGTCGATTTATACGGGAACGGGCCACGTAGAAACAGGCCACGTAGAATAAGCATCAGTCACAGTCTGCAAAAGAATTGATGGAAGAAATTCACCCCCCCATCGAGCCCCAATCAAATTAACCCAGCGGCTTGACGCCGCGCCATTCATCAGCTTATGACCCTTCTCGTTACCGGCGGTGCCGGATTTATTGGCACAAACTTCGTCCTTGACTGGCTGGCGCAATCCGACGAGCCTGTCATCAACCTTGATAAACTCACTTACGCCGGCAATCTTGAATCGCTGGCCAGTCTGCAGGGCGATGCCCGGCATGTTTTTGTGCCGGGCGATATTGGCGACAGCGCGCTGGTGAACAGCCTGCTGGCCAGCTACCGGCCGCGCGCCGTCCTCAATTTTGCCGCCGAATCGCACGTAGACCGCTCCATCCACAGCCCCGAAGACTTCATCCAGACCAACATCGTCGGCACCTTCCGCTTGCTGGAGGCAGTGCGCGCCTACTGGAGCGGTTTGGCAGCCGATGAGAAATCAGCGTTTCGCTTGCTGCATGTCTCCACCGACGAGGTTTACGGCTCGCTTGGCGCGGCTGATCCCGCCTTTACCGAAACCCACCGCTACCAGCCCAACAGCCCCTACAGCGCCAGCAAGGCCGCCAGCGACCACTTGGTGCGCGCCTACCACCACACTTACGGCCTGCCAGTGCTCACCACCCATTGCAGCAACAATTACGGCCCTTATCATTTCCCGGAAAAGCTCATTCCGCTGCTGATCGTCAACGCGCTGGCAGGCATTGCGCTGCCGGTGTATGGCGACGGCATGCAGGTGCGCGACTGGCTCTATGTGAAAGACCATTGCAGCGCCATCCGCCGCGTGCTGCAAGCCGGGCGGCTGGGCGAAACCTACAACGTGGGCGGCTGGAACGAAAAACCCAACATCGAAATCGTCCACACCATCTGCGACCTCCTTGACGAACTGGTCCCGCCGGCCACTCGTAACTTGCCATTCGCAAGTTACCGCGCCCTCATCACCAGCGTCAAAGACCGGCCCGGCCACGACCGCCGCTACGCCATCGACGCCAGCAAGCTGGAGCGCGAGCTGGGCTGGACGCCGGCGGAAACCTTCGACACCGGCATCCGCAAAACGGTGCAGTGGTATCTGGCCAACCCCGAGTGGGTGGCGCATGTGCAAAGCGGCGCTTACCGGGCATGGGTGCAAACTCAATACGCAGCGGCATGAAAATCCTGTTGCTCGGCAAAGCCGGTCAGGTCGGCTGGGAACTGCAACGCAGCCTGGCGCCATTGGGCGAGTTGGTCGCGCTCGATCGCCATGACACGGACTTGTGCGGTGACCTTGCCAACCTGCAAGGTCTGGCCGCAACGGTGCGGCAGGTGCGGCCCGACCTCATCGTCAATGCCGCCGCCCACACCGCCGTCGACAAAGCCGAAAGCGAACCCGAGCTGGCCCGGCAGATTAATGCGCTGGCTCCTGGCGTGCTGGCCCACGAAGCGCAAAAGCTCGGCGCCTGGCTGGTGCATTACTCCACCGACTACGTTTTTGACGGCAGTGGCAACCAGCCGTGGCTTGAATCAGACAGGGCCGCGCCGCTCAGCGTTTACGGCCAGACCAAGCTTGAAGGCGAGCAACTGATTGCGGCCAACTGCAGCCAGCACCTGATTTTTCGCACCAGTTGGGTCTATGCCGTGCGCGGCGGAAACTTTGCCAAAACCATGCTGCGCCTGGCGCAGCAGCGCGAACGCCTCAGCGTCATCGATGACCAATGGGGCGCGCCCACCGGAGCCGAGCTATTGGCCGATGTGACGGCGCACGCTATCCGCCAGGTGCTGCAGCATCCGCAAGATGCGGGCCTGTACCACTTGGCGGCGGCTGGCGCAACCACCTGGCATGGGTATGCAAAGCACGTTCTAGCCCAATCAGCACGGTCGCAAGAAGCTATTAAAATAGTAGCAAAAGAAGTGCTGCCAGTGCCCGCCAGCGCTTTTCCCACACCAGCGAAGCGCCCGCACAACTCGCGCCTCAATACCGCCAGGCTGCAAGCCACCTTTGGCTTGGTGCTACCCGCCTGGCAGCAGGGCGTGGACCGCATGCTGGACGAAATGTTTGACCGGGAAAGAATGGAAATCCGGCCCTGATGACCCATGGGATTTTTGTATCGATCGGTTAATTAATGCGTGTTATGTGACATCTTGAAACATTCCTCCTAAAACTTGGCGCTCATGGAGTTCATCCTAGCAAGTCTGGACAGTCGTGAAATAAACTTTTTTTCCATGCCCAGAAAAGTTGTTTAACTTTAAAGGGAGTTCATCATGAATATCAAGTTGAATGTCAAGAGCCTACCCGTCATCGCCATCGCTCTGGCCGCCTTGGTGGCGGGCAGTGTCCAGGCCGCAGATCCGGCAGCCCCCAAAACACGCGCTGAAGTCAAGGCAGAACTGCTTGAGGCCCAGCGCGCGGGCGACCTGTACGTAGGCGGCGAATCAGATATGAAGGTCAAAGAGCTCATCATGAAGCGCTACCCCGTCAAGGCAGTCGGAGAGGGTAAAAGCCGGGCGCAAGTTCAGGCTGAACTGCGCGAAGCCCAGCGCACGGGCAATATCATCGTGGGCGGCGAATTGGACAAGATGATGTATGAGCTATTTCCCAGCCGCTATGCGCCAAAAGCTGCTGGACCGACCCGCTCCCGCGCTGACGTGAAGGCCGAGCTGGCTGAAGCCCAAAGTAAAGGCGAAATCAGCGTGGGCGGCGAGGGGGATTGGAAACTCAAGGACGTCTTTCCCCGCCGCTCTGCGCCCAAGGCGAAGGCTAAATAAGCAGCGCTGACGCGGTGGCTGGCACCAGAGCGTTGCCACCGCGTTGTTTCCATGGAGGTGACGCCGACGACGCGACTAAACCCGGTGCGCCACTGTCGTCATGAGCTTGGCTGCCGAGCGCATGAGCGCCCTCACGGGTGCGGGCAAGGGCATCGCGCCTGCCTCTTCGGCGGCGCGCGCATGCTGGGCCTCGTCGTCTTTCATTTGCGCCACGATGGCGCGCGATTCGTGGTCGCCTTCAGGCAAAAGCGTCAGGTGACTCGCCAAATGCGCTTCCACCTGACGCTCGGTTTCCACCACAAACCCCAGGCTCACGCGGTCGCCCAGCCGACTGGCGACCAGGCCGAGCCCAAAGGCGCCGGCGTACCACAACGGATTAAGCAGCGAATGGCGCGCGCCCAGCTCATCGAGCCGGTCCTGGGTCCAGGCCAGGTGATCGCCTTCTTCCTTGCTGGCCTGCAGAAATTTTTCGCGTAAAACCGGGTCGCGGGTTCCCAGTGCCTGAGCGGCATAGAGCGCCTGCGCGCAGACCTCGCCCACATGGTTGACGCGCATCAGCGCACCCGACAACGCCTTGTCTTTGGTGCTCAAGTGGGTCGCCTCGGCGGCCACCATGGGGCAGCCTCTGGAGGCGCGGGGTTTGGCAAAGAGCGTGCGCAGCGCACCGTCCGCGGCGTTCAGTGCGGAATCAAGTGAAGGTTTCATGGGCTCAATGGTAGCGACTACGTGGAAATATAAAAATGGCAACAAAAAAGCCCCCAAAAAGGAGGCTTTAAAGTGCGGCGATTCGGGCCGCAAGGCCGAAACCGGTGCTCAGAAGGCGTGGCGGATGCCAAAGGCGAGGCTGGTGGAGTCGGTGCCGGCAGAGGACGTCACGCCGCCCAGAAAGGCAGCGCCGCCGGGTGCTGCCTGGCCATTGCCTTTGTTGTTGAAGCGTGTCAGCACTGCATTCAGGTTGGTGCGTTTGGATAAGGCATAGATGTAAGCCAGGCCGTAGGAATCGGTGTCGGCATCGCTGGCCCGCTGGTCGTCCAATCGGTTGAAGGCAACGACCACGGTGTGAACGCCGCTGCTGAGGCGATAGCCGATATGCATGAGTCTGGCATCTTGCTTGAACGCATTGTTGTATGCCATTTGATAGGCTGCTCCTATTGTTGCAGCGCCAGCAGCACCGAACGGCGTTACGAGAGCGGGATTATTCCCGACCAGGACGCCAATCGAGGACAGGCCTGTCGGATGGTCGTCCTTGACGGTCGCGTAGAGGCCGTACAAGCTTCCTGGGCCCACCTCAACCGACGCGCCGAGCACGTTGTCCTCCAGGGAGTCCTGACCCAGCTCATTCTTGCGCTGGTTGCGGCCAAAACCCACTGAAAATCTGTCGCCCTTGTAAATCACCATGCCGCCCCAGAAGCGGCCCGCGGAATTGTTGCCCGCCACCTCGCCGGCGCCATACATCAAGGTGGCGGTAATGCCGCCCGCCTTGATGCCGTATTGCAGGGTATTGCTCAAGCGAATGTCAAAAGCTGGGGGGAAGCTGGCGACCTGACCGACCGCCAGGCTCGACTGCGTTTGCAAAGCGTCAAACGATGCGCCAACCGTGAAGCCGGGCGTGTATTGACGTCCCAGCGTCAATGCGCCGAAGGAGGTAATCAGGCCGGCATAGGACTGTCGGTCAAACAGGCGGTTGCCCGAGGCGCCGACATTGACGCCCAAATTGCTGGCAATCACGCTGTTAACGCCGGGAATGACGGATGGCGCAACCACAGCCGCCAGACCGGTGAGTCCAAGCCCGGCAGCGCTGGACATGCGATCAGGCAGCTGCATGCCAGACGCTGGCGTATTGGACATAGCGCCCGTATCCAGCTCGAACCGGTTTTCCAGCGTAAAAATGGCCTTGTAACCACCGCCAAGATCTTCAACGCCCCTCAGGCCCCAGCGCGAACCATCCATGATGCCGCTGGCAATGGCGGTGGAAGACCCATTTTTCAGGCCGGTCACATAGTTGATGCCGCCATCCGCAATGCCATACAGGGTCACGATGCTTTGCGCCATGGCGGCCGTGGTCGACAGCAGGCCCATCATGGCGCTTGCAACAAGAGTCAGTTTTTTCATGGAGTTTCCGGGAGTTTGTAATAAAAGGTGAAATCTTCGCAGCAACCGTGAATTCTCAGGCTAGTTCGATGGATGGGAGATTGATGGCGAAGCGTCATCCGTATTTTTTGGATCGGCGTGGTAATCGGGCGACAGATCATGCGCTTGCCATCGCTGACCAGTGAAGCTGCCATGGATCTGCCGGCGTCTCCGCGAACTCAAAAAAATGTCGCGCTCGCGAAAAGCCGAGCTGGCTTGAGAGGGCTGTGTTGTATAGGGTCCACGGCGAAGCTTTTGAATGTGGCGCAAGTGCAACGAATTAACATTTTTACGGAGGATTTCTTTGCGCAACGCTGCCCGGTCTGGTGCAATAGACCCAACTTCCCGAAAGGGGGTTGGCCCGGGCCTCTGGTGGCGCTACCAGGACGAAAGTCTGAAATAGTCCCCATACCGGAGCCCTATGTTTAACCTTGGAGAAACTCTCAATGATGAAAAAATCCCTTATCGCGCTGGCTGTGCTGGCTGCATCCGGCGCCGCAATGGCCCAATCCTCTGTCACCCTGTACGGCCGCGTTGACGCCGCCCTGGCTGGCACGAAAACAACGCTTGGTGGCGTTGGCACTCGGCAAACAGGTATCCAGGACGGCGCCGGTGCTGGCCTGACCGGCAGCCGTTGGGGCATCAGAGGCAGCGAAGACCTGGGCGGTGGTTTGAAAGCCAACTTCATGCTGGAAAACCGCTTCAATGTGGATAATGGCACGAGTAGTGTCACTCCTTTCTTCGCCGGCAGCAGCTATGTGTCCTTGAGCAGTGGGTTCGGCGAAGTCAAGCTTGGCCGCACTTACACCCCGCTATTTTACGTCCGCGGCATTGCCCAGCTCAACAACCTTTGGGATACGGCCTTCACCCCAACCGTGGGCGTTAACGGTGTTGGCGGAGATTACGCCATCCGTGGCGATAACAGCGTTACTTACGATTCACCAAAATTCGGCGGCTTCAAAGGCTCTGCCATGTACGCTTTCGGCGAAAACAAGACTGCGACGACCGATGCTTCTAGCATTGCCGGTCTGAACCTCATGTACGCCAATGGCCCCGTGGCAGTCGCCTATGCCCATCAAAGGGAAGAAACACGGGTCGGTCTGGTGAACGCAAACAACAAGTTCAACACCCTCGCTGCGGCCTATGACTTCGGTGTGGCTGCTTTGAGCGCTGGCTACAACCACCGCAAGGGTGATGCTCCTTTGGCTACCGCCGGCAAAGACAGGGAATACAGCATTGGTGTGAACGTCCCCGTGAAGGCCTTTGCATTCTCGGCTGGCTACGCTCATTCCAAGTATGAAAATGGTCCTTTGACCACCAAGGGTAAAGGCTTTGCCTTGGGCGCAAAGTACTCCCTGTCCAAGCGCACGACGCTGTACACCGGCTACAAACGTGTCAAGGTTGACACCGGTGTTGCTGCTGCTGAGCAAAAGATCACCTTGCTCTCCGCTGGCGTTCGCCACGACTTCTGATTTGAAGCTGGTCTAGCACCAGTTTCCTAGGAAGAACCAGGAAGCCGCTTCGGGGAAACCCGGAGCGGCTTTTTTTATGGCAAAGGCGCGCAGAGTCGAGGTCGGGTTAATCATCGGGGTCTGAGTCCAATGGATTTCCGCTTTTGTCATTGCGATTGCCGCGTCGCTTCGCTCTTCGCAAGGACGGCCGGCCCGGCAATCCTCTCCCGTCGTTGCCAGCGCAGCGCGGCAATCCGTGTCCCTGCCTTATCCGCGATGGATCGCCACGCTGCGCTCACGCTGACGAACCGGGGCGTGGATCGCCAAGCTGCGGCCTCGCAGCAACGGAAATATCATCATTTTCACAATCTTTTTATGCGTGGAGGAAAATGGCATGGATCGTCCATGCCAATGGCGTCCAGCAAGGAAGAACATGAGGTATCCCGTTATTGACGACAACCCCCTTCAGCCGCTTTCGGGTGCGTCCTCCCGCCTGCCGGGCTTGCGCGCCAATGGCCGCGCTTTTTCCCATATCGCGCTATTCCACCGGGAGCTGACGGCGTTTCGGCGCGACTTGCACGCGCACCCTGAGCTCGGCTTCGAAGAGGTCTACACTTCCAGCCGGGTGGCGCATGCGCTCAAGCTGTGCGGCGTGGACGAGGTGCACACGGGCATCGCCAAGACCGGCGTGGTGGCGGTTATCAGGGGCCAGAAAACCGGCACCGCCTTCAAGACCGCGCTGACCTCCAGGCTGCGGCCCATGGTGGGCTTGCGCGCCGACATGGATGCGCTGCCCATGACCGAACACAACGAGTTTGGCTGGAAATCTGCCAAGGCCGGGCTGATGCACGGCTGCGGCCACGACGGCCACACCGCCATGCTGGTGGGCGCGGCGCGCTATCTGGCTGAAACGCGCCGCTTTGCCGGCGACGCGGTGCTGGTGTTTCAGCCCGCCGAAGAAGGGCGCGGCGGCGCCGACGCGATGGTTAAGGACGGGCTGTTTGAACGCTTTCCGGTGCAGTCGATTTACGCCATGCACAACTGGCCCGCCATGCCGCCCGGCACCATAGGCATCAACCCCGGGCCCATGATGGCGGCGGCCGACCGCATCACGATAGAGATCACTGGCAAGGGGGGCCACGGTGCCCATGCCTATCTGACGGTCGATCCGGTGCTGGTGGCCGCTCACATCATCACAGCGGTGCAAAGCATTGTCTCGCGCAATGTGAGAGCCATGAGTAGTGCCGTGATCAGCCTGTGCGCCATGCGCGCGGGCGACCTCAACGCCATGAGCGTGGTGCCCGGCAATGCCACGCTGGTGGGCACGGTGCGCACTTTCAAACCCGAAGTACAAGTCCTGGTTGAGCGGCGTTTGCGTGAGCTTTGCAGCGCGGTGGCGCAGGGTTTTGGCGCAACTGCCACGGTGACATATGAGCGTCTTTACCCGGCCACCATCAACTCACCGGCCGAATACACGCTGGCCGTCGCGGTGGCTGACCAGCTGGTTGGCCCGGAAAACGTGGAGCGTCACCTGGAGCCCAGCATGGGCGCGGAAGATTTCTCGTTCATGCTCAAGGTCAAGCCAGGCGCCTACCTGCGCCTCGGCCAGGGCGAGCAGCTGCCCGATGGCAAGGGTGGCACGGTGGGCGGCGTGGGCAGCCACTTTCTGCACCACAGTTGCTACGACTTCAACGACCAGGTGTTGCCGCTGGGATCGGCGCTGTTTGCCGGAATTGTGGAGCGCGCCTTGCCGCTGGCCTGAGGCATTGGCTGTGGCGCGGGGAGCCCTCACCCTACCCTCTCCCAGAGGGAGAGGGAGAAAGAGCTACCGTACCCCGCGCCGGGCCGCCCCAAGCAAGCACAGCCCCCTCGGGGGGCAGAGAGCTACACGCAGTGAGCGAACGTGGGGGCTGTTATTTCTTCAGGTGTAGCGCTTGTTGCGCAAATTATTTTTCATTTCCCGCAGCAGCGGCAGCAGCTTGGGGCCTATGCGCAGCGCCACGCAGGTGGCCAGAATGTCAATGATCATCAGGTGCAGCAGGCGCGACACCATGGGGCTGTAGCGGTCATAACCTTCGGGGTGGTCGGCCGCCAGATGAATGTGCCCGGGCTGCTTTGAAATATTGGCCAGCGGCGAGCCGGTGGCGGTAATCACGATGGTGGTGGCGCCGTTCTTGCGGGCGATGTCGCACGAATCCATCAGGTCGCGGGTGCGGCCCGAGTTGGAAATCACCACCACGCAGTCACCCGGTCCGAGCAGTGAGGCACTCATGACCTGCATGTGGCCGTCGCTGTAGGCAATGCTGGTGATGCCCAGCCTGAAAAACTTGTGCTGGGCGTCCTGCGCCACGATACCCGAATTGCCCACGCCAAAAAACTCGATGCGCTTGCCGGCGTTGTAGGTTGCCAGCAGCGCCTGCGTGGCTTTTTCAAAGGCCAATGGGCTGGCGTCGTTGCGGTATTTCAGAAACGCCGCCACCGTGTTGTCAATCACTTTGACGAGCACGTCGCCGGTCTTGTCGTCCGCATCGACGCTGCGGTGAATGAAAGGCACGCCCTCGCTCACGCTGCCGGCCAGCTTGAGCTTGAAGTCCGACAGGCCGTCGTAGCCCACGCTGCGGCAAAAGCGCACCACGGTCGGCTTGCTGACGTTAGCGCGGCTGGCCAGCTCGGTGATGGGCAGGCTGGCAAACGCGCGCGGGTCAGCCAGCACCAGGCGGCCCACCCGCTGCTCAGCCGGCGCCAGCGAGGGCAGGGAGGCCTTGATCCGGTCTAACATTCCTCGCCCCAGCAATAAGCGTCTCTCGCAATCATGGTGCCGCCAAACAGAACTAAATCAAAATTCATGATCAGAAGAGCTTTCGGATTGTTGGTAATAAAGTTTCATATTCTATGGGCATAATGGTAACTGTGCCTTGGCGGGCGCATCGGAGCCATGTGCTTTAGGATAGGCTGACCGCAAACAAACCCCGCGCTTTCGCTCAGCGCCTTTTGCCATGAACCAACTCGACGCCCTCAAACAATTCACCACCGTAGTGGCCGATACCGGTGACTTCAGGCAGATGGCCCACTTCAAGCCGCACGACGCCACCACCAACCCATCGCTCATTCTCAAGGCGGTGCAAAAGCCTGATTACAGGTTCTTGTTGACCGACACGGTGGCCCAGCACCATGGGTGCGCGCTCGACGAAATCATCGACCGGCTGCTGGTGCGTTTTGGCTGCGAAATTCTGTCCATCATTCCGGGGCGCGTTTCCACCGAAGTCGATGCCCGTCTGAGTTTCGATGCCAGCGCCATGGTGGCGCGTGCCGAACGCCTCGTCGCGCTTTACCAGGCCGAGGGCATTCATGTGGACCGGGTACTGATCAAGGTCGCCGCCACCTGGGAGGGCATTCGGGCCGCTGAAAAGCTGGGGCAGCGCGGCATTCATACCAACCTCACGCTGCTGTTTTCGTTCTGTCAGGCAGTTGCTTGTGGCCAGGCCAAGGTGCAGCTGATTTCACCGTTTGTCGGACGCATTTACGACTGGTACAAAAAGTCAGCGGGCGCGGCCTGGGACGAAGCCGCCAATGCGGGCGCCAACGACCCCGGCGTGAAATCGGTGCGGCAGATTTTCAACTATTACAAGCACTTTGGCATTGCCACGGAGATCATGGGCGCGAGTTTTCGCAACCTGGGCCAGATCACGGCGCTGGCCGGTTGCGATTTGCTCACCATCAGTCCCGAACTGCTGGCGCAACTGGCGGCCATCGATGCGCCGCTGGTTCGCGCGCTGGACGCGGGGGCCGCCCGCTCACTCGATCTGCCCGCGGTGAGTTATGACGAAGCCGGGTTTCGCTATGCACTCAATGAGGATGCCATGGCCACTGAAAAACTGGCCGAGGGCATCCGTGCCTTCGCGGCCGATGCGGTGAAACTTGAGCAGCTGCTGCTGGCCGCCCAGGAATCGCCCCAATGAACCCATTACGTTGCGACCAAACACCGGCGTGGGCTGCACTGCAGGCCCTGTTTGAAGCCTTCGGGAGAAACTTTGACTTGCGCAAGGCCTTTGCCGAAGATTCCCGGCGCTTTGAAAGCTTCAGCCAGGACGCGCCGCATGTCTTTGCGGACCTGTCCAAGAACCTGGTCGATGACGCCACCCAGGCGTTGCTGCTGGAGCTGGCGCGGCAGTGCACTCTGGAGCAGCATCGCGATGCCATGTTCGCCGGCGACAAGATCAACAGCACCGAGCAGCGTGCCGTGCTGCACTGGTTATTAAGAAATCCGGCTCTAGCCCCTGCCGATATTTCGCAGCCAGCTGCAATAAATGTAGCAAATGAGTTGGCGGCTGTGCACATCACGCTGAACGCCATGCTGGCCTACGCGCAAGCTGTGCGAGCTGATGATGCGATCACCGATGTGGTCAATATCGGTATTGGCGGCTCGGATCTGGGCCCGCAGATGGCGGTGTTGGCGCTGGATGAATTTGTGCTGCCGTGCAAGCGTTTTCACTTCGTCTCGAATGTGGACGGGCATGAACTGGCCGGCGTGCTCAAGGGATTGAAGCCGCAGAGCACGCTGTTCCTGATTGCCTCCAAGACCTTCACCACCACCGAAACCATGACCAATGCGCACTCGGCGCGGCGCTGGTTCGAGGCGCAGGGCGGGCAGGACATTGCCCGGCATTTTGCCGCGCTGACGACCAACGTCGCCGCCGCCAATGCGTTTGGCATCACCACCACGTTCGGTTTCTGGGACTGGGTGGGTGGCCGCTATTCGCTATGGTCCGCCATCGGCTTGTCGATTGCGGTGGCGATTGGCGCAGCGGGTTTCAGGGAGTTTCTGGCGGGCGCGCACGCCATGGACCAGCACTTTCGCACGGCGGAACTGGCACAGAATTTGCCGGTGCGCCTGGGCTTGCTGGATGTCTGGTACCGCAACTTTCACGGCTTTGGCAGTCGCAGCATTGCGCCCTACAGCAATGCCCTGCGCCGCTTGCCTGCCTATTTGCAGCAGCTTGAAATGGAAAGCAACGGCAAACGCGTTGACATGAGCGGCAAGGCCTTGCCCTTTGAAACCGCACCGGTGCTATGGGGCGAGCCCGGAACCAACGGCCAGCACGCCTATTTCCAGATGCTGCACCAGGGCACGTCGGTGGTGCCGGTCGAGTTTGTGGCGGTCAAGCGGGCCGCGCACTCGCCGCATGAACTGCCGGGGCATCACGGCAAGCTGCTGGCCAATGCGCTGGCCCAGGCGCAGGCCCTGATGCGCGGAAAAGAAGATGCCGCCGGTCACAAGGATTTTCCGGGCAACCGGCCCAGCACCTTCTTGCTGCTCGAGCAGCTCACCCCCGCCAGCCTGGGCGCGCTGATCGCGCTGCAGGAGCACCGCGTGTTTGTCAGCGGAGCGATCTGGGGCATCAACAGCTTTGACCAGTGGGGGGTTGAGCTGGGAAAAGTGCTGGCCAGGGACATCGAGCCGCGCCTGGCCAGTGGCAATACCGATGGCCTGGATGCATCGACGGCGGGGCTGCTGGCCCGCCTGCGCCAGCGCGACCTGGATGCCTGAGACAGGGCAACAAAAAACCATCCATGAAAAAAGGGCCGCAGTGCTTTCACACTGCGGCCCTTTTTTGCCTTGAGAAGCCAAAAAAGTGGGGTCTGCGCCCGGGTTTCTTTCTGAGAAACCCGGTATCCGTCCCCACTTTTCGTTTTTCTTACATGCCCATGTCGCCCATGCCACCCATGCCACCCATGCCGCCCATGCCACCGCCAGCCGGGGCTTCGTCTTTGGCAGACTCGCAAACCATGGCTTCGGTCGTCAGCATCAGCGAGGCCACGGACGCTGCATTTTGCAGGGCCGTGCGGGTCACTTTGGTGGGGTCCAGAATACCCATTTCGATCATGTCGCCGTAGGTGTCGTTGGCTGCATTGAAGCCGAAGTTGCCCTTGCCGGCCAACACAGCGTTCACGACCACAGAGGCTTCGCCGCCGGCGTTGTAAACGATTTCGCGCAGCGGCGCTTCGATGGCCTTGAGCACCAGCTTGATGCCGGCATCCTGGTCGGCGTTGTCGCCCTTGATGGTGCCAATGGCCTGCTTGGCACGCAGCAGCGCCACGCCGCCGCCAGCCACAATGCCTTCTTCCACGGCAGCGCGGGTGGCGTGCAGTGCGTCTTCAACGCGGGCTTTCTTTTCCTTCATTTCGACTTCGGTGGCAGCGCCAACCTTGATCACGGCAACACCGCCGGCCAGCTTGGCCACGCGCTCTTGCAGTTTTTCACGGTCGTAGTCGCTGGTCGCTTCTTCGATCTGAACGCGCACTTGCTTGACGCGCGCTTCGATGTCGGCACTGGCGCCGGCGCCGTCGATGATGATGGTGTTTTCCTTGCCCACTTCAATGCGCTTGGCCTGGCCGAGGTCAGCCAGCGTGACTTTTTCGAGCGACAGGCCGACTTCTTCGGCAATCACTTTGCCGCCGGTCAGCACGGCGATGTCTTCGAGCATGGCCTTGCGACGATCGCCAAAACCTGGGGCCTTGACCGCCACCACTTTCAGGATGCCGCGCAGCGTGTTGACGACCAGGGTGGCCAGGGCTTCGCCTTCGACTTCTTCGGCAACGATCAGCAGCGGACGGCCGGCCTTGGCGACTTGCTCCAGGGTAGGCAGCAGATCGCGGATGTTGCTGATCTTCTTGTCGTAAAGCAGAACAAACGGATCTTCCAGCAGGGCCGATTGCTTTTCAGGGTTGTTGATGAAGTAAGGGGAAAGGTAGCCGCGGTCAAACTGCATGCCTTCGACCACGTCGAGTTCGCTTTCGAGTGACTTGCCGTCTTCGACGGTGATCACGCCTTCCTTGCCGACTTTGTCCATGGCATCGGCAATGATCTTGCCAATGGTTTCGTCGCTGTTGGCCGAAATGGAGCCCACTTGCGCGATTTCCTTGGAGGTGGTGGTGGCCTTGGAAGCCTTTTTCAGCTGCTCGACCAGGGCGATCACCGCCTTGTCGATGCCGCGCTTGAGGTCCATCGGGTTCATGCCGGCAGCCACGTATTTCATGCCCTCGTGCACGATGGCCTGGGCCAGCACGGTGGCGGTGGTGGTGCCGTCGCCAGCGAGGTCGCTGGTCTTGGAAGCAACTTCCTTGACCATCTGCGCGCCCATGTTCTGCAGCTTGTCCTTGAGTTCGATTTCCTTGGCGACGGATACACCGTCCTTGGTGACGGTGGGGGCGCCGAAAGAGCGCTCGAGCACCACGTTACGGCCTTTGGGTCCTAGAGTTACCTTGACGGCGTTGGCCAGGATGTTGACACCCTCGACCATGCGTGTGCGGGCTTCGCCGCCGAAAATGACGTCTTTTGCTGCCATGTTAATTCTCCAAAAATTCAATAAATAGGTTACGAATGACTGTTGTGGGGGAAGAAAGCGTAGCGAGCAGGTGTCAGGCTAGGCGCACGGAGCAAAGAGCAAAGCAAAACGTACTTGTGTACGTGAGGATTGCGAGCACCGCGCAACCACGCATGGGCCTGCGCAGTAGCTTTATTTCTCTACAACGGCGAACAGGTCGTCTTCTTTCATCACCAGAAGTTCGTCGCCCTCGACCTTGACGGTCTGGCCGCTGTATTTGCCGAACAGAACGCGGTCGCCGACTTTGACGGCCATCGGGCTGATTTCGCCCTTGTCGTTCTTCTTGCCAGGACCCACGGCCAGCACTTCGCCTTGATCAGGCTTTTCAGCAGCGCTGTCAGGAATGACGATGCCAGAGGCAGTTTTGGTTTCGTTTTCCACGCGTTTGACGATCACGCGGTCATGTAAAGGACGAAGTTTCATAGGAGCTCCTTGTTTAAGAACAATGGGTTTTGAGAATCAAAAAGCACCAATTGAAATGTTGGTGCTGATTAACTTGGTGGTTGGAGGTGGCTTGTTAGCACTCCATGCCAAGGAGTGCTAATCATATGGGAATTTTGAGCAATTTTCAAGGTTGTTTGCTGGCGGCATGTGTTGCGGATGTAATTGACTGCTTCAGGGTGGACGAAATGATCCCGCACGGTATCACCTGGGGTGGCATGGCCAGAAAAAAGCCACCCGAAGG
>MERZ01000268.1:26667-26831 GCA_001770785.1 Burkholderiales bacterium RIFCSPHIGHO2_12_FULL_61_11
TAAATGGGGCGCAGCAGGTCCAGCATCTGGATGATGCCCTTGGGTCGCAGGTCGAAATGTTCATTGACCAGCGCAGCGATCTGGTCATCCGGGATCACCCCGGTGCCTTCGGTGTAAATCGTCACGTTCATGGGCCTGGCCACGCCAATCGCGTAGGCCACCTG
>MERZ01000268.1:26949-28704 GCA_001770785.1 Burkholderiales bacterium RIFCSPHIGHO2_12_FULL_61_11
TGGGTGTCCACAATGATCTTGCGCCCGGTCAAGCCGCAATCGCCCTGCGGGCCGCCGATGACAAAGCGGCCGGTCGGATTGATCAGGTATTCGGTGTCCTTCAGCCATTCGCTGGGGCAGACTGGCTTGATGATCTCTTCGATGATGGCCTCAACGAACGAGGCCTTCATCTTGGTCGGGGTTTCGCTCTGGTCGGGGCTGTGCTGGCTGGACAACACCACGGTGGCGATGCTGTGCGGCTTGCCATTGACATAGCGCATGGTGATCTGGCTCTTGGCGTCCGGGCGCAGGAAAGGCAGGCGGCCGTCCTTGCGCAACTGGGCCTGACGCTCGACCAGGCGGTGCGCATAGTAAATCGGCGCGGGCATCAGTTCTGGCGTTTCGTCGCAGGCGTAGCCGAACATCAGCCCCTGGTCACCGGCGCCGGTGTTCAGGTGGTCGTCTGACGCGTGGTCCACGCCCTGGGCGATGTCGTTGCTCTGCTTGTCGTAGGCCACCAGCACGGCGCAGCCCTTGTAGTCGATGCCGTACTCGGTGTTGTCGTAGCCGATGTGCTTGAGGGTGTCGCGCGCGACCTGGATGTAGTCGACATGCGCATTGGTGGTGATTTCACCGGCCAGTACCACCAGGCCGGTGTTGGTCAGCGTCTCGGCGGCGACGCGCGAACGCGGGTCCTGCTTGAAGACCGCGTCAAGGATGGCGTCGGAAATCTGGTCGGCGACCTTGTCGGGATGGCCTTCAGAGACGGATTCGGATGTAAAAAGAAAGTCGTTCGCCATTGCGTACACTCCATTGGGTTAGTCGGCGCGTTGCCGGCTGGGGGTGCCGCGGCGAACGCTTTAGCAGTTTGGTTTAATGTCGCCCTGCAAGTTGTTCAGTAACTCGGCGACAGCAGCAATTATAAGACGCGCTGTTTTGTGATCCTACTTTTTATTCAACACCCCTTGCATGCTCTGGTTATTTCGTTTCTTCTCCCTCTGGCCGCTGGCGGCCTTGCACGCGCTGGGCGGCGCGCTGGGCTGGCTGGTCTGGGCCGTGAGCCCGCGCTACCGCGCACAGTTTCGGGCCAACGTGGCGCAGGCGGGTCTGCCTTTTCAGGCCGCGCGGCCGGCCATTGCCGAGGCCGGGCGTTTTGTGGCCGAGCTGCCCAAGCTCTGGCTGCGGCCCGCCTCGCAGTCGTGTCTGGTCAATGTCCGGGTTGAAGGCCAGCTGCAGGTGGCGCAGGCTTTTGCGCAGGGTCGGGGCGTGATTTTCTTTGGTCCCCATTGCGGCAGTTTTGAGCTCGGGCCACAGGCGCTGGCCGAGCTTTACGGACCGGTTCATGGCCCCATCACCGCCATCTATCGGCCGGCCCGCAAGGCCTGGCTGGCCCAACTGGAGCGCGTCGCCCGCAACCGGCCCAACCTCAGCGTGTTGCCCGCCAGTCTGAGCAGTATTCGCCTGATGCACAAAACGCTGAAGGCCAACCAGGCGGTGGCCTTGCTGGCGGACCAGGTGCCGCCCGAGGGGCTGGGAATCTGGGCCCCTTTTTTTGGCCGACCCGCTTACACCATGACCTTGGCGGCCCGGCTGGCCGTGCAGACTGGGGCGACGCTGCTACCGGTGAGTTGTGAACGCCTGCCCCATGGGCGGGGCTATTTTCTGAAAATCTGGCCAGCCGTGGCGGGGCTGGAAGACCATGAAAAATCCAGCCTGCCGCACGCCGTGACGCTGATCAACCAGGCGGTTGAGGCGATCGTGCTGAGTCAGCCCGGT
>MERZ01000269.1:0-1221 GCA_001770785.1 Burkholderiales bacterium RIFCSPHIGHO2_12_FULL_61_11
CGCCGCATACATGTTGGGGTAATCGGCGATCGACTGGTTATAGGAAATCAAGTCGCCGATGCCTGTAGGCGTGATCAGCAGCTCCGCCAGGATGATGCCGATGAAACCGGATGCACAGCCCAAACGCAGACCCACGAAAATCATCGGACTGGCTGACGGCAGGATGATGTTCCAGACGACTTGCTGCCGCGTGCCCAGAAATGAACGCCCCATTTCAACCAGTGATTCGGGTGTATTGCGGATCGCTCCCGATGCATTGATGACGATGACGGGCATGGCCATGATGCAAACGATGAACACCTTGGCGGTCAGACCGATGCCGTAGGCGAACGTCAGTATGGGGATCAGGGCCGCTAGTGGAGCAGCCTGAGCGACAATGAAGACCGGGGCAAAGGACCATTCGGCCCACTCTTTGAGTCCCATCAACACCCCGAGAATGACGCCGAAAAATACGGAAATGGCCAAGCCAAGCAACAGCGGCTCAAGAGTCTTGGCGAAAGCCTTGCCCAAGGAGCCGTCCTGAATCATTCCCCACAAGGCAACGAACGTTTCCGAAAACGACGGAAAAGCTGCGCTTAGACCGATGGCTCCACCGTACTCCCATGCGGCCACTACGACGCCGAAGGAAACCAGCCGCATCAATAGCGGTTTTGACAGGTGCATATTACTGGCCAATCGCCTTGCGCGCTTTTTCCACAGGAGCCAAGTACCAGAAGTCTTCCACCTTCAGACTGGCCGCAGGCCCTTTCATTTGGCCCGCCTCGACATAAAACTCAAAGTCGCTTTTCGCCACTTCAACGCTGCCGCCGCCCGGGGCATAGATACCCGCCGTGGTCGCCGCCTTAAAGAACTTGGTGATGTCAGCGAGCACCTCCTTCGGCTGGTCGGCCATCAGATTGCGTTTGACGCGCTCTTTTTCCACCACCGACGGGTCCGCATTCATTTCCGTCCAGAACCGAAGAAATTCGGTGACGATAATGTCCACCTGCTTTTCGTTGGTCTTGATCCAGTTAACGTTGCCGAAAAGGGTCTCGTCGGATGCAGGACTGGAAACGCCAGGCAACACATGGAACCGGTCACCCCCCTTTTCCATCAATGTGTTTTTGTTGGCGAGGTCAATGATTGTGGCTTTGATCTGGCCCTTCATCATCGCAATGATGCGGTTCTCGGAACCGGGGACGTAGCTCCTCTCCCCAAACTGGATGCCTTCACGCTTGGCAA
>MERZ01000269.1:1252-10186 GCA_001770785.1 Burkholderiales bacterium RIFCSPHIGHO2_12_FULL_61_11
TTCAGATCCTTCCAGGACTTGTAAGACTTGTCCACCACCGGAAAGAACACCAGACGTGTTCCCTGGAACAGGATGCGCATCGGGGCTTTGCTCTTCTGGATCACCGCGTAAGGTGTTCCAACGCCCAGGTCGGCCTGCCCGTTGATGACCGCCTGAATGGCCAGCTCTTCTTTGGCCATGAAAGTGATCTCGTAATCAACGCCTTTTTCCTTCGCCCGCTCCAGCGCGATCACCATTGGCAGTGTTTCAGTGGACAGCGAGTCGCCTAACGCAATGCGGATTTTCTTTTGCTGTGCGTGGGCAGTCCCCAGACACGCCATGAACGTGAACCCAATCAGCGTGGCAAGCAGCGCCCGACGGGACACCAATAAGGACTTAAGCATGATTTGTCTCCTGGTTTAAAAAACGATTAAAAGCAGTCGATCTTTTTATTGTCGATTAAATTGGTATCACCATGCTAGGTTCTTTCTCGCTCAAGGGTCATGGGGTTTTCCCTGTGTGGCGCCCCCGCGTCTGCGCTGCATCCACCTTACCGGCCTCCGTGACAGCACAGATCAAATCAGGAACACTGCGCGATTTCGCTCAGCGCCATAGCCGAGTCGCTCTACATCATCACTGAATGCCTGACTTAGGAACCAGCCGATTTGATGATCAGGAGATCGCCACTTGGCGTCGGCTATTCGCGTACGCCGGCGCAGTGGGCGGCACCGGGCAAAGCTTTCGAAATGGACATCGAATGCATTGGCATTCTTTGGCTTCGATCAGGTTCACCTATCGGGTGAGTGCGCTACGCACCCGATGGAAATCACCGTCATAGCGACGGATGCGCAGCAGCCCACGCATCAAGTCGCTGTGTCTTTGGCCGCCTGGGTCAGAGCAATCGTCTTCCGGTAATGTGCTTCCAGCAGTGTCACCGCATCTTCCTCACGGCCATCAATGCAGGCATTGAATATCGCAATATGCTCGGCCTCATCGCGTCTGGCATAGTTCCGCGACGCCGCCATTTGCCGAAAGCGGTAAGCTTCATCAGTCAGCGACGCACAAAACTGCCGCAACCAACGGGAGGCACAGTTCGCGAGCAATGCCTGATGAAACTGTGAGTGCAACTCCTCCCATGCCGGATTCAGAACATACTTGTCGGCAGCAAGCGAACGCGGCTCCTTCGATAGGCGATGCACCAGCAGGACCAGTTTGTCCTCCCATGCGGAAGTTCGACGATTGATCGAATCGCGCAGAGCCAAGCCCTCGACCTGACAGCGGGTCTGCAGGAGTATCGGTAGTTCCGCCCAGTCAAGGCTGGCCACGCGAAAGCCCCTCTGGTCGATACGCTCGACCAAGCCCTCCGAAGAAAGCCGACTGAGAGCCTCGCGAACCGAACTGGCCCCCATGGCGTAGCGGGTGCTCAGTGCCACCACAGCCAATCTTTCACCCGGCGAGAACACTCCGTGCAGCAAATCCTGCCGCAACAGGTTATGGAGAACTGAGGAACGAGACAGACCGTCTACCACCTCACCAGAGGTGGCAGATATTAAGCTTAATGCGGGTTTTCTGGCCATGTTATTTTCAATCGATCGACGGATTCTAGGCCAATGTTCCAGAACGTTAGCCACGCAGGCAGGGTGCGGGGTCTCGGTGGTCCAAAGGGTGTCGCATGACCTCGCCTCCCTCTACGAACGACCGCTTTCCTGGAATTTTACCGACCGGAATGGGCACTTTTCTGGCAGCCACGAACGACCGCTGACCGGCACGTTAAAGTGTGAAATTGAGCTTCCAGAACGCAGCCATTGGCCAGTACCGGCTTCGCTGCAATGCTGTCAGCCAAGGAATCTGCATCGACCGACTGCAAAGGGCCCTGAAGTTGTCAAGGTACGCTTTTATGGCTCATAGCAATTTGACAAGTCTTTGCAGGGCTTTGTCCGTAGACAACAAAAAACCCCAATGGAATCAACGCATTGGGGTTTTTGTCTTTAGCCTTAGATAACGGCTTTGTACGCCATTACATATTTTCGATCATGACCTGGCCGAAACCGGAACAGCTGACCTGGGTCGCGCCTTCCATAAGCCGGGCGAAGTCATAGGTGACTTTCTTGGATGCAATTGACTTTTCCATGGAGCTGATGATCAGGTCAGCGGCTTCAAACCAGCCCATGTGGCGCAGCATCATTTCCGCGGACAGAATCAGGGAACCAGGGTTCACGTAATCCTTGCCTGCGTATTTCGGTGCCGTGCCGTGCGTCGCCTCGAAATTGGCGATGGTGTCGCTCATATTGGCGCCCGGGGCAATGCCGATACCACCCACCTGGGCGGCCAGCGCGTCGGAGATGAAGTCGCCGTTCAGGTTCATCGTGGCGATCACGCTGTATTCTGCCGGGCGAAGCAGAATTTGCTGCAGGAAAGCGTCAGCAATATAGTCCTTGATGACGATGTCCTTGCCTGTTTTGGGGTTCTTGAACTTGCACCATGGGCCACCATCGATCGGCTCGGCGCCGAATTCCTTTTGCGCCAGGGCATAAGCCCAGTCGCGAAAACCGCCTTCGGTGAACTTCATGATGTTGCCCTTGTGCACGATGGTCACGCTGGGTTTGTCATTGACAATCGCGTACTGGATCGCCTTGCGCATCAGGCGCTCCGTGCCTTCGCTGGAGATAGGCTTGATGCCCATGCTGGAGGTATTGGGGAAACGGATTTTATTGACACCCAGCTCGTCCTGCAGGAACTTGATGAGCTTTTTGGCCTTGTCACTGCCCGCTTCGAACTCGATACCGACGTAGATGTCTTCCGAGTTCTCGCGGAAGATCACCATGTTGGTCTTCTCGGGCTCTTTCACAGGGGAAGGAACACCCGTAAAGTACTGGATAGGCCGCAGGCAGACGTACAGGTCAAGCTGCTGGCGCAGCGCCACATTCAGACTGCGGATACCGCCACCCACCGGCGTCGTCAGCGGGCCCTTGATGGACACCACATAGTCGCGCACTGCGTCCAGGGTTTCTTGAGGCAACCAGACGTCGGGGCCATACATCTTGGTGGATTTTTCACCCGCATAAACTTCCATCCAGTGGATCTTTTTCTTGCCACCATAGGCTTTGGCAACAGCGGCATCCACGACTTTGATCATGACCGGCGTGATGTCGAGGCCGGTGCCGTCGCCTTCAATGAACGGAATGATGGGCTGGTCAGGCACATTCAGTGAATTGTCGGCATTGACAGTGATTTTTTGGCCTTGGGCGGGCACCTTAATGTGCTGGTACATGTGCAAAAGTCTCCAGTGAGCGCTGAGGACGTCGGTATACACGCCACATTCAGCAGGTTAGATGATCCTCCCAAATTCTAGTCTCAAAATTTTTTTGAAAGAATTTTCCAGCATCTGTCAACGGTTTACGAACGGCCCTCGTTACGGTGGGGCCTCCGAAAAGTTCGGGGTATTTTTTCCAATTACATCCTTAAGGAAATTCCAAATGAACAAGATCCTCGCTACTCTGATCGCTGGCCTCTTCGCTATGGGTGCTTTCGCACAAACGCCTGCTACCCCAGCCAAGCCGGCCGTGCCCGCTGTAGCCGCAACGCCTGCAACGCCTGCCGTTTCCGCAACGCCTGCAACGCCCGCTGTTGCCGCAACGCCAGCCATGACCAAGGCAGAAAAAGCTGCTGCCGCCAAAAAAGCCAAGGCTGAAAAAGCTGCTGCCGCCAAGGCAGCTAAAGCAGAAAAAGCTGCTGCTGCCAAGAAAGCCAAAGAAGAAAAAGCTGCTGCCGCCAAGAAGTAATTCCCGGTGACTTCGGTCAAAATGCCCGCCCTGCGCGGGCTTTTTTTTGCGTGTCGTTTATGCTGCCAGTTCTACTAATTCTTTGGTGACTCCATGTTTCTTAAATCCGGCGCTGTCTCCCTCGGCAAGTCCTGCCAAGGTCTGCTTTTTGGGCTGACCGTCGCTGCCCTGCTCTCTCCGTTGTGGACTTCGGCCCAGGAAATCCCCCAAACGAAATTGCAGCGCATCAAGCTGTCCGCCGGCATGCACCTGATTGATGCGCAGGTCGCATTGACGCCCGAGCAGCGCCAGATTGGCTTGATGTTTCGCAAAAACATGCCGCAGCACGAAGGAATGATCTTTGTGTTTGAGCAAGCGAGTGAGCAATGCTTCTGGATGAAAAACACCCTGCTGCCCTTGACGGCGGCCTTCGTTGCCGATGACGGCACCATCGTCGATACGGCCGACATGCAGCCGCAAACCACGGATTCCCATTGCTCGGCCCAACCGGTTCGTTATGTTCTGGAAATGAACCAGGGCTGGTTTGCAAAAAAAGGTATCAAGGCCGGCAGCAAGCTGGGCGGCCCGCTCTTTGAGGTCAGGCGCTGAATTTTTACCGAAGAAAAAGCCGACGTCCAGTCGGCTTTTTTTTGGACAGCTCCGCTCTGGAGCCTGATGATCCCGGGATTATGCGAAGTTGGCTTCGGCAAATTGCCAGTTCACCAGGTTGGACAGGAAAGTCTCAACATATTTCTGGCGCAGGTTGCGGTAGTCAATGTAGTAGGCGTGTTCCCACACATCCACCGTCAGCAGCGCCCTGTCGGCGGTGGTGAGGGGGGTTCCGGCATTCCCAGTGTTGACAATATCGACCGTGCCGTCGGCTTTTTTGACCAGCCATGTCCAGCCCGAGCCGAAATTACCGACAGCGGATTTGACAAAAGCTTCCTTGAACGCCGCGTAGGAGCCAAACTTCGCGGTGATGGCTGCTGCCAGCGCACCACTGGGTTCGCCGCCGCCTGCCGGTTTCATGCAATTCCAGAAAAAGCTGTGGTTCCAGATTTGCGCCGCGTTGTTGAACAGGCCCCCGCTGGATTTCTTGACGATTTCTTCGAGCGTCATGGATTCGAACTCGGTTCCTTTTTGCAGGTTGTTGAGGTTCACCACATAGGCATTGTGGTGCTTGCCATGGTGGTATTCAAGAGTTTCCTGGCTGTAGTGCGGAGCCAGTGCATCGATTGCGTAAGGGAGTGGGGGGAGCTTGTGTTCCATGATTTTCCTAGTGGTGGTTGATGATCTGTCCAAAAACTTGCACGCCATTGTAAAAACTAAATGAGCCGCGGTGCTGTCACCGTCAGATCGACCTCGCCGTCGGCAAGGGTAGCGCGCAACGGCTGGCCGACATGGGTCGCTTTCACACGAGTAACGGGCTGGCCCTGCAGATCAGCCAGCCAAGCGTAACCGCGCTGCAAAACCAGCTTGGGGTCCAGCAGTTCAAGACGCAATTGCGAGCGTTCGAGCTGTTGTCGGCTGCACTGCAGACTATCCGCCATTGCTCTGGGGAAATCAATGCTCAAAGACTGCATCCTGAGCCGTTCATGATGCAAGCTTGACTGCATCGCATGCCGAAGGCTTTGCGCGAGCCCATCCAGACATGCCTGCTGCCGGGTCACCAGGTGCGAGGGCCGACTGACGCGGGAAGCCGCCCAGTCCAGACGCTGGCTGTGCGACTGCATTTGCCGGTCCACCGCATTTTGCAGGCGCGACAAGCTCAGGCCCAGTGCCACCAGCCAAGCGCTTTGCGGCTGCGCGCAAAGCTCAGCCGCTGCGGTGGGTGTGGGTGCACGCACATCAGCACAAAAATCAGCGATGGTGAAATCCGTTTCATGCCCCACCCCGCTGACCAAGGGAACGGGCGAGGCCACGATGGTGCGCGCCAGTTGCTCGTCGTTAAAGGCCCATAAGTCTTCCATGGCCCCGCCACCACGGACCAGCAGCAACACATCCACTTCTTCCCGGCGGTAGGCCCTGAGCAAGGCCTCGCGCAATTCACTGGCGGCCTGGCCGCCCTGCACGCTGGCGGGGTAGACCACAACAGGTATGTGCGGAGCGCGGCGCTGCAGGGCACTCACGACATCATGCAGGGCCGCAGCACCCAACGAGGTCACCACGCCTATAGCGCGCGGCAGCAGGGGAAGCAGTCGTTTACGGTCCGACTGGAAAAGGCCTTCGCCTTCGAGCTTGGCCTTGAGTGCCAGAAACTGCTCAAACAAATTGCCCTGCCCGGCCTGTCGCATGGACTCGACGATCAGTTGCAATTCACCGCGCGGTTCATACACGCCCAAGCGGCCGCGCAACTCGACCAGTTGTCCATCACGGGGAGAAAAATCCAGCAGGGTGGCCGCGCGGCGAAACATGGCGCAGCGAACCTGGCCTTGATCATCCTTGAGGGAGAAATAACAGTGTCCGCTGGCGGCTCGCGAGAATCCCGCAATTTCACCCTGAACGGCCACCGGATTGAAACGGGCCTCCAGACTGTCCGCGATGGCGCGCAGCAGGGAACCCACAGGCCAGACATGACCGCCCATTTCGCGCGCCGGGCTCGGCGGTTTCTCATGACGGACCGATGCATCAAACATGGCATCTTCCCCTGATCATGCGGAGGAAATAGTCCACAGAGCGCCATCTGGCATGGCCGCACAGTGCAGTTTCTTGCGGATATCCTGATGAACTGGTGTATCTCATTGATTTTAAATAACTTTATCTTGCTTAATTTTTAATCATTTTGTTACATGCACGATTTGGCGCGGCTTCCCGGACCTCTTGCCATGACTTTCCCACAAAGTTATCCACAATTTCTGTGAGTTATGTCTTACAAGACATCGTCCTGCAAGCATTCCTTCGCCAGCTCTGGCAAAGTCGGGCGATGCCAATTCGGTAGGCCATAATTCAACACAAATTATCTGTTTGGAGATGTGCATTGTTTTCGATCATACAAGCCGCAGGTTGGCCTATTTGGCCCTTGGTTGCCTGTTCCGTCCTGGCTCTTGCGCTGGTCATTGAGCGGTTTTCCAGCCTGAAAACCCAAAAGGTCGCGCCTTCAAGATTGCTTGACGAAGCCATCACCGTTTCACGCGGTGCCGTCCCGTCACCCGACGTGGTGTCGCAACTGGAACAAAACTCCCTGCTCGGCGAAGTGCTGGCCAGCGGCTTTCGTGCGCTCAATACCAATCCGCGGATCACCGAAGACGATCTGCGCTCCACCATGGAAGGCGCCGGTCGCCGGGCGGCGCACAAGCTGGAGCGCTATCTGGCCGCGCTGGCAACCATTGCCTCTGCCGCGCCCTTGCTGGGCCTGTTTGGCACCGTCATCGGCATGATAGAGATTTTCGGTTCCCAGGCTGGCACCGGGGGTGTCAGCAATGCAGCAGGCGGCAACCCGGCACAACTGGCACAAGGAATCTCAATCGCGCTGTACAACACCGCTTTTGGCTTGATGGTGGCCATACCTTCGCTGATTTTCTGGCGCTATTTCCGTGCCCGGGTGGATGGCTACCTGCTGATCATGGAACTGGCCGCAGAGCACTTTGTGCGACACCTCAACACCTTGCGAAAATGAATTTTCGACCTCATGCGCATGATGAGCCGGAAATCAACCTGATTCCGTTCATCGATGTGTTGCTCGTGGTCTTGATCTTTCTGATGCTGTCAACCACCTACAGCAAATTTACCGAACTGCAGGTCACCTTGCCGGCGGCCGATGCAGAGCAGCAGCGCGACTACCCCAAGGAGGTGATTGTCGCGGTGAGCAGTGATGGCCGCTACATGGTCAACAAGACCCTGGTGCAAGGGCGCGGAGTCGAGGTGCTGGGCGCAGCGCTGGCCCTGGCGGCCAAGGCCGGCAAGGACAGCGTCATCATCATCAGCGCCGATGCCAGCGCCACGCATCAGGCGGTCATTTCGGTCATGGAGGCGGCCCGGCGCCATGGCCTGACCCAGATCACCTTTGCCACCCAGAGCGCCGCGCAGGCTCGCGCGAAGTAGGCTTTCAAGTCACGCCCTTCGCATTTCCCTTGCCATTCATTCGCCCACCCCCGTGATATGGCCAGACACGCGTGAAACAACTCCTGATGAAGGCCTGGCACACACGGGGATGGCTGGCCTGCCTGCTCTGGCCGGTGGCGCAAATTCACGGCCTGGCTGTGCGGCTGCGCCTGGCCTTGTACCGCCATGGCTTGCTCGCGTCAGAAGGCTTCAGTATCCCGGTGATCGTGGTCGGCAACGTGGTGGCCGGCGGCGCTGGCAAGACACCGCTGGTGATCGCATTGGTCAAGCATTTGCAGGCCCAAGGTTGGCCGGTTGGCGTGGTCTCACGCGGCCATGGGCGGTCCGCTCAGCACAGCCTCGAAGTCAGACCCGAAACGCCGGTTGACCAGTCTGGTGACGAGCCGGCGCTTATAAAAAGGGCTACTGGCGCTGCTGTTTTTGTTGCAAAAAGGCGCGTTGAAGCAGTGCATGCGCTGCTGGCAGCCTACCCTGACACCGCCGTCGTGGTGGCCGACGATGGTTTACAGCACTACGCTTTGCGGCGCGACATCGAGATCGCCGTGTTTGACGACCGCGGCGTGGGCAACGGCTGGCTGCTGCCGGCCGGCCCGCTGCGCGAACCCTGGCCCGAGCGCAAGCGCCAGGGGATCGATCTGGTGCTGCATACCGGACAAGAGCCCGCCTTCGAAGGATTCACCTCGAGCCGACAGCTGGCCGATCATGCGGTGGCCGCGGGCGGCAGCCAGGTGGCATTGACTGCCTTGCGGGGTCAGCCTTTGGTGGCGCTGGCGGGCATAGCCAGTCCTGAAACTTTTTTTGCCATGCTCAGGGCGCGTGGCCTGACACTGGAGAAAACCATTTCTTTGCCTGATCACCACGATTTTGAAAGTGACAAACTTGAGGCTTGTGCAGGCAAGATGGTGCTGTGTACTGAAAAAGACGCCGTCAAACTGTTTTCCATGCCGGGGCGGGTTCGACCAGACGTGCTAGCCGTCCCCCTGGCGTTTTCGCCCGAGCCCGCCTTTTTTGCGGCGCTTGACGAACTTCTGGCTCCCCTGCTTGCTTCCAGGCTTTCTCAATTACCATCAGACCATGGACACAAAATTACTTGAACTGCTGGTCTGCCCTGTGACCAAGGGGCCGCTGGAAT
>MERZ01000269.1:10234-15183 GCA_001770785.1 Burkholderiales bacterium RIFCSPHIGHO2_12_FULL_61_11
TCACGGATGAAGAGTTGGGGCTCTGATGCTTGCCGAAACCCTGACGGCATGAGTTTCACCGTTCTCATTCCGGCCCGCCTGGCCTCGACCCGCCTGCCCAACAAACCCCTGGCCGACATTGGCGGTGTGCCCATGGTCGTGCGCGTGGCGCAACGCGCGATGCAAAGCGCCGCCAGCCGCACCGTGGTCGCCACCGACAGCACCGAGATCATCGACAAATGCCGCGCCTTCGGCATTTTGGTCGTGCTGACCCGCGCCAACCACCCGAGTGGCAGCGACCGGCTTGCTGAAGCCTGCAGCCTGCTCGGGCTGGCTGACGACGACATCGTCGTGAACGTGCAGGGCGATGAGCCGCTGATAGACCCCACCCTGATTAACGCCGTTGCGCAGCTGCTCAGTGAGCGCCCGGACTGCGCCATGAGCACGGCTGCGCATCCAATTGAGCAACTCGCCGATTTTCTCAATCCGAATGTGGTCAAGGTAGTGCTTGATGCGCGCCATACCGCGCTGTATTTCAGCCGTGCCCCCATCCCCGCTGCACGCGACTATGCAGGCAAGGCCTGGTGGAAAAATAGTCAAGAGGACGGCGAGCTGCCCAAGCCGCTGCGCCATGTTGGCATTTATGCGTATCGCGTAGGGTTTTTGCGGCTGTTCCCCAGCCTGCCACCGGCCCCCCTGGAACAACTGGAATCGCTGGAACAGTTGCGCGCGCTGTGGCATGGTCACCGGATTGCCGTGCACATCACCGACGATGCACCGGGCGCCGGGGTGGACACGCCCGAAGATCTGGAACGGACACGCAAACTGTTTTCATAAGAGGCTGCGCCCGGACTTGCCAGCGCTGTAAGCTGCCGTTTGGGGGTGCATGCTATCCTCTTAAAAACAGAACAAGTGAGGTGCCCGCATTGCGAACAGCGGGCTCCATCGCCGGCCAGGCAAACCATGGGGTGATCGGCCCGCCGGCTTCCCGGCTTCACTTGCTGAATTCATAAAAAAATCCGAGGATATTCATGAGACTTATTTTGTTGGGTGCACCAGGCGCAGGCAAGGGAACACAAGCGACGTTCATCTGCCAAAAATACGGTATCCCCCAAATTTCCACCGGTGACATGCTGCGCGCGGCTGTCAAGGCCGGCACGCCGCTGGGCATTGAAGCCAAGAAAATCATGGACTCGGGAGGGTTGGTGAGTGACGACTTGATCATCAATCTGGTGAAGGACCGCATTGCCCAGCCCGATTGCGCCAAAGGATTCCTGTTCGATGGTTTTCCGCGCACCATTCCCCAAGCCGACGCAATGAAAGCAGCGGGCGTGAAGATCGACTATGTGCTTGAAATCGATGTGCCCTTTGACGCCATCATCGAGCGCATGAGCGGGCGCCGCTCGCACACCGCCTCGGGTCGCACCTACCATGTGAAATACAACCCGCCCAAGGTGGAAGGCAAAGACGATGTCACCGGCGAGCCCCTGATCCAGCGCGAGGACGACAAGGAAGAGACCGTGCGCAAGCGGCTGGACGTGTACAACGCCCAAACCCGTCCACTGGTCGAATACTACTCGACCTGGGCCAAATCCGAGCCAGACGCGGCGCCCAAATACCGCGTCATCAGCGGCATGGGCGGTGTCGATGAAATTACCGAGAGAGCCTTCAAGGCACTTTCGAGCTGAAGCGATGCCGGGCACTTAACCGAAAAGGCCGTTCTTTGGACGGCCTTTTTCATGGGAACTGCCAGCCTCGAGCCGCGCGAGGCATCAAGCGAGCAAGCGCAGCATCAGCTCAACCCTCGCCTTCACCGGAGTCAAACCTTTTGAATCAGGAAGGGTGTCGCCTGGCTTGGGCAGCACCCGGCCATTGAGGCAGCGCGTCGCGCGGATGACCTTGACGCCGGCTGCCTGCGCTTTCAGCAAAGCTGCTTCCAGGGAATGGTGCAAAGTGCCGTTGCCCGTTGCAGCGACCACCAGACCCTGGACACCTTGCGCCAGCAAGGCCTCCACCATTGCGCCGCTGGCCCCTGCATAGTTCATGACAATTTCGACATGCGGCCAGTCCGGCATAGTCGTTGAATTCGCTCTGTTTCTAATAGCTATTCGCGCCTGTCCTTGCAGACCTGTTGGCCAATTTCTTAATAGTCTGACGGCACCTTCTTCGACATAGCCGAGCGGCCCGGCATCACCCGAGCTGAAAGCGTCCAGCTGATAGGTGTGCACTTTCTGCACTTCCAGGGCGCTATGAATGGTGCCAGCGCAGACCGCCACCACGCCCTTGGCTCCCGCATGGCGGGATACGGCGATTGCATCGAGCATGTTTTGCGGTCCGTCGGGCGCCAGCGCTGTCGCGGGGCGCATGGCGCAGGTCAGCACGACAGGCTTGTCCGGCTGGCACACGCTCTGCAAGAAAAAGGCGGTTTCTTCCAGCGTGTCGGTGCCATGGGTGATGACAATGCCCGCGACATCAGAGCGGGCCAGAAAGTAATTGACGCGCCTTGCAAGCTGCTCCCAAACTGCAAAGCTCATATCCTTGCTGTCGATCTGCGCGACCTGCTCAAGCAGGACAGGACCGGCTTGGGCCATGGCAGGAATCGCCGCAACCAGCTGCTCAATGCCCACCTGAGCAGCGGTATAGCCAATGTTGTCGGACGCACTGGCCGCCCGGCCGGCAATCGTGCCGCCGGTGCCAAGAATCACAATTTTTTTAAGCTTCATAAAAGTGAACTTGAAAAAGTTTAAAAACTGTATAAAAATACAGCCACTGGACATTAAAACAGTGACCCAACGAATACTATGCCGGGCTGACAAAAAAACGACCCGGCCCAGCTAAACCAAGGAATCCCGGCCATGAGCATTCTCAACGAATTCCCGCATCTACCCCCTCAAGGCCCCAGGCTCACGGCGCGCCAACAACAAATCCTTGAGTTGATCCAGCGCGCCATCGCCCGCACTGGCGCGCCGCCTACCCGGGCCGAAATAGCGACGGAGCTGGGCTTTCGATCAGCCAATGCAGCTGAAGAGCACTTGCAAGCCTTGGCCCGCAAAGGGGTTATTGAACTGGTCAGCGGCACCTCGCGCGGCATACGCCTGCGTAGCGACACCCTGCGCGCCCTGAATGAATCCCGAATGAATCAGTTTTCCTTGCCGTTAAACCGCTTGACCCAACTCGCCCTGCCTTTGGTGGGGCGGGTCGCTGCGGGTAGTCCGATTCTCGCGCAGGAACATGTGGAACAGACCTATTATTTTGAAAGTAGCCTGTTTAAACAGCAGCCTGACTACCTTCTGAAAGTGCGCGGCATGAGCATGCGCGATATCGGCATCATGGATGGCGACTTTCTCGCCGTCAAACAAGCCAGGGAGGCGAAAAATGGTCAGATTGTGGTGGCCCGGATTGGTGATGAGGTGACCGTCAAGCGCTTTCGCCGCCACAAGAACCTGATCGAACTGTTGCCAGAAAATCCCGATTTCCAGACCATCGTGGTCGAACCAGGAGAGCCTTTCGAGCTTGAAGGCCTGGCCGTCGGTCTGATCCGCAACAGCATGCTGATATAGCCCACCCCCATTCCAGCCGCGCAACAGGTGGCGGGCGTTTGGCCATGGTGGCCAGCACCCTGATGCGACGGCTCCACTGGCAACTCAGCCAGTATGAAATCCTGCCTGTGCAAACCTCTCTCAAACAGGAGTTCATCATGGCAATCGTCGATTTTTCACGTTCACCAATCTTGTCGGTATTGCTCGCGCCAGCGCAGGCGTTGGCGGCGTGGTTCATTCCCTCACAGCGCGCTGCAGATCAGCGCGCGGTACCGTTAGCCGTCCAGCATGCTTCCCATCAGTTGGCGCTCCCCTTTGCGTCTGGTGCCACCACCGTGCGGCGGCGATCGGCTGCTGCCGCCAATTCAGGCAAAACAAACGCATCAAATCCCGTTCCCAGCCGCCTGAGGGTTGTACGCGAATTTGACTCATCCGTCAGCCCGGCTTGCGCGGGACGCATGGTCATATCGGGCCGCATGGCTGATGTCTGCGCGGAACTGGAGCGCATGACCCAGCGCGAAACCGCGGTGCAGTGAAACCACCAGGACATCTGCCTGCCACTGCGGTGTTCGCCCTGAACCGCCTGTCCGGTACCCAACGGCAACCAAACTGGCGGCAGTGCCTTGCCTTCCTATAAGGGTTCACTGCGGTCAGGCAGCTCTCTTGCGAAGGATGAAGAACTTGCAGGCACAATACCGTAATGAATATTGTGATCCTCGATGACTATCAGGATGCCGTGCGCAAATTGAGTTGCGCGGCCAAACTGGATGCCTACTCCGCCAAGGTCTACACCAATACCGTCAAAGGCATAGGCCAGCTGTCCGTCCGGCTCAAGGATGCCGACGTCATTGTGCTGATTCGCGAACGAACCCACCTGAATCGGCAGGTGATCGACAAACTGCCCAAACTCAAGCTAATTGCCCAAACCGGTCGGGTTGGCAGCCATATCGATGTTGCGGCATGCACGGAACGCGGGATTGCGGTAGCCGAAGGCATCGGGTCGCCAACCGCGCCAGCCGAGCTGACCTGGGCACTGATCATGGCCGCGATGCGCCGCATTCCCCACTATGTTGCCCATTTGAAGCACGGCGCATGGCAACAGGCCGGCCTCAAGTCAGCCTCCATGCCGCCAAATTTTGGGATCGGCTCGGTCCTCAAAGGCAAGACACTCGGCATCTGGAGCTACGGCAAGATCGGTCAAATCATTGCTGGCTATGGCCGGGCATTTGGCATGCGGGTGATTGTTTGGGGCGGCCAGGCATCGCGCGAGCGAGCTCAAGCTGATGGTTTTGAACTGACCGCCAGCAAAGCCGAATTCTTTGGCCAAAGCGATGTGCTCAGCCTGCACCTGCGCCTAAATGAGGACACGCTCGGCATCGTGACGCTGGAAGATTTGTCACGCATGAAAACTGGCGCCTTGTTCGTCAATAC
>MERZ01000269.1:15193-15556 GCA_001770785.1 Burkholderiales bacterium RIFCSPHIGHO2_12_FULL_61_11
CTCAACCGGGGCCGCCCGGGCATGGCGGCGGTTGACGTCTTTGAATCAGAACCCATTTTGCAAGGCCATGCGCTGCTTCGGCTGGAGAACTGCATCTGCACACCGCACATCGGCTACGTGGAGCAGGACAGCTATGAACTGTATTTCTCGTCAGCCTTTGACAACGTCGTCAACTTCATCAAGGGCACACCCACCAACATTGTCAATCCCGGCGCGTTGCAGGTTCGGCGCTAACGGCTTACCCCTGGCACGAGGAAAACTGACATGGCGAGCGAACTGAAAAGCACCAGCGAGGGCGGCACCCTGATCCTGACGCTGAGCAATCCCGAATTCAAAAATGCACTCGGGCCCGAAATTTACGCC
>MERZ01000269.1:15594-34979 GCA_001770785.1 Burkholderiales bacterium RIFCSPHIGHO2_12_FULL_61_11
CGACATCCGCAGTGTGGTGATCACCGGTGAAGGCGCAATGTTTTGCGCCGGCGGCAACCTGCAGCGGCTGCAGGCCAACCGGCGCGAGGCGCCCGAGGTGCAAGCCCAGAGCATCGAAGCGCTGCACAACTGGATTGACTCAATCCGCACCTATCCCAAACCGGTCATCGCCGCCGTCGAAGGCGCGGCGGCTGGTGCTGGTTTTTCGCTGGCCCTGGCCTGTGATTTTCTCGTGGCCGCCGACAATGCCGTGTTTGCGATGTCCTACAGCGCCGTGGCACTGTCACCCGACGGCGGCGGCAGCTGGAGCTTGGCGCGCAGCTTGCCGCGCGCCCTGGCCAGCGAGCTCCTCCTGTGCGGCGAGCGCATCAGCGCCCAGCGGCTGCATGACCTGGGCCTGGTGAACCGCGTCACTGGCGCGGGCGACGCCCTCACCCAGGCGCTGCAACTTGCTGGGCAACTCAATGCGCGCGCGCCCAATGCACTGGCCAGCATCAAGGAGCTCATCAATGAGGCGCCTGTGAGCACGCTGAGCCAGCAACTGGCCAGTGAACGCGATCACTTCGTTCGCAACCTGCACCATGCCAATGCGGGTGAAGGCATTGACGCATTCCTGCAAAAACGCACACCGCAGTATCGCTAAAGCGAGTGGGGCCAGTGAAGTCGCGGCGATTCAAGCGCGACAGCGATGCGACAGGCGGCTGGCGCTGGGCGTGTCCCTCAGGCGACAATGGGCGCTTTCTAGTCACTAAAGAGACAGGCCATGGACGATCCTATTCTTACGATAGATGAACAAGGCGCCATTAACAGCGGCCGTTGGTTTTCATCCCTCTCCCCATCACTCAGACACGACATACTTCGATGCGCCTACGTCAAGCGCTACAAGGACGGCGACCTGATTGCAGCCCGGGGCGATGTGCCGGAAGAATGGATCGCTTGCGCCAAGGGCGCGGTGCGCGTGAGCTCAACCTCGATTTCGGGCAAGCAGATCACCCTGACCTATGCGGAGCCGGGGATCTGGTTTGGCGATGTGGCGATTTTCGACGGCGAGCGGCGCACCCACGACGCTTATGCGCACGGCAAAACTACCATCCTGTGCGTGGCACGCGTCGACCTTCGCAAGATTCTGAGCCAGCACGTCGAGCTGTACGAGGCCTTGTTGCGCCTGCATGCACGGCGCATCCGGCAGCTCTTCAGTCTGGTGGAAGATATCAACACGCTGCCGCTGCGGTCGCGCCTGGCCAAGCAGCTGCTGCACCTGGCGCACAGTTACGGCGTACCCAGCCTGGCCGACGGACGCGAGGTGCGTATCGGCCTGCAACTGGCGCAAGAGGAGCTGGCCCAGTTGCTCGGTGCTTCACGCCAGCGCGTTAACCAGGAACTCAAGTCCATGGAGCGCGAGGACGCCATCCGCATCGAGCCAGGTGGCTTGGTGGTGCGCAACCGCGAAACCCTGATGCGCATTGCTGAAGCCGAGATTGACAAATAACCCAATGACCAATTTCGAGCACTTCATAGGAAGCCGGGCCGTCTCCGGCGCCAGTGCTTTTGATGTCGACGCCCTCACGGCCTATCTGAAGCATCGCCTTGACGGTTTCCAGGGCCCGCTGACGCTTGAGATATTCAAGGGCGGCCAGTCGAACCCGACCTACAAGCTGATCACGCCGGGCCGGTCTTACGTGATGCGCGCCAAACCCGGCCCGGTCGCCAGGCTGCTGCCCTCAGCGCATGCGGTTGAACGCGAATTCAAGGTCATGCGGGGCTTGCAAGGCACCGACGTTCCCGTCCCGAAAATGCATTTCCTTTGCGAAGACGAGTCCGTGATCGGGCGCGCTTTTTATGTGATGGAGTTTGTTGAAGGCCGCGTGCTCTGGGACCAGGCGCTGCCCGGCATGACCAGGCAACAGCGCGGCGAGATTTATGACGAAATGAATCGCGTCATCGCCGCCCTGCACAAGGTCAATTTTGCCGAGCGCGGCCTGGCCGACTATGGCAAGCCCGGCAACTACTTTGAGCGCCAGATTGGCCGCTGGAGCAAGCAGTACACAGCCTCCGCCGACGGAACGGGCCCCATGACCCAGCCCATCCGCGAGATGGCCAGCCTGATGCAATGGTTGCCCGCCAACATTCCGGCCAGCGCCCGCGACGAAAGCCTGGTCTCCATCGTGCATGGCGACTTCCGGCTCGATAACCTGCTGTTTCACCCCACCGAGCCGCGCGTGCTGGCGGTGCTGGACTGGGAGTTGTCCACGCTGGGCCATCCGCTGGCCGACTTCAGCTACCACTGCATGGGCTGGCACATCCCGCCGGGAACGTTTCGTGGCATTGGCGGGCTCGATGTCGCCAGCCTGGGCATTCCCACCGAGGCCGAATACATCGGCCGTTATTGCGAACGCACCGGACTGAGCACCCCAGAAGCGCTTCAGGCTGACTGGAACTTTTACCTGGCTTACAACCTGTTTCGCCTCGCTGCCATTTTGCAGGGCATTGCCAAGCGGGTTGAAGCCGGCACGGCCTCCAGCGCCCAGGCGGTCAGTTCGGCGGCCGGCGCACCGTTGCTGGCCAAGATGGCCTGGGACTTTGCGCTCAAAAGTCAGGTTTAAACCGGGCCTGATGCCCCCCTGCTTTCCACAAACACCGACCAACCACCCTCCAGGAAATTTCATGGACTTCAACTACACCCAAAAAGTACAGGAACTGCAGGCGCGCCTGCTGAAGTTCATGGACGAGCACATCTACCCGAACGAAGCCCGCTTCTTTCGTGAAATTGCTGAAAACCGGGCCAAGGGCAACGCCTGGATTCCCACCACGATCGTTGAGGAACTCAAGCCCAAGGCTCGCGCCGCCGGCCTGTGGAACCTGTTTTTGCCACACTCGCCACGGGCACCCGAAGGCCTGTCCAACCTCGAATACGCGCCCCTGTGCGAGATCATGGGGCGCGTGCCGTTTGCGGCCGAGGTGTTCAACTGCTCGGCACCCGACACCGGCAACATGGAAACCATCGCGCGCTATGGCTCTGAAGCCAACATGGACCAGTGGCTTGATCCGCTGCTCAAAGGCGAAATCCGCTCGGCCTTCCTGATGACCGAACCCGAAGTGGCCTCGTCCGATGCCACCAACATCCAGTGCCGCATCGAACGCGATGGCGACGAGTACGTGCTCAACGGGCTCAAATGGTGGTCGTCCGGCGCCGGTGATCCCCGCTGCGCGGTCTACATCGTGATGGGCAAAACCAACCCGGACGCCGGACGCCACGAACAGCAATCGATGATTCTGGTGTCTTCCAACACGCCAGGCGTCGAAGTCATTCGCCCGCTCACGGTCTTTGGCTACGACGACGCGCCGCATGGCCACATGGTGGTGCGGCTGACCAACGTGCGCGTGCCCGCCAGTTGCCTGCTGCTGGGCGAAGGCCGCGGCTTTGAAATTGCCCAGGGCCGGCTTGGCCCCGGACGCATTCACCACTGCATGCGCAGCATCGGCATTGCCGAGCGCGCGCTGGAGCTGATGTGCCAGCGCCTGAACAGCCGGGTTGCGTTTGGCAAGCCCATCGCCACCCAATCGGTGTGGCGTGAACACATCGCCGAGGCCCGCTGCATGATCGAACAGGCGCGCCTGCTGACGCTCAAGGCCGCTTACATGATGGACACCGTGGGCAACAAGGTCGCCAAGGCGGAAATTGCCATGATCAAGATCGTGGCGCCCCGCATGGCCTGCCAGGTGATTGACTGGGCCATTCAAGCCCATGGCGGCGGCGGCGTGTCGGGAGATTTCCCGCTGGCCTATGCCTACGCCAATCAGCGCACCTTGCGCCTGGCCGACGGCCCGGACGAAGTGCACCGCGCCTCGCTGGCAAAGCTGGAGCTGGCCAAGCACTTGCTGAACTCCGACGAGGCCACGATGCCGGTGACGCGCGGCAGTTGAGGCATTGGCCAGCCATTCCCTTGTGCTATAAATCCAGTAGCTTCTTGCACCCGTTTCATATGGCTGCAGTGACTTTTCTCGCCTGTTTTCTTAAGGTGAAACAGCCGGGCAGCATCAGCGTTCTGAAGGAAAAACATTAATGATCAAGGTTTATTCATGGCCCACGCCCAATGGCCACAAGGTCCACATCATGCTGGAGGAATGCGGCCTGCGCCAGGGTCGCGACTGGGAGGTTTTTCCGGTCAATATCGGCGCCGGCGACCAATTCAAACCCGAGTTTCTCGCCATCAGCCCCAACAACAAAATTCCGGCCCTGGTCGACCCGCACGGCCCCGACGGCAAGCCGATTTCGCTGTTTGAATCGGGCGCTATCCTGCTTTACCTGGCCGCCAAAACCGGCAAGCTGCTGCCCAAAAGCGACCGGCTGAAATTCCAGGTGCTGCAGTGGCTGATGTTCCAGGTGGGCGGCGTCGGCCCCATGCTCGGGCAAGCCCACCATTTCCGCATCTACGCGCCGGAAAAGATCGACTACGCCATCAACCGCTACACCCAGGAGGCCAAGCGCCTCTATGGCGTGATGGACAGGCAACTGGCCAGTAGCAAATTCATCGCCTGCAACCAGTACACCCTTGCCGACGTGGCGATATTCCCGTGGCTGCGCAGCTGGGAAAACCAGGGCATCGACTGGGCCGACTACCCGCACCTGAAAAGATGGTTTGATTTGATCAGCGCCCGCCCAGCCGTGCAGCGCGGCGTCAAGGTATTGGCAGACCAGCGCAAACCCCTCACCGGCGACAAGGAGCGCGACATTCTTTTTGGCAAGACGCAGTACAAAAAACGCTGAAGTCTTTAGTCACATGTCAGGCACGAAGTGGAATATCGCGCCCCGGCCAGCACCGAACAAAGCTGCCTGGAAATCCGCGCCTGGTGCGGGTCTATGCTTTTTTAACCGGAAGCGACGCGCCCAGGTTCGCGCCTTGGCGCACCAGCTCGGCCTGCACTTGCGAGGTGGAAATTTCGCGCGGAAGTTTGCCTGACTTGGCGGCAATGGACGCACAGACGCCCGCGGCCTGACCGGTCGCCATGGAAACAGGCATGACGCGATAAGAAGAAAGGGCTTCGTGCGTCCCGGAGATACAACGGCCGGCCAGGAGCAGACCCTCGATGCCCCGCGGCAACAGGCAGCGCATCGGAATGTCATACGATTCCCCCGGCGGCAAGCGCCTTAACAGGGTCCCCGTGCCTTCGGGATTGTGGATGTCAACGGGATAGGTGCTGCGCGCAATAACGTCCGGAAATTTCCTAGCGTTGAGAATGTCGTCGACATTGAGCTGGTAGTCCCCCACGATCCTGCGTGATTCGCGCACGCCCACGTTGACGCCGCTTTGCGCCACATAGGATTTTTCAAAACCTGGAACATGCCGCTGCAAGAAGGTTGCGATCTGGCGCATCTGCCGGCGGCTTTGCCACTCGGCATATGAAAGATCCCACACGTCCGTGCCCAGGACCCGGTTAACGCGCGTGCTGTTGACGCTGATTTCGCGCTCATGCGGCGTGGCAAACAAAAGCATGTCTTCTCTTGGAAGTTCCAGTTCGCCCGCGGCCGAAGCCCGGCGGATCAGGTCCCAGAGCCCGTGCACGCCCTTCCACTGATCGGGATGGTCCTTCACGTACGCTTCAAATGCGTGGCGTTCGAATTCCACCATCCTGAACATCAGCGTCATCGGCTGCACCAGCCTGTCCTCGGGGCGCCCGATTTCAAACCGGGCTCCGGCGCGCGCCGCCACGTCCCCGTCCCCGGTGCAGTCCAGCACCACGCGCGCGCGGATCACGATCGGCCCGGACTTGGTTTCAAAAACCACGCCTTCGATTTTGCGTTTTTTGACAATGGCTTGGCTGGCAAAGGAATGGAAAAGAAAACGGACGCCGGCCTCATCGAGCAGATCCATGGCCACCCATTTGAAAATTTCCGGGTCAAACGGGACGGTATAGCCTGTCTTGAGCGACGGCGCGATGGCGCCGCCTGACTTGACGAGCCGTTCCAGCAGAGTCTTTAGCACGCCTGCAACGACTGCTTGCCCGCGCCCATGGTCCGTGGGAAAGAGCGTTGCCGCGCCCTCCTTCTCCGCTTTGAGGGTCTGCGTATGAAAAGACATGAGCGGCATGACCAGGGCTGCGGTCGCGTTCCCGCCCAGGAAACCGTAGCGTTCGACGACCACGACGTCCGAACCCGCGGCCGCGGCCCCAAGCGCCGCGCCGATGCCGGCAGGCCCTCCGCCGACCACGAGCACGTCGGTTTCCGCGGCCAGCTCTGCAAGGCGCGGCGCAAGCTCAATGACCGTGGGTTGTGGCGGCCGGTGAAGGACAGGCATCTTGGCCTCGCTATTTTTCTTTCGCCGTCAGGCTGGCAAGGAAATCACACAGGATCCGGTTGGTCTTTTTCGCTTTTTCCTGGAGCGCGGGTGTCTTGTCCTCCAGCTTTCTGGCAAGGGCCTTACGGTTGTCCCATGAACGGTCCAGGTAGGCGCAGAGCTGCCCTATGTTCAACTGGGCCAGCGAGGGCAGCGGCATGTCCAGCTCGGCAATCAGTCCCGAAACCTTGGACGCATAGGGAAGGGGCACAAAAGGCACCTTCTGGAGGGCCGCAAAAATAAGCATGTGTAGCCTCATGGCTACGACGAACTCCATGTGGCCGACCAGGCCCATGATCTGCGTGGAACTGTATTCGCGCTTGAGGACGCTGGCACGCTGCGCGTTGGCCATTTTTGAAATCACGGCGTGGGAATGCTGGGGATCGCGGTTGACGCCCGTTTCCATGGGAACGAAGAGGATCTGCGCGTCAAAGCGTTCGACCATGAAATCCGCGGCGTTCGCCAGAATGGCGTGGTAATGATCGATGTTCAGGTCCGGCGCCGCGGGGCCGGGTTCGCGCACGGAAAAACCCACGAGCCGCGTGTCAGGATCGATACCCTCCTTATCGAGCATTTCCTTGGTAAAGGGCTGGGGCTTGAGCAGAAGGGCTGGGTCGGCCGTCACTTCAATTTCATGGTTGACTCCCAGGCCGTTAAGGAGTCTCTTGGCCTCGCCGTCTCGCACGGTAATGATGTCAACTTTGTTGAGCGTTTGGACCAGCAGCTGTTTGGCCTCGGGACTGTTCAAGGGCCCGACGCCGACCGCATAAATCATGACGGGGATGCCAAGCTCCCTGGCCCAATTCACGTCACGCAGGATTTCTTCCACCATGCCGTCAAAAAGAATGCCACCGCCGCCCAAAATGAAAAGATCAAGCTTTCCCAGCTCCTTGAACAATTCGTCCTTGTTCATGGCGCGGCTTGGAATTGCGCGGACATGATGGCGCTGCGCCGTGTCTTTGGCATTGCGGGAAAAAACAATCACGTCAAGGTCCAGGGAAGACCGCAGTTCCCTCAGGATGGATTCCAGGATGGCTTCATCCCCCAAATTGAGTCCGCCATACGATCCAGATATTGCAACCCGGTATGCCACGCTGCCTCCTGTCCGACGTTCATTTTAATTTCAATTGCCCTCCCGGATCACAAATTACGCAAGCGCTATCCCTTCCGTGGACACGGGAATCCCTTGAGGCGTCTGAACTTCATGGAACTCGGCCAGGGCCGAGTCGGCCAGGAACTCCGTCGGAGCCGGACTTCGGTGAGCTGTCGGATTTCTCCTACAACTGCTGCCCTTGGCGCGAAGTAGGCTCGTTTGCGCTAATACCAAAATGTTGTGATCCGAAATGCCGCGGCTTGGCACCTCCTGACGTGAAGGACTTCCGATGTCTGCTCGTTCAATCGCTTCCCTGATGTTGAGCTTCGGCATGGTTTCGATCCCGGTTCGACTCTTTTCCGCTGCCGAGAGCGCGGCAAGCGTCAAATTCCACCTGCTGGCAAAAGACGGCTCCCGGCTCAAGCAGCAGTACGTGTCGGAGAAAGACCAGAAGATGGTGCCCCGGTCGGACATCGTCAAAGGCTACGAGTTCGAGAAGGACCATTTCGTGCTCTTCTCGCCGGAAGAACTCAAGGCCCTCGAGGAAAGCAGCAATCCAGTCATCGATATCGTGGCCTTCATACCCGAGAAGGCGGTCGATCCCATCTACCATGACAAGGCCTACCTGCTTGCGCCGGACAAACGGGGCGAAAAGCCCTACGCGTTGCTCGTAGAGGCGATGCGCAAAAGCGGTCGCTGCGCACTGGCTAAGTGGGCATGGAAGTCCAAACAGTATGTCGTGCAAATTCGACCGACCGAGGAAGGTCTGGTTTTGCAGCAGCTTTACTACGCTGACGAGGTCCGTTCGCTGAAGGATCTGAACATCGAGAAGGTCGCCGTATCACCCGTTGAACTGCAGTTGGCGCTGCAGCTCATCGAGCAAATCTCCGAGGATGATTACGACCCGACAAAGTATGAAGACGAAGAGAAAAAACGCGTACTTGCAGCCATCGAGGAAAAAATTAACGGCAAGCAAATCGTCGCGGCCGCGCACCATGAAGAGCCCACCAGCGGCCAGGTCATTGACCTGATGGAGGCCCTGAAAGCCAGCTTGGGCAAGAAACCGGGGGCCGCCCCTGTTGCCGTGGACAAGACTGATGCGAGGCGGACAACGATGAACGTTACGCCGATGCCTGAGGACAGGAGGCGCAAGGCCGCCAGGCGCGCAAGCCAGACCGAAGAGGCTGTCGCGGCGCCTTCCCGCACGCGCGGCAAGAAGTGACCTCGCCGACCGATACGCCTTGCACTCCGGCGTTGTCCAGGCAATGCTTGGCATTTCCCGCCCTTCGCAGCCTTAACACCATGGCGATATGGCCACGACCGTTGACCCACTAGCGCGTTACTGGGCGAAGCGTGATTTTTCCATCACCGCCGAGCCTCGCGGCGAGTCCGCGCCGGACAGGAAATCTCTCTCCTTCGTCATTCACAAGCATGCAGCGTCCAGACTGCACTACGATTTCCGTCTGGAACTGGACGGTGTTCTCGTGTCATGGGCCATCCCGAAAGGTCCGAGCTACGACCCGAGCGTCAAGCGCATGGCCATCCGCGTTGAGGACCATCCGTTGTCGTATGCTTCGTTCGAAGGAATCATCCCGCCAAAGCAATACGGCGCTGGAACGGTCATCATCTGGGACCACGGGATTTGGGAGCCGGACGGTGACCCGCGTGAAGGGCTGGCCAAAGGCAAATTGGCCTTTCGGCTGTACGGCCAGAAAATGGCAGGACTCTGGGAACTTGTAAAAATCGCCAAAGATGGCGAGAAGCAAGAGGCCTGGATTCTCTTCAAGAAACGAGACGAGTTTGCCCGCTCCAAGGCTGACTATGATGTCGTGACCGCGCTGCCTGACAGCGTGATTACCCATCCGCTCATTTCACGGGATGTCACGGCAACGACGGTGGCAATGAAGAAGGCTGCCAAATCTTCCATGCCAGGAAAACCAATCCCCGTGGGAGCTGTGGAAGCGCCATTGCCCGAAAAGTTGACGCCCCAACTGGCGACCCTCGCGACGAGTCTCCCAGCGGCCGGTCAATGGGTCTACGAGATCAAATTCGATGGCTACCGCCTGATGACACGCATCGAGAATGGAAAGTCGACACTTGTCACGCGAGGCGGCATTGATTGGTCAGCAAAGTTGCCCGGCTTGGTGCGGGAGCTCGAGCAGCTTGGTTTGAGGTCGGCGTGGCTCGATGGTGAAATCGTGGTGCTCGGTGACAACGGCGCACCTGACTTCAACGCCCTGCAACAGTCATTGGACCAGCACCAGAGCAGCGACGCCATTGTTTACTTTTTGTTCGATGTTCCCTACTTTGAAGGTTACGACTTGCGCAAAGTCGAACTCGTTGCACGCCGCCAATTGCTCAAGAACCTGCTTGAAGAAAACGGCAGCGACCACATTCGATTCAGCGCCGACTTCAAGGGTGACGCCGCATCCATCTTGAGCTCGGCCTGCCGCATGAACCTGGAAGGCGTCATCGCCAAACGAAGCGACGCTTCTTATGTGTCAGGGCGCACCGAATCCTGGCTCAAGCTGAAGTGCAGGCAGCGCCAGGAATTCGTCGTGTGTGGCTATACAGGCCGAAGCGACGAGTCGCCGGAAATCGGTAGCCTGCTGCTCGGTGTGAATGCTCCAGGTGGCGGGTTGGTGTCGGTGGGCAGCGTAGGTACCGGCTGGAGTTCTGAAGAAGCCCGGGAACTGAAACTGAAACTTGAAAAGCTCGAGGTAGCTACAACACCCTTGACCGCCGGTGTACCGAAGCCCGGCCGATGGTCCAAGCATGTTGCTGGTAGTCAAAGGTGGGTTGAGCCCCGCCTTGTCGCGGAGGTCGAATTTGCCGGGTGGACGCGTAACGGGCAGATTCGACAGGCCTCCTACGTCGGACTGCGTACCGACAAGCCGGCCAAGGCCATCGTTCGCGAAACGGCCAGGAGTTTTTCAGCTTTCGCGCCGATGGGCACGAACACGGCCATGGTCGGCGGCGTCAAGGTAAGCCACGGTGAGCGCGTCATCGACCCCCGCAGCGGGCTGACCAAGCTCGACCTGGTTCGGTATTACGGGTCGATAACGGACTGGATACTGCCGCATTTGATTGGACGCCCGTGCTCGCTGGTGCGCGCGCCTGCGGGTGTCACCGGACAGATGTTTTTCCAAAAGCATGGCGAGAAAATCGGCATCCCCGGCATCAAGGCACTTGACGCATCACTGTGGCCCGGCCACGAGGCCCTGTTCGAGATTGGAACTGCGCAGGCGCTTGCAGGCGCAGCGCAGATGAATGTCGTTGAGTTTCATACCTGGAACTCGCTCGCCAGAAACATTGACAAGCCGGACCGCATGATTTTTGACCTCGACCCGGGCGAAGGCACTGCATGGCAGCATCTGCAGGAAGCTGCAACACTTGTGCATATGCTGCTGTCAGAGCTGGGGCTGGAGTCGTGGCTCAAGACAAGCGGTGGCAAAGGCCTTCATGTGGTGGTGCCACTGACGCCGCGCCTGGACTACGACGCGGTCAAGAGCTTCTCGCAGGCCGTGGTCCAGCATCTGGCTCGCACCCTGCCGTCCCGCTTCGTCGCCCAGAGCGGTCCCGCGAACCGAATCGGAAAAGTCTTCGTCGACTACCTGCGCAACGGCAAGGGCGCGACGACGGTCGCAGCCTTCTCCGCGCGCGCCAGGCCCGGGCTTGGCGTGTCCATGCCGGTGTCCTGGGACGAGCTTGAAAAACTGAAAAGTGGTGACCACTGGACCGTCGCAAGCGCCCGTGACCACCTGTCTTTTGAGACAACCGACCCCTGGGCCGATTACTGGAAGAAAAAGCAGTCGCTGTCGCCTGCCATGAAAACGCTTGGATTCAAGCCTGTCAAAACTGGCAGTTTGCAATGACGGACCCCGATTCGTCATCGCGAGCTTCCTGTTTCGGGCGACCGAACCTCCGGCCGTCATCGCGAGCTTCCTGTTTCGGGCGACCGAAACTGCAAACTGGCCATGAACCGTGCGGTTCATGGAGAGTGAAGCGCGGCGATCCATCGTCGAAAAAAGCGGGTTCATGGACTGCCACACTACGCTCGCAATGGCGGAAATGGTGCAGCCTGCATGAATACAGAGAGTTCAGGTTCATGGAGAGCGAAGCGCGGCAATCGCAAGGGTTGAACCGGCTTCTCAAGAAAACCAGCGCAGAAACGCGGCGGCGGTTAGCGCCGTCGCGGCCAGCGCAGCGAGCGCGCGCCAAGTCGCTTGCCGTGCCCGCTCGCTCCACCCGATGCCACGATAGAGATACGCGGCGACAAGCATGAATCCGGCGGCGGCGCAGGCCATCTTGATCAGCAGCGCGGCAACCGCGATGCCATGGATGTCCGGGAAGCGTCCGTAATAAAGCCAACTGACACCGCCGAAGGCGCCGCCGCTGGCAGCTTGCGCGGCCCATCCCGCCAGCATGACCCATGCCAGCTTTTTTCGCATCCCGGCTAGCCCAGGCCATAATGCGCAGACTGCGCTGCCGACAACAGCGACTGCGCCGAAATTGTGCACTACCTGGATGGCCGCATAGCTCAGGTTTTGCAGATCCATGATGACTAGTTGACGGTCACCTTGACGCACTTTTCCACGCCTATGGGCGTATGGCCCTTATTCACGACCTTGACGCAGATGTCGTGCTGGCCGGGCGAAAGTTTTTCCAGTGTGTGGCTACCCTTGAGCTCTTTCAGGATGGCCGCTTCCTTGTTGTCCACGTAAAGGTGGGAATGGTCGCCCTTGGGGCCGGGCACCACTTCATAGACAACCTTGTTCTGAGCCATGGCATCGAGCCTGGCACCGTCCGCGGGCGAAGTGATCTTGGCAGACGCATCCTGTGCAAAGCTTATCTGTGAGCAAGCAAGCAGCGCGGCGCCGAGGATTGGATAAATCGATGAAATACGCATTGCGACCTCCTTCTTGTTGGGTTGAACGCCGGAGCGAACCCATCACCTCCGGCACTTGATTGGATGCGATTTATTTATAGCACAACACCTATTGATCCGGCAGGTGAAACAGAAAATCAGACGATTCCGAGAATCAAAGGGTGTACCAACGAGGGCAAGCTGGTCGCGATCCGCGCCTGCCTTGATTTCAATTCACATTTCATTACCCTGACTCTGCAAAATCGGAGGAATCAGCGGCAAATAACACGTTGTCGCAGACTTATGAATCACGATTCGTGGAACGAATAATTCGCAAAGCCAAGCAATGAACCTTCATCAAAAATCTTCACATGTTCTTGCCCTTCTCAATCGACTCACCGTTGCCAAAGAATAGGAATGGCTTCCAGAGGAATCGACGCCCCGGCGCGGTACGGTATGACTCGCATCGTATAGTCCGTTGCCGGGCGGGCTGCAGGCACGCCTGCGCGATAGGCGTAGCCGCTTGTGACGCCCACAAGTTGGCGCACGCGCTTCATCTCCATTCGCACAGGTAGCGTAGCGTCAATGCCATCGGCATAAAGCTCGACCCGCACGGCCTCCGGGTCAAGGCCATCGAGATACATTTGAACCTCAAATACGTGTTGCTCGCCATCAGCGTCTACCTTCATTTCACCGAAGCGCAGCGCGGCCCATTTTTGTTCCAGCGCCTGCCGCCAATCGACCATCTGCGCGCCGATGGCGCCTTTGTCGGCAGCCCGCTCACGGTAGGCTGAGGCCGCCGGGAAGTAGTATTGCTCGGTGTATTCACGCACCGTGCGGTTGGTGGAAAAGCGCGGCGTCAACCGGGCCATGCTTTCCCGCATCCGCGCGACCCAGGCGCTGGGGATACCCTGCTCGTCGCGGGTATAGAACTCGGTGGTGACCTCGCGCTCGAGCAGGTCATAGAGGGCTTCCGCTTCGATAGCGTCCCAGCCGGGATCGTTGTCATGTTCCTGGCCATCTCCCAAAGCCCAGCCCACTTCCGGCGTGTAGGCTTCCGCCCACCAGCCGTCCAGTTCCGACAGATTGATGCCGCCATTGACGAGCACCTTCATGCCGCTGGTTCCACTCGCCTCCCAAGGTCGGCGCGGCGTGTTAATCCAGACATCTACTCCCTGCACCAGCTGCTCAGCCACAAGCATGTCGTAGTCACTGAGGAAAATCACATGGGCACGCACCTCGGGCCGCCGGATGAATTGCGTCCATTCCTGAATGAGGGCTTGTCCTGCCTGGTCCGCCGGATGAGCCTTGCCAGCCATGATGAGCTGTATCGGGCGCTGCGGATTGGTCAACAGGCGGAGCAGTCGTTCCGGGTCGTGCAGCAGCAGGTTCGGTCTTTTGTAGGTGGCAAAACGGCGCGCAAAGCCAAGCGTCAACCTGTCGGGATCAAACAGATGCCTGGCACCTTCAATAGCCTGGGGCGACGCGCCTGACACGGCCAGTTGCCTGGGCAATCGTTCGCGAGCATAGTCAACAAGCGCAGTGCTGCGCGCAGCGCGAAATCGCCAGAGATCGGCATCCGGGATACAGCGAACATCCTGTTCAAGGGTTTCCGTCGTACCCAGCCAACGCTCCTTGCCGCAGGCCTCGGTCCAGAGTTTGTCGGCCGCCGCCGAGTCCCAGGTCGGTGTATGGACACCATTGGTCACGTATCCGATCGGCACTTCGTCCGCCGGCCAGCGAGGAAAGAGTGGCTGAAAGAGGTGTCGGCTCACCTTGCCATGCAGACGGCTCACGCCATTGACCGCCCCACTCCCGCGGATCGCCATAAAGGCCATATTGAAAGGTTCCGACGCGTCGTCCGGATTCTGGCGACCCAGGGCCAGCAAATCGTGAAGTGTTATGCCTAGCTCCTGTTCGGCATAACCCCCGGCGTATTGTTCGATCATGGCGGGATCGAAACGATCGAAGCCGGCGGCCACTGCCGTGTGGGTCGTGAAGAGATTGCCGGCTCGCGTAGCGGCTAGCGCGACCTGGAATGACTGCGCGTTGTCTTGCATGAAACTGCGGGCGCGTTCCAGTACCGCAAACGCCGCATGCCCTTCATTCAAGTGGCAGACTTCCGGCCGGATGCCGAGCGCCGTGAGCACTCGCCAGCCGCCAATCCCGAGCAACAGTTCCTGCTTGAGGCGCAACTCGGATCCACCGCCATATAACTCACTGGTAATGCCTCGATGCGCGGGGTAATTCGCCGCGTCATTGCTGTCCAGCAAGTACAGCTTCACGCGGCCGACCTGAGCTTGCCAGGCGCGCAGCCAGACCGAGTAACCGGGTAGCGCGACCTCCAGGCGCAACCACTCCCCATTTTCCTGACGCAAAGGCGTGATCGGCAGTTGTCCGGGATCGTTATACGGGAAGAGTGCCTGTTGTGCACCATCCTTGTCGATGACCTGGCGAAAAAAGCCTTGCTGATAGAGCAGCCCCACACCGATGACGGGAACGCCCAGATCGCTGGCGGCCTTGAGTTGATCGCCGGCCACGTTGCCCAGTCCACCCGAATAAATGGGCAGCGCGTCGCTCAACATGTATTCCATGCTGAAATAGGCGACACAGCGCAACTGCGAATGGGGGTAAGTTTGCTGAAACCACGCCGGTGCCTCCGTCGCATCCCGCCTGGCCTGCACCAGATCGTCAACGATTTTTCGAAATGCCGGATCGGCTAGAAAACACTGGAGTTTCGCCCGTGAAACTGTCTGCAAGACGACCCATGGGTTATGCGTGACCTCCCACAGCGCAGGATCCAGCTGGCGCCACACTTGGTCGGTGGCATGATTCCACGAGGAACGCAGATCCAGGGCAAGCTCGACCAGGGAGTCGTATCCCTCTAAACTTGTAAATGAAAGGCGTTCTTTTGGGTGAATGATTCGTGGTTGTTCGCTCATAGAGTCTCCTTCAAATTGGCCCAAAGGCCTCGGGCTTCGGCTTCGGACTGTTCGGTGGCTGCGCTCTCGTTACTGTAGCCCCTCAACCGCCATGTCGCCTTCCTTGCCCAGCGCGAGAAGACGAGGCATGGCACCATCGGCAGCCAGCAGCTGAGCCCCGGGAACAAGAGTGTGGTAGCCATCCGCTCGCGAGCCCATGCCGCTGGTGTTCTTTACATCTCGCTCTTTCACAGGAATATCCTCGCGTAGTTTCTCCGCTCTCCGAACTGGGGCGGTTACCGACACTCGGATACGGACCAATGGGCGACATTTTTGGTCACTGGCGAGACGGCGACTGACGATCAGCGAATGACTCTTGACAGTCCATTGCGGTCCTAGACTGACACAGGTGTTGACCGAGGGCTGCTGGCCGATAACTGCAGGTGCAGGCCGTCCTGCTGGCGAGGTGCAGGCGTGGCTGCATCGCCTGCTGGGTGAGGCTTTGCAGGCTCAGGCGAAGAGGCATGGGGCCGACAAGAGCCAGCCGTCGAGCTGGTTTTTTAGCCTGTGCCGTTACGCGGTAACAAAGCCGGTAGAGCTTGTTTTGTGGCTTGGCCACCGGGTAACAGAACGCCTTGGGATGGTTCCCCTCGTCCTTCTAATGCTATTGTTTTAATAGCTACAAATCAACTCTTTATTGGTCTGTCCGGAGGGGATCGAACCCACGACCCTCAGCTTAGAAGGCTGATGCTCTATCCAACTGAGCTACGGACAGATATAAAAAAAGCCCACGAAGTGAGCTTTTTTTAATGGATTTTTTTGGTCGGAGTACAAGGATTCGAACCTTGGACCCCCTGGTCCCAAACCAGGTGCGCTACCAGGCTGCGCCACACTCCGCCAAGCGACAAATTATAGCCCGAAAAAATCAGAATTGAGCACCCGGGTCCAATTTTTCGCAGCGTGTCCCAGCAGAACCTGGTCAATCGCACCTTGGGAAGGCCCGGATCATCCGTGCTCGAGCGCAGCGCCGGCAGGGCCTGGCCGCCCATCTCCTATCCTGGTTTTCAGCCGGGCGTTGACAGAGGGAGCCATTTCCGAGCGCGATCAATGTGCCCTCTGATTGACACAGATCAACGGTCATCGTCACAGATCAGCGTATTATTTTTTGTTTCGTGATCGCCCCGTTTTCTGAGGCGCTCATCATCAGACTTACACCGCCATGGAATCTTCAACGCTTCTTACCCATGCCTCGGGGCCTGCCGACCCTGCCGTCGGCCACCCGACCCCCCTGGAACTGGTCTGCCCAGCCGGCAGCCTGCCGGCCCTGAAAGCTGCCGTCGACAACGGCGCGAGCTGTGTCTACCTGGGCCTGCGTGACGCGACCAACGCGCGCAATTTCGCCGGCCTCAATTTCGACGAGGCTGCCATCGCCGCAGGCGTGCGCTATGCCCATGAGCACGGTTGCAAGGTGTTCATGGCACTCAATACCTACCCGCAGGCGTCCCATTCCGAACCTTGGCGCACGGCGCTGGACAAGGCGGTGGATCTGGGCGTGAATGCCGTCCTCCTGGCCGACCCGGGTCTCATGCAGTATGCCGCCACGCGCTATCCGCAACTGCGCCTGCACCTGTCGGTGCAAGGCTCGGCCACCAATTACGACGCCATCAACTTTTACCGCGAGCAGTTCGGCGTGGTGCGCGCCGTGCTGCCGCGCGTGCTGTCGCTGGCGCAGGTGGAGCAGGTGATCGACAAGACGTCGGTGGAGATCGAGGTCTTCGGCTTTGGCAGCCTTTGTGTCATGGTGGAGGGCCGCTGCGCGCTGTCATCCTATGTGACGGGCGAGGCACCCAACACGCACGGCGTGTGCTCGCCGCCCAAGGCTGTGCGCTGGCAGGAAACACCCAAGGGCCTGGAGTCGCGCCTCAATGGCGTGCTCATTGATCGCTATGCCGATGGCGAAAACGCCGGCTACCCGACGCTGTGCAAGGGACGCTTCGACGTGGAGCAGGATGAAAGCTATTACGCCATCGAGGAGCCCACCAGCCTGAACACGCTGGAGTTGTTGCCGCAACTCCTGAAGATGGGCGTGCGCGCCATCAAGATCGAGGGGCGCCAGCGCAGCCCGGCCTATGTGGCGCAGGTGACCAAGGTATGGCGTGAAGCGATTGACCATTGTGTTGCCAATCCGCACCGTTATGCGCCCAAGCCGGCGTGGATGACCAGCCTCGATAAAGTGGCCGAGGGCCAGCAGCACACGCTGGGCGCCTACCACAGGCCCTGGAAATAATTTCTTGAACCAACCAACCACTGGCCGGGAAGGCCGGAAACCCGCACCATGAAACTTGCCCTGGGCCCATTGCTGTACTACTGGCAGCGCGATGCTGTTTTTGCCTTTTACAACGCCATGGCCGCGACGCCGGTCGATGTGGTGTACCTTGGCGAGACCGTCTGCTCGCGCCGTCATGAGCTTCGCCTGGCCGACTGGCTGGAGATTGCCGCACGCCTGCAGGGTGCGGGCAAGGAGGTGGTGCTTTCCACGCAGGTGCTGCTGGAGTCTGGCACCGATGTCAGCACGATGCACCGGATCACGGGCAACGGCGACTTCCGGGTCGAAGCCAACGACATGGGCGCCGTGCACTGCTTGGCGGGCAAGGTGCCGTTTGTGGCCGGGCCGCACCTCAACCTCTACAACCTGGCCTCACTGCAATGGATGGTCACCCTGGGGGCCAGCCGCTGGGTCATGCCGCTGGAGATGAAACGCGACGATCTGGCCCTGCTGCAGCAAGGCCGCCCCGCCGGGCTGCAGACCGAGGTCTTTGCCTATGGCCGCATGCCGCTGGCCTATTCGGCGCGCTGCTTCACGGCTCGGCACCGCAACCTGCCCAAGGACGACTGCCGTTTCAGTTGCCTGGATCACCCCGACGGCCTGATGCTCAAGACGCGCGAGCGCGAAGAATTTCTGGTGCTCAACGGGACGCAAACGCAGTCCGCGCGGGTCTACAACCTGGTCAACGAGCTGGATGACATGCGCGCGCTGGGGGTTGATGTGCTTCGCCTGAGCCCGCAGGCGCAGCACACCGCGGAGGTGATCGAGGTATTCGATGCCGCGCGCAAGCAGGCGCTGGGACCGCAGGAGGCACTGGCGCGCTTGCAGCCACTCATGCCTGACCAGATATGTAATGGCTTCTGGCACGGCCGCCCGGGTATGGCGCAGGTGACGCCAGCCACACAAGTGGCGCAGAGCGTGGTAGTCTGAGCGTCATGTACTACGGAGAGCGCTTCAACAGCATCAGTCACCTCTTGGGAGCGGCTCTGGCGGTCGCTGGCTCATCGCTGCTGATCGTGCTCGCGGCGCGCCTGGGCGACCCCTGGAAAATTGTCAGCTTCAGCGTTTACGGCAGCATGCTGGTGGTGTTGTACGTGTTTTCCACGCTCTACCACAGCGTGCGTGGCCGTGCCAAGGATGTACTGCGCAAGTTTGACCACTGCTCCATCTATTTGCTCATTGCCGGCAGCTACACGCCGTTTGCGCTGGTGTCGCTGCGCGGGGCCTGGGGCTGGTCGCTGCTGGGCGTGGTGTGGGGCTTGGGCCTGTTCGGCATCCTGCAGGAGATATGGCTCGCCAAGGGCGCGCGCGTGCTCTCGCTCGTCATCTATGTCCTCATGGGCTGGCTGGCCCTGGTGGCGGTATCACCGCTATGGCAAGCCCTGACGCCCGCAGGCTTTGCCTGGCTGGCTGCCGGCGGGGTTTTCTACACCGTGGGAATATTTTTTTATGCCACCGACCACAAGCTGCGCCACGGCCATGGCCTGTGGCACCTGTTTGTGCTTGCCGGCAGCATCTGCCATTTTTTTACTGTGCTGCTCTACGTGGCCTGACTGTCTGGATCGCCATGAAATCGCCCTCTTCCTTTGTGCTGCCAGAACGCTTGGGAGCGTTGCTGGGACGCCTGCCGGCCTATCCGGGTTCGGCGCTGCTGGTGAGCGCGCTCAATCTCGGGCTGGCGCAGCACCTTCCGACTGACGTGCTCCAGTTGCTGCTGTACAAAAAGCTGCGCATCCATGTTCGCGATGCGCGCCTGACGTTTGATTTCGAATGGACCGGTCAGCGCTTCGCGGCCTGCCCCAAGCAGCAAGGCACCGACCTGACCATCGCTGCCAGCGCGCAT
>MERZ01000269.1:35006-36335 GCA_001770785.1 Burkholderiales bacterium RIFCSPHIGHO2_12_FULL_61_11
TGTCGATGCAGGGCGATACCGAGCTGGGCCTGGTGGTCAAGAACGCACTCGACGCTCTGGAGTTCCCCATGCTCGACCTGCAGCAGTGGGCGCCGCAACAGGTGTTTGCTCGCATGAGCTCATGGCGCTCAGCCGGAACAGGCCAACGCCATCCCGGAGGGAATACGTGAGCGACGCCGCAATGGACCTGCCCCATGCCCGCGCCTGACAGACCGCTTCCTCGCCGCATCATCATCGCCATCTCGGGAGCCAGCGGCGCTGTCTACGGCGTGCGCCTGCTTCAGGTGCTTCAGGGTGTGGCGAGCATCGAATCCCACCTGGTGGTATCCGATGCAGGCTGGCGCAACCTGCAGCATGAAGGCGACATCGACCGCGCCACCGTCGAGGCGCTGGCCGACCAGGTGCATGACGTGCACAACGTGGGTGCCGCCCTTGCCAGCGGCTCGTTTCAGTGCAGCGGCATGGTGGTCGCGCCCTGCTCCATGCGCACCTTGGCCGCGGTGGCAAACGGCTTGTCAGACAACCTCATCACCCGCGCCGCCGACGTGATGCTCAAGGAGCGCAGGCGTCTGGTGCTCATGGTGCGCGAATCACCCCTGCACCTGGCGCACCTGCGCAACATGGTCAGTGTGACCGAGATGGGCGGCATCATCTGCCCGCCACTGCCGGCGTTTTATTTGCGTCCGCAGTCGGTCAGCGACATCGTGGACTACAGCGTGGCGCGCGTGCTCGACTTGCTCGACGTGCCCCACAAGCTCGCGCCGCGCTGGCAAGGACTGGCGCCTTCTGAAGCCAAAATCCAAGCTTAAACCCAGGTTAAACCCATGTCCTACCGCGACCTGCGTGACTTCATGGCCCAGCTGGAGCAGACTGGCGACCTGCGCCGCGTGGCTGCGCCCGTCTCGCCCTACCTCGAGATGACCGCGCTGTGCGACCGCACCCTGCGCGCGGGTGGCCCGGCCCTGTTGTTCGAGCAGCCCACGGGGCACACCATGCCGGTGCTGGGCAATCTTTTTGGCACGACCGAACGCGTGGCGCGCGCCATGGGCGTTGCCGACTTGCGCGGACTGCGTCCGTTCGGCGAGTTGCTGGCATCGCTCAAGGAACCCGAAGCCCCCAAGGGCTTCAAGGACATGATGGGCATGGGCGGCTTGCTCAAGATCCTGTGGCACATGGCCCCGAAAGAGCTGCATTCGGCACCTTGTCAGGAGGTGGTATGGGAAGGCAATGACGTGGATCTGGCCCGCCTGCCGGTGCAGCACTGCTGGCCCGGCGACGTGGCGCCGCTCGTTACCTGGGGCCTGGTCATCACGCAGGGGCCGCACAAGG
>MERZ01000270.1 GCA_001770785.1 Burkholderiales bacterium RIFCSPHIGHO2_12_FULL_61_11
TTCATGGAAGTCTCCTAAAGGTCGGCATTGGTACGCCTGTGGCCCTTCCCCCATTGATTTTTCGCTGCGTTGTTCGTTCGTTAACCACAGGCATACCAATGCCGACCTTTAGGAGACTTCCATGAAAATTCGCAACATTGTTCTGGCCAGTGTGCTGGCGGCTGCCGGTGCTGGCGCATTCGCGCAGGCCAAGGAGCAGTTCTTTCCGGGTCTGCCTTACCGCACCGGGCCCTACGCGCCCAACGGTGTGCCATGGGCGAACGGCTACTCCGACTACCTCAAGCTCACCAACGCACGCGGCGGCATCAACGGTGTCAAGATCATTTACGAAGAGTGCGAAACCGGCTACGACACAGCACGCGGCGTGGAGTGCTATGAGCGCCTGAAGGGCAAGCATGGCGGCGCCACCGTGTTCCAGCCATTGTCCACCGGCATCACCTTTGCATTGACCGAAAAAGCCCCTGGCGACAAGATCCCGCTGATCACCGCCGGCTATGGTCGCAGCGAAAGCCAGGATGGTACCGTTTTCAAGTGGAACTTCCCCTTGGCCGGAACCTACTGGCTGGCAGCCGATGCCCTGGTGCAGACCATTGGCAAGAAGGAAGGTGGCATGGACAAGCTCAAGGGCAAGAAGGTCACCTTGGTGTACCACGATTCCCCGTATGGCAAAGAGCCCATTCCCCTGCTGCAGGAACGTGCTGCGCAACTGGGTTTCAACCTGCAGTTGTTGCCGGTGACAGCTCCTGGCGTGGACCAGAAAGCCGCCTGGCTGCAGGTTCGTCAGGCCAAGCCTGACTACGTGTTGCTGTGGGGCTGGGGTGTGATGAACTCGACCGCACTGAAGGAAGCGCAAGCCACCGGCTATCCCCGTGAAAAGATGTATGGCGTGTGGTGGTCGGGTGCCGAGCCGGACGTGAAGGACGTGGGCGAAGGTGCCAAGGGCTACAACGCGGTGACCATGCAGCACGGTGCCGAGCCACAGTCCGCCGTGGTCAAGGAAATCCTGGAAAAGGTCCACGGCAAGGGCGAAGGCTCCGGACCCAAGGAAGAAGTGGGTCAGGTGCTCTACATGCGCGGTGCCATGAGCGCCATGCTGGCCGTGGAAGGTGTGCG
>MERZ01000271.1:0-147 GCA_001770785.1 Burkholderiales bacterium RIFCSPHIGHO2_12_FULL_61_11
TTCATACTGCGTGGCATTCGTGTCCTGGTACTCATCTACAAGAATATGGCCCGTAAGCCCCTGCCACTTCTGCCTGACTAGCTCATGATTTTGTAGCAATTTGAGTGGCAGGCTGATCAGGTCGTCAAAGTCAACGCTCTGGTAGGC
>MERZ01000271.1:305-717 GCA_001770785.1 Burkholderiales bacterium RIFCSPHIGHO2_12_FULL_61_11
CCGCATCTTTCAGGATGCTGGTGACGTCGTCGCTGTCCAGAATCGAAAAATTGGGTTTCAGGCCCAGCGCCGCGCCGTCTTGCCGCAGCAGGCGCACGCCCAGCGCGTGAAACGTGCAAATCACCACCTCGCGCGCCGCCTTGCCAATCAACTCCTTGGCCCTCTCCCGCATCTCGCTCGCCGCCTTGTTGGTGAAGGTAATGGCAAAGATGCGCTTGGGTTCCAGCCCGGCCTGAATCAGCCGACCGATCTTGTGCGTGATCACCCGCGTCTTGCCCGAGCCGGCACCGGCCAGCACCAGACACGGCCCGTGCATGAAGTTGACGGCTTCCTGTTGCGCCAGATTCAGGCCGGCAGATGCGGGGGAGGGGAAAGATGACATTCATGAAACCGATGAACGATCGGTGCTGCA
>MERZ01000271.1:776-885 GCA_001770785.1 Burkholderiales bacterium RIFCSPHIGHO2_12_FULL_61_11
GCCTCCAAAGGCGCCGGGACGACCGCCAAGCTTGACGACTTCTGCTGACACAATACCCGCGTGCTGCAAATTTTCTCTATTACTTTTCCCTTCTTCGCGCTGGTGTTGT
>MERZ01000272.1:0-961 GCA_001770785.1 Burkholderiales bacterium RIFCSPHIGHO2_12_FULL_61_11
CCAGGGAAATACGGGGAGAGCCTGGCATGAATTTGCTCCATCAATTAATCAGGGCTGCAAATGCGGCGCAAGCATTTCATCTGCAGATCAAAACTTCGACGCTGATTTTGCATATTGCATTGCAGCAGCACAAGCTAGGGTATGTCCCTAATTCCCCCAATGAGAAAACAGCTTGCGCGCCCCGCTTTTGCCCCAGTGTGCAATCTTGCTGGCACGCCCATTGCAATTCATTGGCACATCACACCCATGTGACGAACTGATCAAACCACTGAAAGGACAACAGCAAATGGGCGCATCCGATGCCACGGCATTCCTGAATTTTCCTGCGTTGACGCCAGCCACATTGAGTGGCGGCACGCGTGACGTGATCGAGCCCGCCACCGGGCAGGTGCTGTGCACCGTGGGCATTGCCAACGCGGCCGATGTGGCCAGCGCCACACGCGCGGCCGCCGCAGCCCAAAAGGCCTGGGTGGCGGTACCCCCGCGTGACAAGGCCACCATCTTGCGCCGCGCGGGTGATCTGTTTCAGCAGCACTTTGACGAACTGGCCTTGTATGTCACCCGCGAAACCGGTGCCATCCTGCCCAAGGGCCAGCATGAAATCCGCGAGGCCATCACCATCTGCCATCTGGCGTCAAGCCTGCCGCTGCAATCGCAAGGCCATGTGCTGCCCAGCGTGCCGGGGCGCAGCAGCATTGCGCGGCGTGTGCCGCACGGCGTGGTGGGGGTCATCTCGCCGTTCAACTTTCCGCTGATTTTGACGATCCGCGCGGTGGCTCCGGCGCTGGCGGCGGGTAATGCCGTGGTCATCAAACCTGACACCCGCACCCCCGTGAGCGGTGGCCTGATGATGGCTCGCATCTTTGCCGAGGCAGGCCTGCCCAAAGACCTGCTGCAGGTTCTGCCCGGCGATGCCGAAGCAGGCGAAGCGCTGGTGACCGACCCACTGGTGCCGATGATT
>MERZ01000273.1 GCA_001770785.1 Burkholderiales bacterium RIFCSPHIGHO2_12_FULL_61_11
GCCATGGTTGTGGCCCTCCTCGTAGCGGCTTGCTTTTGTTATCAGTAGCACGGGGACCACACCGGGGTTAACCGGCGACCGTACCTCGATTTATTATGTGTCCGTCCGTGGATGCGTGCGGCGGGACTCTATCTCCCGATTTTCATATTGTGCCGCTTCTTTTTGGGAAACTTTGGAGTTTCCTCTTCCTTTTATTGCATTTTCACCTGAAAGCTATCGACGTGTCAACAAGGAGTCTCTTCCAATATGGTTTGATCCCAAACGGGGGGCCGTATTTCCAACAAGGTATGAGCCTGAAGGCTAGCATTTGGGTCGATCATTACCCCCATGGTGATCGACATGAACGAACAACAATTGAACACGGTGGCGCAATTACGCGCCTTTTTAAACGGCACGCAGGAGGTGCAATTTGCGCCCCAGGGTGAGGATTCCCAACGCTACGCCTTCATTGCCGCGGTGGTGGCGCGTCTGCGCTACGGGCGTCTTTCCCGGCCCGATAAAGGGGTGGTGATGCGCTATCTGGAGCGCACCACCGGCTACTCGCGCGCGCAGTTGAAGCGCCTGGTGCGCCGTGCCCGGCATGGCGAGGCGCTTACCAAGCGCTATACGGCGCCCGAACAGGGCTTTGCCCGCAAGTTCACGGCGGCCGACGTGGCGCTCCTGGCCGAGACCGATGCGCGGCACGGCACGCTCTCGGGACCGGCCACGAAATGCCTGATGGCCCGCGCCGTCGCGGTCTTTGGCGATGTCCGGTATGAGCGCCTCGCCGGCATCTCGGTGGCGCATCTGTACAACCTGCGCCGGGCCGGAGGCTACCAGGTGCGGCGGCGGCATTGGACCAAGACCCGGGGTTATAGCGTCCCGATCGCCGAGCGCCGTGCCCCCGCCCCCGACAACCGTCCCGGCTTCATCCGCATCGATTCCGTGCATCAGGGCGATCAGGACGGGGTGAAAGGCCTCTACCACATCAACGCGGTCGACTGTGTCACGCAATTCGAGATCGTCGCCACCTGTGAGCGGTTAAGCGAAGCCTACCTGTTGCCGGTGATCGAAACCCTGCTCGCGAGCTTCCCGTTTCAGATACTGGGCTTTCATGCCGACAACGG
>MERZ01000274.1 GCA_001770785.1 Burkholderiales bacterium RIFCSPHIGHO2_12_FULL_61_11
TGCTGCCGGTAAGCACGCGGCGGATGAGCAGGTAGTAGATCGCCACGCCGAAGCAGAACATCAGCGCCGTGACGAACGGCAGGCTGATCAACGGGTCGGCGCCCCACGTCACGTAGGCCAGGTAGCTGGCATACATCCCCATCATGATGAACTCGCCATGCGCGAAGTTCACCACGTCCATCACGCCGTAGATCAGCGTCAGCCCGATCGCAATCAAGGCAAAGATGAAGCCCATGCCCAAGCCACTGACGATGAGCTGTATGATCAGTTGCTCGGACATGGATTCACCCGATTGCGGCTGGGTATGCGTCGAGCCGGCGTCAGCGCCACGCCGGCCGGGGCCACACGAACTTCGCCGCGGCGAAGTCGGACGGCCACACCATCTTCGGCGTTCCATCGAGGGTCTGCACGAAGATGCCGCGGGTCAGCACGTTCTGGCCGGTCTTGTCGAAGCGCACGCCCTCCCACGGCATGATGAGATCGGCGGCCTTGATGTCCGTGGCGACCAGCGCCTCACGGATCTTCTCCGGATCGGTCGACTTGGCGCGGTTGACCGCATCGGCAAGCACCATCATCGCGGTGAAGGCGCGTGCCGGGGTGCCGTCCATGTCCTTGCCGTACCGCTCGCGGTACATCTTGGCGACCTGCCCCACCAGGGGATTGCGGGCGGCCAGGTCACGCGACCAGTGCTCGCGCACGAAGAAGTAGTTCGCGTCAGCTCCGAGCGCGTCGCGGAAAGCGCTCGAACCGAACGACGCGCCAATGGCCAGGATGCCCTGCGGATTGAAGCCATACTGCTTGTAGGTGCGGGCGAACAGGATGGCCTCGGCGTCGTAGGAGGCATGGAAGACCGCATCGGGCTTCGCCGCGATCAGCTTCTGCACCTCGCTGGTGACATCCGCCGTGCCCTGTTGATAGCCGACCACGATCGACTTCTGGAACTCCGGGAACTCCTTGAAGTAGGCCTCGACGGACTTGGCGAATTCCTGCCCCCACAGGGTGCTCTCGTGAACCACGGCGATGGTCTTCACCGTATTGCCGTGGGTCTTGTTGACATCCTGCAGAAAGGTGAAGAAATCGCGAGAGCACCCTGTGGGGGCAGGA
>MERZ01000275.1:0-3186 GCA_001770785.1 Burkholderiales bacterium RIFCSPHIGHO2_12_FULL_61_11
AGAAATCCCATGCCCTGTCGCTCGGCGTGGAGCTAGAGCTGCAGCTCGTGAACACGCACGACTATGACCTCGCCCCTTACGCAGAGGACATGCTGCGCATGATGAGAAAAGTGCCGCTGCCCGGCTCGGTGGTGCCCGAGATGACATCGAGCATGATTGAAATTTCCACGGGTGTCTGCCAGTCGTCCTCGGAAGTGCTGGGCCAGCTCACGCAAATTCGCGATGCGCTGGTCAAATGCGCCGACAAGCTCAATATTGCCGTGGTCGGTGGCGGCACCCACCCGTTTCAGCAGTGGCACGAGCGCCGCATCTACGACAAGCCGCGCTTTCGCGAACTCTCGGAGCTGTACGGCTACCTGTCCAAGCAGTTCACCATTTTTGGCCAGCATGTGCATGTCGGCTGCCCGGATGCCGACAGTGCGCTGCTGATGCTGCACCGCATGTCGCGTTACATCCCGCATTTCATTGCCTTGTCGGCTTCATCGCCTTATGTGCAAGGCCAGGACACGGCGTTTGACTCGGCCCGGCTCAATTCGGTGTTTGCCTTTCCGCTGTCAGGCCGCGCGCCATTTGTCTTGACCTGGGATGACTTCACCGTGTACTTCAACAAGATGACGCATACCGGCGTGGTCAAGAGCATGAAGGATTTCTACTGGGACATCCGCCCCAAACCGGAGTTTGGCACCATCGAAATCCGGGTGTTTGACACACCGCTGACGGTGGGCCGCGCCGCCGCGCTGGCGGGCTATGTGCAGTCGCTGGCCTCCTGGTTCCTGGAGGATCAACCGTTCATGCCGAGCGAGGACGACTACCTGGTTTACACCTACAACCGCTTTCAGGCCTGCCGCTTCGGCATGGAAGCGGTGTATGTTGATCCGGTCAGCGGTGAGCACATGCCGCTGCGCGACCACATTTTGGCCACCATGGCCCAGCTCCACCGCCACTCGCACAAGCTTGGTGCCTCTGCTGGCGTGCATCTGTTGCGCACCAGCGTCGAGCAGGGCACCAACGATGCGCGCTGGCTGCGCGAGCAGCAAGCGCAGGAGCGCCTGCTGGCCGAAGTGGTGCGCCAGTCGGCAAAAAAATTCCGCGGGCTCTGACTGCATCGCTGTCAGCTTGATTTGCCTGCGTTCCTTTTCCTCATGAACTGACCATGAATTTTCTTCCCGCCTGGCCGCTGGCGTCCAACGCACTTTTCTTTTTTGGCTTCCTGCTGTTTTGCGGAGCCTTGGGCGGCTACGTGACGCACCGCTGGCCGTGGCTTCCCAGCATTACCGGGTTCATGCTGGTCGGCCTGATCGCCGGGCCCAATGTGCTGGGCCTGGTGAACTATGACGCCCTGGCCGACTCGCGCATCATCGTTGACGTGGCGCTCGGCTTGATCCTGTACCGCTTGGGCCTGTCGCTGGACATGAAGCAGCTGATGCATGACCGCAGTCTACTCATCATCTCGCTGGTCGAAAGTACGCTGACCTTCGGGGTGGTGCTGTTCGGCATGGGCCTGATGGGTGTGCACGGACTGACGGCGGCGGTGATTGCGGCTATTGCCGTGTCGTCGTCGCCCGCCGTGCTGATTCATGTCGCTCATGAACTCGGGGCCAGCGGCCCCGTGACCGAGCGCGCCAAGAGCCTGGTGGCGCTCAACAACGTGTTGGCCTTCCTGCTCTTTTCCGCGCTGCTGCCGCTGCTTTACCGCAACGCCGAGGCACCGCTGGCCACCATCCTGGGCGGGCCGCTGTACCAGTTGCTGGGCTCGGCTTTGCTCGGTGGCGGCATGGGCCTGGCCCTGCACATTGCCGCGCGCAAGACCAAGGCCGCGCACCAGTATCACCTGGCGCTGGTGGTGGGCGCGGTGGCGTTCACGCTGGGCGCGGCAATGACGCTGCGGCTTTCCACGCTGTTCGCGCCACTGGTGCTTGGCATCGTGGTACGCAGCATCGAACGCGCAGACCTGATTGCCGATATCGAGTTCGGCCCCGCATTCGAGTTGTTTTTTATTGCGCTGTTTGTCTATGCCGGAGCCAACCTGCATGTGGCCGAGATGCTTCAGTACGCACCGGCGGCCTTGGTGCTTGTGTTCGGCCGTTCACTGGCCAAATGGCTGGGTGTGGGTGTCACCGCAGGCCTGCTTGGCGCACCCAAACGGCAGGCCACCACCACCGGACTGCTGCTCATTCCGATGGCCGGGCTGGCCATCGGCCTGGCCGACACCACCTTGACGCTGTTTCAAATGGAAGGCGCGGTGGTCAGCTCGGTGGTGCTGGCCGCTGTGGCCATCCTCGAAACCGTGGGGCCCCCGATCAGCGCCAAGGCGCTGCGCTTGTCGGGCGACGAACTGAGACCGGACCCCGCCTATGAGGCGCCCGCGCAGGAGCAGGAGTCCTGAACCGCCATGGGCGAATTCGAACTGATCGCGCGCTACTTCACACGCCCCACGGCGCGGGCCGCGCTCGGCGTGGGCGACGACTGCGCGCTGCTACAGCCCAGACCCGGCACGCAACTGGCCATCTCCAGCGACATGCTGGTCGAGGGCCGGCACTTTTCCCCGGACGTCGACCCTTTCACGCTCGGCCATAAGGCACTTGCAGTGAACCTGAGCGACCTCGCCGCCTGCGGTGCCACGCCGCTGGCCTTCACGCTGGCGCTGGCGCTACCTAAAGCCGAAGGGGCCTGGCTGGAAGCGTTTTCGCGCGGTCTTTTTGCACTGGCCGATGCCCATGGCTGCGAGCTCATAGGCGGCGACACCACGCAAGGGCCGCTCAATATCTGCATCACCGTGTTCGGCGAAGTGCCTGTCATGAATGGCAAAAGCCAGGCACTGCTGCGCTCGGGCGCGCAAGCCGGTGACGATGTGTATGTCAGCGGCACGCTGGGCGATGCCCGGCTGGCGCTGGAAGCGCTGCGCGGCACAGTGGCGCTACCGGCCGAAGTGCTGGCGCAGGCGCGCCAGCGGCTTGAGCAACCGACTCCGCGCGTCACGCTGGGACAGGCGCTGCGCGGTGTGGCCAGCGCGGCGATCGACGTCAGCGACGGCCTGCTCGGCGACCTGCGGCACATCCTGCAAGCCTCCGCCGTCGGGGCCACCATCGACACTTCGATTGCCATGACTTTAATGGCTTCCTGCGCCCGAACTGACTGGGCTGAATGCACCATTTCCTCTGGAAAACAGCTGGACTACGTGCTGGC
>MERZ01000275.1:3213-7955 GCA_001770785.1 Burkholderiales bacterium RIFCSPHIGHO2_12_FULL_61_11
GCCCGGTTCGGCCCGTGACGCCGTGCATGCCGCGTCGCGCCTGGCCCTGATTCCGGTCACCCGCATCGGCCGCATTGACGCTGAGCCCGGTCTGCGGCTGATCGACGCGCAGGGAAACCCCCTGCTCCGCAGCTTCCCTTCGTTTGACCACTTTGCCTGAGTCCCCATGACCGAAACTCCCTTGTCGCCAGCCTCCGGTCATGCCGCCGCGCGCCGCCCCACAGTGCGCTTCATGCTGGCGCACCCGGCGCATTTCATCGCCCTGGGTTTTGGTTCCGGCCTCAGCCCGTTGGCGCCCGGAACCGCCGGCACGCTGTGGGCCTGGCTGTCGTTTCTGGTGTTGCAGCACTGGCTGTCCCCGGCCGCGATGGGCTGGCTGATCGCGCTGTCCATTCCCGTGGGCTGGTGGGCCTGCAGCGTCGCCGCCAAAAACATGCGGGTGCTTGATCCCGGCAGCATCGTCTGGGACGAGGTGGTGGCCTTCTGGCTGGTGTTGTGGCTGGTCATGCCCACCAGTTTCCTGGGCCAGCTCGTGGCATTCGGCCTGTTTCGCTACTTTGACACGGCCAAACCCGGCCCGGTCGGCTGGGTCGATGGTCTGGCGCATGGCCTGGACCCGCAAACCAGTCGGCACGCCTGGTCATTGGCCGGTCTGGGCATCATGGCCGACGACTTGGTGGCCGCGGGCGGCACGCTGCTGGTGATCGCCCTCTGGAGGTTTTTCTGATGACTGCTTCCCACTCGCCTGAATCGCCATCGATTTCAGAGCTCAATGAGCCCTCGCTGCATGGGCTGGTGGCTGATTTGGCTGAATGTCTTGAAAAGAAGCACTGGCAACTGGCGACGGCCGAGAGCTGCACCGGCGGCCTGATTTCAGCGGCCTGCACCGAACTGGCAGGCGCCAGCGTGTGGTTTGATCGCGGCTTTGTCAGCTACTCGAATGAAGCCAAAACCGAACTGCTGGGCGTCGATGCCAGTCTGATCGAGCAGCACGGCGCGGTCAGTGAAGCAGTGGCGCGCGCCATGGTGCAAGGCGCGCTTGGCCAGTCCCGCGCCCAGGTGGCTGTGGCCGTCACCGGTGTGGCAGGCCCCAGCGGCGGCAGCGCGGCCAAGCCCGTGGGAACGGTCTGCTTCGGCTGGGCCTCGCCCGCAGGAATCGTCATCGAGACACGCCGCTTCAAAGGCGACCGGCACCAGGTGCGCCAGGCCACGGTGCGCCATGCCTTGCAAGGGCTGCTGGCCTTGCTGAAGTGAGAGGGTCGTGACGGGCGATCCGTCATCGGCTTGCCCCGGAAACCCGCCGCACGAAACGCCGCGTCCGGGCCGGTCGCCTCACCGGCCATGACGGCCAGAGTTACAAAATCTTGTCCAGCGCTGCGGCCAACTGGCCGACGGTGCGGTCCACGTTGTGCCACTTCTCCAGACCGAACAGGCCGACGCGAAAGGTCATGAAATCGGCCGGTTCGTCACACTGCAGCGGCACGCCGGCCGCGGTTTGCAGGCCCTCGGCGAGGAACTTTCGGCTGGACTGAATCTCGGGGTCCTGGGTGTAGCTGACCACCACCCCCGGGGCCTTGAAGCCTTCTGCCGCGACGCTGGGCAGGCCGCGGCTCTCGAACAGCACGCGCACCTTGGCACCAAGATCGATCTGCTCGGCGCGGACCTTGTCAAATCCGTAGGCCTGTGTTTCCTTCATCACCTCGCGCAGGCGCGTGAGTGCATCGGTCGGCAGGGTAGCGTGGTAGGCATGGCTACCGCTTTCGTAGGCTTGCATGATCTGCAGCCACTTTTTCAGGTCGCAGGCGAAGCTGGTGCTGGTGGTGGACTCGATGGCGGCGCGTGCGCGCTCGCTGAGCATCACCATGGCGCAGCAGGGCGAGCTGCTCCAGCCCTTTTGCGGCGCGCTGATCAACACGTCCACCCCGGTATCCCTCATGTTGACCCACATCGCACCTGAGGCGATGCAATCGAGCACAAACAGGCCACCCACGTCGTGGACCGCATCGGCAACGGCGCGCAGGTAGTCATCGGGCAGGATCATTCCTGCGGCGGTTTCGACGTGCGGGGCAAAGACGACAGCGGGCTTTTTTTCGAGGATCGCCGCCACCACCTCGTCAATCGGCGCGGGCACCCAGGGCGATTGTTTGTCGGTGCCGAGCCTGCGCGCCTTGAGCACGGTTGATTCAGCAGCGATCCGGCCCATATCCAGAATCTGCGTCCAGCGATAGCTGAACCAGCCGTTGCGGATGATCAGCACTTTCTTGTCACCAGCGAACTGCCGGGCCACCGCTTCCATGCCGAAGGTGCCGCTGCCTGGCACCAGCACGGCCGACTTGGCGTGGTACACCTCTTTCAGAATGGCGGAAATGTCTTTCATCACACCCTGGAAGCTCTTGGACATGTGATTGAGCGCCCGGTCGGTGTAGACGACAGAAAATTCGAGCAAGCCATCGGGATCGACGTGGGGTAGAAGGCCGGGCATGGGTGCATCCTTTTTCGGTTGAGATGGGCGGGCCAGACGGCCGCGCCATTGAGCGTGCCAGCTTAGCACGCGTTTTGCCGGAATGATCAACAGCCTCGCAAGAACACAGGCAAATCGCGCCGGCCCTTGTGCACCTTGTCCGGAGCGTCAGGCTGTTGAGTTTCAACCTTCAGGCCCTGGCGCCCGCCGCCAGTGCCTGATCGACCAGGCTTTGCGCTTCGCCCAGGAGTCTGCGCAAATGCTCCGCGCCGAGAAAGCTTTCGGCATAAATCTTGTAGATGTCTTCGGTGCCGGACGGGCGCGCGGCAAACCAGCCGTGTTCGGTGACCACCTTCAGCCCGCCAATGGCCGCGTCATTGCCCGGCGCGCGCGTCAGCACGGCCTGAATCGCTTCGCCCGCCAGGCGCCTTGTGGTCAACTGCTGCGGCGATAGGTTCGACAATTTTTCCTTCTGTGCCGGCGTTGCGGCGGCCTGGATGCGGTCAGCGGCGGGCGCGCCGAACTCAAGCGTCAGATCGCGGTAGAGCTCGCCCGGATCGCGGCCCCGGCGCGCGCTGATTTCCGCCGACAGCAAAGCGGGAATGATGCCGTCCTTGTCGGTCGTCCAGACACTGCCGTCACGCCGCAGGAAAGACGCGCCGGCACTTTCCTCTCCGGCAATTCCCAGCGATGCGTCCTGCAGGCCCGCTGCAAACCATTTGAAGCCGACCGGCATTTCGACCAACTTGCGCCCCAGCCTGGCGGCCACGCGATCAATCATCTGGCTGCTCACCACGGTTTTCCCGACGGCGGCATCCTGGGGCCAGTCGGGCCGGTGCTGAAACAGATAATCGATGGCCACCGACATGTAGTGATTCGGCGGCAGCAGACCGGCGCTGCGCGTGACAATGCCGTGCCGGTCGTGATCGGTGTCGCAGGCAAAGGCAATGTCGAAGCGGTCCTTCAAGCCAATCAGGCTCTGCATGGCGTAGGGCGAGGACGGGTCCATGCGAATCTGGCCGTCCCAGTCGAGCGTCATGAAACGGAAGGTCGCATCGACCGCCGGATTGACGACACTCAACTCAAGCTGGTAGCGATCGGCAACCGCCGACCAGTAGTGCACCCCGGCGCCACCGAGCGGATCGACGCCCATGCGAATGTGGGCGCCGCGAATCGCCTGCATATCAATCACCTGGTCCAGGTCATTCACGTACGCATTGAGAAAATCGTGCGCGTGCGTGGTCGCTGCGCGGAGCGCCTTTTCATAGCGCATCCGCAGCACGCCTCGAAGGCCGCCCTGAAGCAATTCATTGGCCTGTTTTTCGATCCAGCCGGTGATGCCGGTATCGGCCGGCCCGCCATTGGGCGGGTTGTACTTGAAGCCGCCACTTTCCGGCGGGTTGTGCGATGGCGTGATCACAATGCCGTCAGCCAGGCCCCTTGTCCGGCCTCGGTTGTAGGCAAGAATCGCATGGGAAACGGCGGGCGTCGGCGTGTAGCCGCCGCCGGCGGCCATCATCACCTCAACGCCATTGGCCGCCAGCACTTCGAGCGCGCTGGCAAAGGCCGGCTCGGACAGCGCGTGGGTGTCGATGCCGATGAACAGCGGGCCGTCGATGCTGCACCGCTTGCGGTGCAGGCAAATCGCCTGGCTGATCGCCAGCACATGCGCTTCATTAAAGGTTTTGTCGAAAGCCGAACCGCGATGACCCGAGGTGCCGAAGTCCACCCGTTGCAGCGGGTCAGCAGGATCGGGCGCTTCGCTGTAATAGGCCGTGACGAGTTTGGCGACGTTGAGCAGCAGCGCAGGCGGTGCCGGCTTTCCGGCCAGCGGGCTGATTTTCTGGGTGGCAGGGCTTGCTTGAGTCATGGCTTGTCTCCTGCGATGGATCCCGGCCATCGCCAGTTCCGGATCTCTGGCATATCTTCACCATGTTCGGCAATGTATTGTTTGTGCTCGACCAGCTTGTCCTTGATCTGCTGCTTCAGATAACTGCCCTTGTCACCCGTCTGTGGCAGGCGGTCAATGGTGTCCATCACCAAGTGGAAGCGGTCCAGGTCGTTGCGCACGGCCATGTCGAAGGGAGTGGTCGTCGTGCCTTCTTCCTTGAAGCCGCGCACATGCAAGTTGTGATGATTGCTGCGGCGATAGGTCAGCCGGTGGATCAGCAGCGGATAGCCGTGATAGGCAAAAATGATAGGCTTGTCGGTGGTGAAGAGCGCATCGAATGCAGCGTCGCTCAGGCCGTGGGGGTGCTCGCTTTGCGGCTGCAGGCGCATC
>MERZ01000275.1:8066-11952 GCA_001770785.1 Burkholderiales bacterium RIFCSPHIGHO2_12_FULL_61_11
GGCGCTGCAATGCGCAATGGCGGCATCCCTGTCAAGCCACTGCGGCGCAGGCTGTTTGCCGGCGACAACCACGTTGACGAAGTTGCGGCTGCGCAGACACTGATCGGTGACTGCCAGCAGCGTGTTGGCATCCGGCGGCAGATAAACGCGGATGATCTCGGCTTTCTTGTTGGCGACGATGTCGATAAAACCCGGATCCTGGTGGCTGAAGCCGTTATGATCCTGCCGCCATACATGCGACGACAGCAGGTAATTCAGCGACCCAATCGGCCGGCGCCAGGGGATATGGCCTGCCACATCGAGCCACTTGGCGTGCTGGTTGAACATCGAATCAACGATGTGGATGAAGGCTTCATAGCAGGAGAAGAAGCCATGGCGGCCGGTGAGCAGATAACCCTCCAGCCAGCCCTCGCACTGGTGCTCGCTGAGCATCTCCATGACCCGGCCATCGGGCGCGACATGCTCGTCGCCGGGCAGGATTTCCGCCGTCGAGCAGCGATTGGTGACCTCGAAAACGGCGCCCCAGCGGTTGGAGCTGGTTTCGTCCGGGCTGAACACGCGGAAGTTGGCGGGGTTGATTTTGATCACGTCGCGGATCAACTCGCCCTGCACGCGCGTGGCCTCAGCGTCGACGGCGCCGGGCGTCGGCACCGACACTGCGTAGGCGCGGAAATCCGGCAGCCTGAGGTCGTGCAACAACAGGCCGCCGTTGGCGTACGGATTGGCACCCATGCGGCGCAGGCCGGTCGGAGCCAGCGCCGCCAGTTCGGCAATCAGCTTGCCTTGCGGGTCGAACAATTCCTGCGGGCGATAGCTTTGCAGCCACTCTTGCAGAATCTTCACGTGCCCCGGATGACTCATGTCGCCCATCGGTACCTGGTGCGAGCGGAACGTGCCTTCGGTCGGTTTGCCATCGACCGAGATCGGGCCGGTCCAGCCCTTGGGCGAGCGCAGGATGATCATCGGCCAGCGCGGACGCAGCCTGAATCCATTGGCTCGGGCGTCAGCCTGGATGCGCTTGATCTCGGCGACCGCCGCATCAAGCGCGGCGGCCATGCGCTGATGCATCTCGGTCGGGTCGTCGCCCTCGACAAAATGCGGGGTGTAACCGTAGCCGGTGAACAGCGCCTCCAGCTCCGCATGCGGGATACGCGCCAGCACCGTGGGGCCGGCGATCTTGTAGCCATTCAAGTGCAGGATCGGCAGCACGGCGCCGTCGTGGACCGGATTGAGAAACTTGTTGGAATGCCAGCTGGTGGCGAGCGGGCCGGTCTCGGCTTCGCCATCGCCGACGACACAGGCAACCAGCAGCTCCGGATTGTCGAACACTGCGCCAAAAGCGTGCGACAGCGCGTAACCCAGTTCGCCGCCTTCGTGAATCGAGCCCGGCGTTTCCGGCGCGACGTGGCTGGGAATGCCGCCGGGAAAGGAAAACTGCTTGAACAGCCGCTGCATTCCGGCTTCGTCTTGCGAGACCTCCGGGTAGACCTCGCTATACGTCCCTTCGAGGTAGGTATTGGCCACCATCCCCGGACCGCCGTGGCCGGGTCCGGCGATGTAGATGACACTCAGGTCGAATTCCGTGATGATGCGGTTAAGGTGAACGTAGATAAAGTTCAGCCCCGGCGTCGTGCCCCAATGGCCGAGCAGGCGTGGCTTGATGTGATCCAGTGTCAGAGGCCTTTTCAGCAGCGGATTGTCAAACAGATAGATCTGGCCGACCGACAGGTAGTTGGCGGCGCGCCAGTAGCCGTCCATCTTGTGGAGCAGTTCCGCTGAAAGCGTTTTTGTCGTCATGACTCAGTTCTCCTTCTTTTCACCAAGGCCGAGAACGCGGCAGACCGCGCTGGCGATCACCTGCTCTTCATCGGTGCGGATGACACGAACCGTGACCCGGCTCGTGTCACGCGAAATCACGTTTGCATTTTCTGCATTGCGCGGCGCATCCAGTTCAATGCCTAGAAACGCGAGCCCTGCGCAGATGCGCGCGCGAATGGAGGGCGCGTTTTCGCCGATGCCACCGGCAAAGACCAGCGTGTCGAGCCCCCCCAGGACCGCCGCATAAGCGCCTAGCCACTTTTTGGCCTGATAGCAAAACAGCGCCACCGCCTCGGCCGAGCGGACATCTTCAGCTTCGTGCGCCAGCAAGTCGCGCAAATCGCCGCTGCTCCCGGAGACGCCGAGCAGCCCCGACTCGTGGTTCACCATGTGATTGAACTGTGCCGCGCTCATCTGCTCGCTTCGCGCCAGAAAGGACACCAGGCCCGGATCCAGGTCGCCGCAGCGGCTGCTCATGACCAGGCCCGACGCGGGCGTGAACGACATCGTGGTGTCCAGGCTGCGCCCGCCCAGCACGGCGGCCATGCTTGCGCCATTGCCAAGATGCGCCAGGATGACCCGTCCGCGCGCCACCTTGGCGCCGGCAAGCCGTTCGAGTTCCTGCATCAGATAGTCGTAAGACAAGCCGTGAAAGCCGTAGCGGCGCACGCCAAGCGCCTCGTACCGGCGCGGGATCGCGATCAGGCGGGCCACGCGCGGCATGTCGTGATGAAAAGCCGTATCGAAGCAGGCAAGCTGCGGCAGGCCCGGAAACCGGTGATGAAAAGCCTCGACCAATGAAATCTCCTGCGGCAAATGCTCGGGATCAAACGCACTGAGCTGGCGCAAGTGCTCCATCAGCTCCGGCGTGAAGCGTTGCGGCTGCCAGTAGTTCGGCCCGCCATGCACCACGCGATGCCCCACTGCGGTCAGCACACCGGGTTCAATGCATTGCTCAATCCAGTCCAGCAGCAATGCCACCGCGCTCGCGTGGTCCGGGGCCGCCACAGGCCGCGAGAAGTTGTCGGCGAGGTGCCCGCCTTTCACCACAAACATGGCTTGCGGCAAGCCAATGCGCTCGAGCCTGCCATCAAGAATCCGGCGCGGCGAATCAGCGATCTCATACAAGGCAAACTTGATGCTCGACGAGCCGCCATTGACCGTCAGGATGCATGCGTTGGCGGGCTTCACTCTGACTCCTTGCGGAGCGCAGCGCGTTTGCTTGCCTTGTCATGCACAGGAAAGACGCGGGTGCTGCCACTCGCGAATTCATGGACCTCGCCTTCGATCCCCAGGAAAATCGGCGCCAATCCGCGATCGCGCCCGCGCACCGTGAGCGAGTCGCGCGTCAGCCGCAGATCAAGTGAATGCCCGCGGTAGCGGATGCGCAGGTCGAGGCGCTCCATTTCCTGGGGTAATTCCGGATTGAGGCGCAACACATCGCCCTTCACTTCGATCCCGGTGGAGACACGCTGTACCAGGTCCACGGTGCCTGCCATGGCGCCAAGATGCACCCCTTCGGAAGTCGTGCCCTGCTGAATGTCGGTCACATCGCCTTGCAGTGCCTCGGCGAAAAAATTCATCGCATGTGGCCGGTCGGAACGGGCCAGCACCCAGGCATGCACCACACGCGACAATGTGGAGCCATGGGACGAGCGCGCGGCATAGTAGGCGACGTTCTTCGGAATCGTTTCGTATTCGAACGGATAGCCCAGTCGGGTGAATAGCTCCCCAAGTTCCTCCGCCGAAAACAGATAGAACAACATCAGGACGTCGGCCTGTTTCGATAGCTTGTAGCGGTTCGGGCTATCGTGCTCCGCCTCAAGGATGTGGTCAAGGCGCTGGATATTGGCGTACCTTGCCCGATAGTCCTGCCAATCGAGCTCGCGCAATTTGTCGTAGCCCTCGAACTGGCTGATGATTCCGTCGTCGTGAAAGGGCAGGTACATCTTGCGGCTGATGTCACCCCAGCGTTCAATCTCTTCCAGCGGCAGACCAAGCCGCGTCGTCAGTTCGACGCGACGCACGTCGGAGAGCAGGTCAAGCACCTCCAGCGCCCGACACAGCA
>MERZ01000275.1:11963-12269 GCA_001770785.1 Burkholderiales bacterium RIFCSPHIGHO2_12_FULL_61_11
ATCACATTGGTATAGGCATTGTTGTCGAGGCCGGGTGTTGCGGCATCCGGATAGCCGTCGTGGAACTCGTCGGGTCCCATCACGCCACGAATTTCGTAACATCCGCGCTCGTCATTGAAGCTCGCGATACTGGACCAGAAATGGGCGATCTCGAGAATCAGCTCGGCACCGTAGAACTGCAGAAATTCAAGGTCGCGAGTGACCTGGAAGTATTGCCACACGTTGTACGCAATGGCGCTCCCCACGTGGCGCTGAAGATAGGAGTTGTCGGGCACCCAGCGCTGCGAGCGTGGGTTCAGGTTGAGC
>MERZ01000275.1:12277-13597 GCA_001770785.1 Burkholderiales bacterium RIFCSPHIGHO2_12_FULL_61_11
TGTCTCCTCCTGGCCGTCGCTTGCGCTCTGCCAGGGAAACATGGCCCCCTGGTAACCAGCGTCGTGCGCGGCGACGCGTGCTTCGCCAAGGCGCCGGTAGCGGTACAGCAAGAGGGCCCGGGTGATTTCCGGCATGCGATAGTTCAGAAACGGGAAGATGAACAGTTCATCCCAGAAGATGTGGCCATGGTAGGCCTCCCCGGTCCAGCCCCGCGCGGGGATGCCCATATCAAGGCCGATGGAGTGCAGTGATGCGGTTTGCAGCAGGTGAAACATGTTCAAGCGGAGCAGCATGGAGACGTTCAACTTGAAGCCGGGTTCGGCCGGCTGAACATGCACGTCGAAGTAACGCCACAAATGCTTCCAGGCCAGCGCATGATGCGCCAGCACCGCATCGAAGCGACCGACACCAGCAATGGTCTTGCGCGCCGCCAGCCCGCACTCCGAGATGGCATGATCACGCGAGGTATAGAAAGAGGCCAGCTTCTCCAGCACCAGCGTCTCGCCTTGCTTGATATCGACCCTCATTTCCTGCCCGATATAGCCCGGCTCTTCGATGACCCGGCGCCGGGCATCAAGAAGCTGTCCGTCAAGGAACGCCTGCGTTCGCGCGACCTGCGCGACATGAATGTTCGACTGGCAGGTGCGCACCAGCAGACAGACGCCATCCTCGCCGACGACCTCGCCGGCCAGTGGCTCCAGGTGCTTGCTGTTGAACTTGCGGTACGGCTTGGCACCCGCATTGACGATGCGCCCGTCGATCGCCGAACGCAGCGTGACACATTCCGACCAGTTCTCGGCGGTCAGCGCCCATTGCAGCGCGCCCAGGTGCATGTCGTCCATCGAAACCAGCCGTCGCTCCTGCAGCAGACTGCGTCGCCCTTGCCGGTCTTCAAAGCGCAGGGTTTTGAGCAGCATGCCGCGGCGCAAGTCGAGTTCCTGGCGATATGACAAGAGCGTGACAGTCCTCGCATCGAACCAGTCCTGATCGGTGATGCAAAATTCGAGCGCGAGCCAGTTGGGGAGATTGACGAGATCCTCGTTCTCAACCACGCGGCCTGCAATATCGGTGCGCAAGCGGTTGTAGCCTCCGGCGAGGTAGGTTCCCGGATAGTGAATGTCATCGGCCTGCGCCCAGGCAGCGGCGGCGCGCGTCGCGAAATAGCCATTGCCCAGCGTGCACAGCGCTTCGCGGATTCCCTCGTGCGCCGGGTCGAACCCCTCGAACACCAGTGACCAGGCCGACGCAGGCTCCACGGTCACCTGAACCTGCGCCAGGTCAGTCACCACGACATCGGCGCCCGCTTCGTACAGTGCCCG
>MERZ01000275.1:13608-14235 GCA_001770785.1 Burkholderiales bacterium RIFCSPHIGHO2_12_FULL_61_11
GAGATCAAGGCGGGTGACATCCTTGCCGTCCACTCGCGCATCGAACAACTGCGCGATACCCGCCGCCTCGAGCACGGCTGCGCAGTTGTTGCTGGAGGACACGACGGCCGTCTTGATCTGCTGCGCGCGCAGTGTTCGCACCAGCGTGATTGCCGCATCATAGGGCTCGACGCCCTGCTGCTTCAGGTGTTCCAGGAAGTACTTGTCTTTGAGCTTGCCCAGCGCGCGGACCGTTTGCGCGTCGGCTGCGTCTTCGGGTGCGCCCATCGGCAGCTCGATTCCGCGCGACTTGAGGAAGGCCGCCACGCCGTCGAAGCGCGGCTTGCCGTCAACGTAACGTCGATAATCGGCGTCGATGTCAAAGGGAACGAACGGTTCGCCGGCGTTGCTGGAGCGTTGTTCGAGAAACTTGTCGAACAGCTTTTTCCAGGCGGCGGCATGCACGCTCGCCGTCCTGGTCAGGACGCCGTCAAGATCGAACAGAACAGCGTCGTAGTCCCGCGGGGAAAGTGTGATGGCAGGGCTGTTCATCGCGTGATGGAATTGGGCCGCGCGCGGATCATGGTGTCTTGGCCGCCGCGGCTGGCCAGCGCGGTGTGGCGATCACCGATCAGGTAGTCTTCAATG
>MERZ01000276.1:0-953 GCA_001770785.1 Burkholderiales bacterium RIFCSPHIGHO2_12_FULL_61_11
CGTGGTCAGAAGCCGCCTGGAAACACTCGGGATTCGGAGCCTGCGGCGGGGACCGCATGCGCTGCGCCACGCCTGTGCCGGGCGTCTCGTAGCCCAAGGGTTGTCGCTGAAGGAAATTGGCGATCATTTGGGTCACCGCAGCGCCGATGCAACTCGGACCTACGCCAAGGTCGATGTCGTTGGGTTGCGTGAAGTCGCGCAGTTCAATCTGGGAGATCTGCTATGAAACTCGCGGACGCTGTTGCCCGATACGTTGAACATAAACAGTCAATGGGGATGCGGTTTCACACCGAGCGGCGAACGCTGAAATCGTTCTGCCAGTGGCTCGGGGAGACCGACCTTACCCAGATTGAGCCGGTTCCGGTCCGTGCCTTCCTGGCCGGTACAGGCCCCGTCACCCGTTTCTGGCAACGCAAGCACGAGGTGCTGGCCGGTTTCTATCGCTTCGCGGTCGCTCGCGGATACGTGACCAACTCGCCGCTGCCAAGGACCGTGCCGAAACCGTCTCAGCACTTTGTCCCCTATATCTTCTCGCTTGCCGAACTCAAGCGGCTCCTGGATGCCACTGAATCGTGCGAGCATTCGCGCGGTGCCATGACGGCCGCCACCTGTCGAACACTTCTCCTGCTGCTTTATGGCACAGGTCTGCGGATCAGCGAAGCGCTGTCGCTCACACTGGCGGACGTCGATCTGGAACGTGCGTTCTTGGCGGTTCGCGAGAGCAAGTTCTATAAGACCCGGTTGTTGCCGATCGGCCCGGATCTGCAAGGGATCCTGAGTCAGTATCTGGCTCGACGCCCAGGCGATCGGGACGCCGACTCGCGATTCATCGTTTCGCGCACGGGGACCGCCGTTTCACGGGCGGCGGCCGAAGGCGCCTTCTGCCGGCTGCGGCAGCATGCGAACGTGCTGCGTCACGATGATGCTCGCTATCAGCCGAGGTTGCATGACAT
>MERZ01000276.1:1012-1083 GCA_001770785.1 Burkholderiales bacterium RIFCSPHIGHO2_12_FULL_61_11
AACGTCTCTTGCCGCATCTGGCTAGCTACCTTGGCCACGTCAATATCGCCTCGACTCAACGGTATCTGACG
>MERZ01000277.1 GCA_001770785.1 Burkholderiales bacterium RIFCSPHIGHO2_12_FULL_61_11
CAAAGATTTTTGAGCGGCGTGCTCGCGCGCTTGAATTCGGTGAGGTAGGCCGGCGTCGGATCCGGCGTCCCCGAAACGGTACGGTAATGCTTCTGCACATAGGGCGGGAGGTCTTCGATCGAGACCGGTGTATCGCCGTAGCCGCTCTCTTGCGCATTGGACAATAGTTCATTCCCCAAGCGATAATCGCTCGAAGAAATAAGGCGGTCGTGCCTGAACGTCACATCAAAAATGACCGTCCGTATGCCGCGCGCCTTGGCGATAGCGTACAGCACGAAATTGAACACCTGATGCGGCGGCGCATTGAAGACGATGAGGTCGGGCGCGAACGTATCCAGTACACCGCCCCAGTACCGGAGGAGGTCATAATAAAAATCATACCGCTTCGCCACGGGCCACTTTGCATGCGCCTTATCCATCATTATCAGGAGTTCCGACTCCCACGGCGAGAACGCGGCAATCTCGTCCTTGCTCAACGGTCTGAAGCCGGACGTATCAATTTCTTCCGGCGCGATTCCCTTCACCGCATCGTGATAATTATGGAAGACGGTGCCGGGAAACAACGCCTTATCGAACGGCACGACTTCCTCTATGCGTATCCAATAGACGATTGTGTGCTTTTTGCGCAACTCCTCTGCAGTACGGATATGTTCCGCATTGATGTCGGCAAGTTGGTCGATAAGTATCTTCATCCCGCTCTTTCTACCCGAATAATCAATAGCGCGCAATGTGAGAAATCGGAAAGGGCGGGATTCATACCTTCGCTTCCGCATGCGGCTCGGAGTGCATCGCCTTCGAGAAGAA
>MERZ01000278.1:0-664 GCA_001770785.1 Burkholderiales bacterium RIFCSPHIGHO2_12_FULL_61_11
CGAAAATGGCTTGTTCCGCCTTTGCGGCATCAAGGCCGACACCGAGATGGGCTGGTTGCAATATGCGCTGGCCATCCTGTTGTTCAACGCTCTTGGCGTGCTCGCGGTCTATGCCCTGCAGCGTTTGCAAATATGGCTGCCGCTGAACCCGCAGGCCTTGGGCAATGTCTCGCCTGATTCGTCGTTCAACACCGCCGTGAGCTTTGTGACCAACACCAATTGGCAGGGCTACGGCGGTGAACAGACCATGGGCTACCTGACCCAGATGCTGGGCTTGGCGGTGCAAAACTTTCTGTCTGCGGCCACTGGCATCGTGGTCGTCATCGCATTGATCCGGGGCTTTGCCCGCCACTCGGTCAAAAGCATCGGCAATGCCTGGGTTGACTTGACCCGTGTCACGCTTTGGATCCTGGTGCCCATCTCGTTCTTGTACGGCGTCTTCCTGGTGCAGCAAGGCGTGGTGCAGAATTTCGATGCGTACAAGGATGTGCAGACCCTGGAGGTCGTCAAATTTCAGATTCCTGCAGTCGGCCCTGACGGTCAAGCGTTGAAGGATGCCAAGGGTGCACCGGTGATGCAGGATCAGAGCACCGACAAGCAATCACTCGCCATGGGGCCGGTCGCTTCGCAAGAGGCCATCAAGATGCTGGGCACCAATGGCGGC
>MERZ01000278.1:763-978 GCA_001770785.1 Burkholderiales bacterium RIFCSPHIGHO2_12_FULL_61_11
TGCTTCGCCTTTGGCATCGAAGTCGGTGACAGGCGCCAGGGTTGGGCCGTGCTCGCCGCCATGACCACGATGTTCGTCATCGCGGTGCTGGTGATCACGCAGGCCGAGCAGGTGGGCAATCCGCTGCTCAACCCCCTGGGGGTGGATCAGGCCGCCAGTGCCCAGCAATCCGGGGGCAATATGGAGGGCAAGGAGTCTCGCTTTGGCATCAATGC
>MERZ01000279.1:0-1225 GCA_001770785.1 Burkholderiales bacterium RIFCSPHIGHO2_12_FULL_61_11
CAGGGGCACTCGGGCAGCTCCGCGCCGTATTGCGTCAACCTGTTTGAAAAGCTGGCGATGTTCAAGCCGCTGGCGCCGCTGACCGGCGAGACGAACGAGTGGATGGAAGTTGGCACCGGTGTTTGGCAGAACAAGCGCGCCGGAAACATCTTCAAGCAGGACGACCGGTTTGACGGGCAGGCCTAAAACCTTGACGGCCGGGTGTTCAGGGAGCCGAGCGGCGCCTGCTACACAAACCGGGAAAGCATGGTTCCGGTGATCTTTCCCTACACGCCGACCACGGAATACGTGGATGTGCCCGAACCGACAGACCGCTGAACATGCTCGCCCGCCGCCCATTCACCCCCAAGCCCCGGCCCGACCGCGCGCCTATGGCATGGCCTGGGCCCCAGGCATTCGCACCAGCAACCAGGTGCGACGGGCCCGGGCTGGCGCAGCCAAAGACTGAGGTTGTGCGCAGCGAGGTCTATCGCCGACTCGTGGCTGCCATGCCTTGCATTGCTTGCGGCTGTGGCCCAAGCCAAGCAGCGCACCCAAACACTGGCAAGGGCATGGCGATGAAAACTGATGACCGGCTTTGTTTTCCTCTATGTGGGCCGCAGCCTAGCCGCCCTGGATGTCATGCCTTATTTGACCAAGGCGTCATGTTCTCGAAGGTCGCTCGCCGCTCCATTGAGCCAGCCTGGGGCGCAGACACGCGGCGGCGGATTATCGCCAATGGGAAGTGGCCGCAGAGACTGCCACTCTGGGACGAAAAAGAGCCTGCCATTGATACACGTGCACAAGTAGCTACCAATTTAATAGCATAAAAGAAGGAAAACCATGGCAGCAGACATCACCGATGAAAATCCACCGCCATGCGTTGGCGAGCAGTATTCAACCGCTGTCGGTGCATCAAACCTCCGCGTTCAAGCTGATCGCCGAAGCTCTGGGGACATGATCATTGCCGCCGGCATGAATACGCACCGCCTGGGCATGGCTTTGCGCCGGTTGGCTACCGAGTGGGATGTTGTTGGGAAACCGCCACCTATCTGCGAGCGCAATCTGGAGGCGATGGCCGCCAAGTATCCGCGCCTCAAGGGCACAGGACTGGTGCTGGTGATCAGCATCGACCGGAAAGGCCAGACCATCTGTGAGGAGTTGATCCCCCTGGTGGCCGCCAAGCGCGAGGCCGACAAGTGGCACGCGCACGAGCTGGGCCTGCTGTTCCAACGCCTGAAAACAT
>MERZ01000279.1:1314-3684 GCA_001770785.1 Burkholderiales bacterium RIFCSPHIGHO2_12_FULL_61_11
GAGAATGCCGTGGTATGGGTGAACGTAAGGTACCGCATGGAACAGACGGCCGCCGGGTGTTGGGTTACATCAACGAGTGCCAGCGTGCGTCAGTGAAGGGATTGCGCGACAAATTCCGCCATAGCGCTTGACCGTGCAACGCCTATGCGGCGGCTGCAACCTGGGCTAGCTCCAGCCCGCGCTTGAATCGGCTCACCGCATTACTCACGCTCGACGCTGACAGTCCTGTCAAGCGCGCCGCCTCACTGGGCCGGTGACCATCGACCAGCACCAGACAAGCAGCCTCACGGGCGGCGCCGTCACGCACGCGCAGCAGCTTGGCTATGGCTGCGAATTGGGCGGTGGTCATGGGCTGTGCCTCCAGTGCTTGCGCAGGGCCTGCTCGTCAAAAATGCCGAATCCGGCCACCTTGAAATAAGTGCGGATCTGGTCGCGCACCGGATCGATTTGACAGCCCAGGTGCCGCAACACGCCCAGGCCGCGCTTGTACTTGGACAGGCTCCAGCCAAAGTGCTCCAGCGTCTCGGTGGTGCTGGGCTCGTGCTTGGTGATGTAACGCAGCAGGGCAACGGCATCGCCCACGGGTACGCCCAGGACCGCCTGACTAGGCTGGCGCATTGCTACTCTGGATTGCCGCGCCGACCTTGCGCTGATCGAGGCTGCGGACGTCGCCGGCGTTGATTTGTGCATAGATACCGGCAGGCGACTTGCCAAGCGCGCCTATCTCCAGGCCGCGCTGGATGGTACCTACCATTTCCCATCCGGGAGGACAGATGCGAGCGTAGAGCCGCCATGGTCCATCGACTTGGACCGTGTAACGGCCTCGGTTGAGGCCGCTCATCAGATGCCAGCCTTCTTTGCGATTTCCAAAGCTGCTGCCACAACCTTTATTTCGGCTTTAATTTCCTCGTAGCGGGGCTCCGCGTCGGAGGTTGCATTCAGGAGGTTTTCAAGCCGGTATTTCTTGTCGTCGAGCTTAGACCAAAGTGGCTCTCCGCCTCCAGTTGTGATTGTCTTCGGGTGTGGATTGAAGCCTTCGCCGCCCTCGTTGTTGACTGTGTTGTAAGCAGTCCAAAGTGGGTTGATTTTGATGGTCATTTTGTTTTCCTTTGCCCCTCATACCGGGGAGCACCGTTTGCAATCGATTTCGAGTGCATGAATGTATTATTACACGTCTTGGCGTGAATGCAAGTACCGTTTGTCGGTTAATCGCTACCTTCTGTCAGAAATTTCTGCTAGAATGCGCCCATTACAGCGCGGACCCGAAGAGACGCTGGCGCCATGAGCGCAAAGGCCAACGCCTATCACCGCTGCCCCGGCTCAGTGCTTGGGGCCGATACCCTGATAGGACCGCCTTTCTCCAAATTTCCCTGAAGCCACCCATGCGGTGGCTTTTTCATTTCCGCCGCGTAGAGCAGTTTGGAAGCTCGCTGGTCTCATAAGCCAGAGGTCGCCCGTTCGATTCGGGCCGTGGCAACCAGTTTCTCAAATCCAGCCCCTCGTCAACTGACCGGCCGCATCCACATCAGCGGACTCTGGAAGGCATGGCTGGCCCCAGCAGGGAGAAGCTGTTTTGCAGCTGTGGGAAAACCCCTGCCAGCGAAAGGCCCCGGGACAAAGCTCTGATCTCCACAGACACCCGGGGTCAATCGCCCATTGAATTCACGATGTTGTCTCCCCTCCAGCAAGCAGTTGCCGGATGGTTTCAGCCGCCGCAAGGACCATCCTGCGGTGGCTTTTTTATTGAGCACGCCAATGACGCCAACCAACACCTGTGGCTACCTCATCGAATGCTACACCGAAGCGGGCGGCTGGACGCCCTGCACCGCACCTGTGCCGACTGAGGCGCAAGCCAAGGCGCAACTGGAAAAACTGGATCATGAAACGCACCGGGTTTACTGGGCTTTTAAAAAATGACAACACCATCGCAGGAAACGAAGATTGCCATGCTCGAAAAAGACGTGGCATCGCTGAGCCTGGCCTTGGCGGCCACGGCCAACGATATCAAGGCCCTGCAGGACGAGCGCAACCGCGCCTTGAAGTGGGGAATTATGACGCTTGGCTCAGCTGTTGTCGCGATGGGTTACTGGATTTTCAATGCGATCACCGGAGGGCACCTCAAATGAGTACCAAGGCCATGTCCACCATTTTTTACACGCTGCTCAAGATCACCGCCTTGGTCGCCGTGATTGCCATAATCGTTGCGCTGCTGTACCAAAAGCCAGATCAAACCAAGGGAGAACAGGGCGTGCAAGGCGTGCAAGGTATCGCGGGCGCTGAAGGACTGGATGGCGGCAAGGGAGCCAAGGGCGCGACCGGCCCAAAAGGGCCGAAGGGCGAGCCGGGAGAAAAGGGCGCTAAGGGCGCTGG
>MERZ01000279.1:3707-6806 GCA_001770785.1 Burkholderiales bacterium RIFCSPHIGHO2_12_FULL_61_11
CTGTGCTGGTCAGCGCTGGCGCGGGTATCTCGCGCATCGTGGCGCAGCCCAAAGGCCTGCCATGACGCCAAATCAAAAGCGGGGCGGGGCGGTCGTGATCGCAGGCGCTGCGCTGCTGGCTTTTGTCGGCAATTGGGAAGGCTCAGAGCGCATTGCTTATGCCGACAAGCTGGCCTACGGCGTGCCTACCGTCTGCAATGGGCATACCGGACCAGAGGTCAAGGTGGGTGATGTGTGGACAAAGGAGCGCTGTGACGCCATCTTGGTAAAGGATGTTGCAACCCATGGCGAACGGCTGCTGGCCTGCACCACCGTTGCGCTCAACCAAAACCAGTACGACGCCCTTACCGCTTGGGCCTACAACATTGGCACGGGTGCGGCTTGCCGGTCAACGCTGGTCAGGTTGCTCAATCGTAGCCAGTACACAGCGGCTTGTAACGAGCTTCTACGCTGGAACCGGGCTGGCGGGCGAATCGTTCGTGGCCTGACGAACCGACGTGAAGCAGAACGGGCGTTGTGCCTTAAGCCGATTGATCTACCAGCGAAGGCGCTGGCATGATTCGTCGCCGTAATACCGAACAAGCTCTTTAACGAGGTGGATACATGAACCCGATCACCATCGTCCTGGCCATCAGCCTGCTGGCCAATGCCGCACAGGGTTACGCCTATCTGGGCAAGCGCGACACGGCCGTCGTGGCGACCACCAACCTGACGCACGCCGCCGTCGCCGTCACGAACTGCAACGCCAGCGTGGACAACCTGGGCAGCCAGACCGAAAAGCGCGCAACCGCCGCAGCTCCCGCGCGCGCAGCAGCCGCAGCCCGCGCTGTCAAGGGCAACGCCAAGGCCGACGTGATCCTGTCCACGCCGCCCGAAGCTCCGGGCAATGACTGCAAATCGGCCACCGCCCGGGCCAATGACTGGTTCAAGGACACGCCATGAAAGCCAAGATCATCAACGCTGGCATGTTCCTGCTGATCCTGATCCTGATCGGCATGCTCAGCGCCTGCGGCATGGTGTCGCAGGTACCAGTCGGCAAGGTCGCTGTAGCCGTGCCGTGCAAGGAACAGGAGCCCGAGCGCCCGAACATGCCCACCGAGGCCCTGAAAGCGCGTGGCTGCCCGTCTGGCGAGTGCGTGGACGAGCTCCTGCAGGCCAGCATTGCCGAGAACCTGCGCCGGGAAGGCTTCGAAGGAAGGCTTGTGACCGCACTGCGGGCGTGCATCGCTCCAATCACTCCGTAATGGCCACCACAAAGAAGAAACCCGCCCCCGCCAAGACGAGGGCGCGCAGCGCTGCTCCCAAATCAGCGCCAGCGAAGCCCAAACGCACGAACCGCAAACTGGCAGGAAAGACGGCACCAGTCAAGAAACAAGCGGAAAAGCCAGCAATTGCTCAAAAAATAAGCAAAAGCAAGGCTTCAATTCCCACCAAATACGCGCCAGAGGCGTCAACACCAACGCTGTCTGAATTGGAGATGCGCTTCGTGGCTGCATATTTCCTTGATCCCAATGGGACGCAGGCGTACCTCATCGCCAAGCCAGGCGCCAAGGAAACCACGGCAAGGACAGAAGCCAGCAAGGTGCTTGCAAAACCAAACATTCAGGCTGAGCTGGCACGCCTGAGAGCAGAAAGCTCTGTCAGAACCAATATTTCAGCGGACATGGCGGTCAAAGAAGCCTGGGCCATTGCGATGGCCGACCCGCGGGAGTTGATGGAATACCGGATTGGCTGCTGCAGGCACTGCTGGGGATTTCAGTTCCGGCACCAGCGCACCGATGCGCAGCTTGAGTCCGATCGAGAGGCCCACGAAAGAACCAAAGCGATGGCCAGCGAAAAGACGGCGGCCAAGATGGGTGAGTTCCCTGAAAAAGGTGGAGGCGGTTTTGACTTGCGCCGGGCACCCAATCCGGAATGTCCCGAATGTGGTGGCGAAGGTAAGGGCCGAACGGTCTTCAAGGACACGCGCAACATCAGCGCAGCAGCGGCCAGCCTGTTCGCAGGCGTGAAGGAGACCGACAAGGGCTTGGAGATCAAGCTGCATCCCAAGGGCGATTCGCTTGATAAGGTTTTCCGCCACCTGGGCCTTTACAACGACAAGATCCAGCTGACCATGCCGGTGGCCGTGATCAAGGACATGACCGGACGCAAACCAGAATGAGCCAGGAGATTCAGTACAGCTACAAGCCGCAGGGCCCGACGCTCGAGCAGTACATCCTGAGCCAAACCCAGCGAGCGATGATCATGGGCCCTCTGGGTTCTGGAAAAACAAACGCTAGCTGCTGGAAAGGGTTCCGAATCAACAACGCGCAGGCGCCGGACAGCAACGGCGTGCGCAAGGCGCGCGGTGTCGCGGTTCGTAACACGTACCCAGACCTGTTTGGCACGACGATCAAGGACTGGCTGGACTGTTTCGAGCACCTGGGAAAGTTCAGCAGGGGCGGGATGGAGCCGCCGACCCATCACATGAAGTACAAGCTGGAGGACGGCACGACGGTGGATGCCGAGGTGGTTTTCATGGCACTTGATCGCGAGGATCACGTCAAGAAGCTGCGCGGCTTTCAGGGCACCTGGGGATGGCTCAACGAGGTCAAGGAAATCCCGTTTGCCGTGGCGCAGATGCTGGACCTGCGCATGGGACGCTACCCCAAGGATGTGCGGCCCACCTGGTACGGCATTTTCGGTGACACCAACGCCCCGGACACTGATCACTGGTATTACCGAATGGCCGAGGAGATGCGGCCCGATGGCTGGCTGTTCCTTCGCCAGCCGGGCGGCGTGACGCGCAAGAGCCCCGAATCGCCGTGGCAAGTCAATCCAAACGCCGAGAACGTGCAGAACCTGCCGCTGAACTATTACCGCAACGGCCTGCAGGGAAAAACTGATTCATGGGTGCTGGTCAACCTGGCCAACGAATATGGCTATGTCGGCGACGGCATGCCGATTTACCCGGACTACGTGGACAGCGTGCACTGCAAAGCCTTCGAGCTGGTTCCTAACTGCCCGCTGCACATCGGCCTTGACTTTGGGCTGACACCGGCCGCACAGATCGGTCAGAAGCTGGGCAACGGACAGTGGCGGGTGCGCTTCGAGCTGGTG
>MERZ01000279.1:6923-10703 GCA_001770785.1 Burkholderiales bacterium RIFCSPHIGHO2_12_FULL_61_11
CGTCTGGCGACCAGCGCCAGGCCGGCGACAACGAAGAGCGCTCAGTGTTTCAGCTGCTTGAAGCCAACGGTGTGATGGCGCTGCCGGCACCGTTCAACAACGACTTCACGATTCGTACCGAGGCGGTGGCCAAGACACTGCGCACCATGATCGACGGCGAACCCGGCTACCTGCTGCACCCGGACTGCAAAGTGACCCGCAAGGGCATGCAGGGCGCCTACAAGTTCCGGCGCCTGAAGGTGGCCGGGGACGAGCGCTACGAAGACAAGCCGGTAAAAAACGCCTATTCGCATCCGTGCTTTGTGGCTGGGACCATGATTTCTGTAGGCGATGGGCGGGTAGAGATTGAGCAGCTGCGAGTCGGTGACTGGGTGAATACTCCCATCGGGCCATGCAATGTCGTGGCGAATATGGCGCGCGCTGTTGACGCATTGGTTGACGTTGAAATGGACAACGGCGTGACACTCCGGTGCACCCCGGATCACCCTTTTGCTGATATAAATGGTGGTTTTGTTAGGGCCGATGCGTTACAGTACATGGACATACTCGTATCAGAGGGAAATCCATGGGCAGGCCAGCAAAATATCCAGTGCAAGAATTCAACGGCGTTAGGTACTACCGAAAGCCCGGCGGTTACTACAAGGCTGATCACGCCGTCGGCGGCGCATACCTTCATCGAGAGGTTTTGGCTGATGCTCATGGCCCCATTCCAGAAGGCTTTGATGTTCACCACAAGGACGAGGACAAGTCCAATTGCAGCATCGACAACCTCGAGCTCATGTCAAAAGTTGAGCACGGCCGACTGCACGGACACCAGCGCGACAAGGATGAAGTCCGCGCCCTTCTGGAGGCGGCAAGACCACTCGCTGCAGCAGCGAATCGCGCAATGGCAGGTACACCGGCTGCCGCTGATCGCAGCAGGCGTGGCATGTTGGCTCGGCCCATGGAGTCGAACACCTGCATTCAGTGCGGCGGCGAATACAAGGCTAAGGCTGGCTCGGTACGAAAAGGCTTCTGTGGGCCATCGTGCCAGCAAGCCGCTAGATACGCCTCTGGCGTTGATAACGAGGTCAGAAAGTGCGCCTATTGCGCCAACGAGTTCACCACGAACAAGTACCAAGCCACCAAGTTCTGCTCCAAGAGTTGTGGCGGTAAAGCCAGCAGGCAACGGGACCGTCTACAACCTTGAGGCTGCACAGGCGCACTGCTACTACGCCGGTGGTGTCCTAGTCTCCAACTGCGAGGCGGGCCAATATATGCATTTGGGCGCAGGTGACGGCGTGCTGCTGCTCGCGCCCACGAGCACCTTGCGCGACAAAGACGCAGAAGCGTTCCGAAGAAAACGAGGCCTGCGATGATCAAACCCACAACTCCCTACGACGACCGGGCCGGTGACCAGAGCCGCGACTTCGCCGCTGCCGGTAAATTCAGCTTGTACGCATTGGAGCGGATGTTGCGCGACTGCTCTGATCAGCCCCAGTGGCGCCTGCGCGCCAAGTTGTGCGCCGCCTACTACGACGGCAAGCAGCTGACCGAGCTGCAGCGCTGGCATATCCGCCAGGAGGAGCTGGAAGAGCGCGCCATCAACCTGATTCGCCCGGTGATCAACAGCGTGCTGGGTCAGGAAGCCAAGAGCCGCACTGATGTGAAGGTGGAGTCTGACGACGACAGCTATGCCGACGTGGCCGAGGTCATCAGCGCCAAGCTCAAGGAAGCTGAGCGCGAGACCCGAGCGCACATGGCCGTCAGTGACGCCTACGCCAGCATGGTCAAGACCGGCATCGGCTGGGTGCACGTCAGCAAGAACAGCGACCCGCTGGCCTATCCCTACCGAGTGGAGAGCGTGCACCGCGACGAAATCTGGTGGGACTGGATGGGCCAGACCGGACCCACACTGCTCGACGGCTGCCGCTGGCTTGTGAGGAAGCGCATGGTCGACCTCGACGAGGTGGAAGCTGCGATGCCGGAACACCGGGACATCCTGCGCCGCTCTGTAAACGGCTGGGAGCAGATGCTGGACTACAGCGGCAACATGGTCGGCGAACCCGACGAGACCAGCCTGCGCCAGGCCTTCGATAACGAGCGCCGCTTCAATCTCACGGTCAGCAAGCGCGACTGGGTGGATGCCGCGCGCAAGATGATCAAGCTGTACGAGGTCTGGTACCGCGTGCAAGCCGTCGTGGTCATGATGCACCTGAGCCCCGTCAAGAAGGTCGAATACGACGAGAAGGATCCGCGGCACGTGGAAGCCGTGGCGCGCGGCCTGGTAAAACTGAGCAAGGGCATCACCTCGCAGGTACGCCGCGCGCTGTACGCTGGCCCGTACCGCCTGCTCGATGAAGGCACCAGGAAGCGCAACTTCCCGTACATCCCGTTCTTTGCCTTCCGCGATGACGATGACAAGAGCCCCTACGGCCTGATCGATGGCATGATCAGCCCGCAGGACGACTTCAACGAACGCCACCACCGCATTCAATGGATGCTCAAGGCCCGCCAGATCCAGATGGACGGCGATGCCCTGGACCCGAACTACAACACCATCGCCGACATCGCCGACGCCGTGATGCGCCCGGACATGGTGATGATCACCAATGCCCAGCGCGCCAACAAACAGAATGCGGCCATCAAAATCAGCAACGACCTGAGCATGCAGCCCGAGCAGTTCAAAGTGCAAGCCGACAGCAAGCAGTACATCAATGACACCACCGGCCGCTACGGCAGCCAGCTGGGCAGCGCGCAGGTTCAATCGGGCATTGCCAACAGCATGCTGATCGAGCAGGGTGAGCAGTCCATGGGTGAAATGAACGACAACTACACCTACGGGCGGCGAGCAGCCTTCGAGGAGTTGGTCTGCGAGATCAGCTATGACCTGCGCCAGGAGAAGCTGCAGATGCCGATCGGCACCGGCCGCACCCGCCGTGTGGTGATCCTCAACACATTCGACCCGCAGGGAATGCCCGTCAACCAGGTCAAGGATGCCGACATCCGTACCGCGCTGGCTGAGACCCCCAACACGCCGGCCTTCCGCCAGCAAGCCCAGCAGCAACTGGCCAGCATCATCACCGCGCTGGGCAACAACCCCAAGGCGACTGCCATCCTCGCGCCGGCCTACATGGAAAGCACCAGCATTCCGAACCGCCAGCAGGTCGCAGACGACTTGCGCAAGGCCAATGGCCTGCCGATGCCCGGCGACAAGACTGGCCAGGCCCAGGCCGAAGCGATGCAGCAGCAGGCGGTCGCGCAGGAACAAGAAGCCGCGAAGCTGCTGCAGGGCGCCACGGTGGCAGAGAAGGCCGCCAACGCCGAGCGCCACAAGGCCGCCGCCCGTGCATCCAACGCTTCCGCCGCCCTCATCGAGCAGCGCATTGCCGCCGGTGTTGCGCCCGCCGAGGTCGACAAGGTGCTGGCCGAGACCGAGCGGCTGCGCAATGACGCCGCCAACGAAGACACGCTGATCGCCGATTCCCTGGCCGAAGCCGAACAGGACCAGCAGTTCGCCTGAGCCTTTGCTATCCACACCCGAGCCCGCCACGTGCGGGCTTTTTTGCTTTCCGAGCCGCTTCACAGACCGCCGCGCTGTGAGGTGTGTATTTCCGCGGCAGCCATCAGGCGCGACTCGTCCGAGCGCCTGGTGTGGACATGGACGGTGGCTTAGGCCTCGGTGACCGACCGTAAACGGCAAGGAGAGAAGTGTGGAACCCAATCATCCCGCGTTCGATAAAGAAGAACATGAGATCCTGAGCAAGCTCGTGCCCGACGATGCCGTGATAGAGGTCACTG
>MERZ01000279.1:10762-11363 GCA_001770785.1 Burkholderiales bacterium RIFCSPHIGHO2_12_FULL_61_11
CGCTGCGGTAGCCCCGACCCCAGCCCCCGAAGCCAACGCTGCATCGCAAGGTGACACGCGGGCCGCTTTGCGGGCAGCGCGACACGCTGAAAAGCGCCAGCGTGAGGACAACGAGCGGCTGCGCAAGGAGTTAGACGACCTCAAGCAAGGCAAGGCCCAAGTAAGTAACGCCGTTACCGACGAGGAAATTGCCCAGTTGGAGGAAGATTTTCCACTGCAGGCCAAGATGGCACGTCAGCAGCGTGACCTTGAGGCTCGATTGACCGCTGCGGCTCCCAAGCCAGAGCCAGCCTTCGAGCCTGTCGCCTATGACAACCCGCTGATTCAGGACGCGATAGACGAGGTTCCCGAGCTGTTGGCATGGCAGTACGACCCTGCCGCGCAGGACAAATTCACGCGCGCCATCGCCTACGACAGTGCACTGTCACTCGATCCGGACTGGAAAGACCGGCCGATTACAGAACGCTTCACCGAAGCGGCACGTCGCACCCAAGCCGCGCTGGCTCCCGCACCAGCAGCCACACCAACTCCTGCAGCACCTGCTGCACCCCGTATCGACCCCGCCCAGGCGGTTGCCAATGCCCAGGTTGAAGGACCGAAG
>MERZ01000279.1:11380-15504 GCA_001770785.1 Burkholderiales bacterium RIFCSPHIGHO2_12_FULL_61_11
CGGTGGGGCACCAGCCAGTCTCACACCTGCGCCCAACTATGCCGGCATGTCGGACGAAGCCATCATGGCGTCCCTGCCGGCTGGTTGACGCGGGAAACACACCTTTTAGGAGTTTTCCATGTCTACTACCTCTGTGCCTCGCGGTAACGCGCTGGCAAACAAGCAGTTTTCCACTGCACTTTCCGCCATGGCTGTCCGTCAACCGACGCCCCTGGCCTCCCTGACCGGTCCCATGCCGACCCACGACGCTGCGATGCGCAAGCTGAAACAGCAAACCACGACCGAAATGCCGATCGTGCGTGTCGATGAGCTGGCCAAAGGCCCGGGTGACGTCGTGCAGGTCGACTGCGCACATGTCGTCAAGCTGCGGCCCGTCATGGGCGACAAGAACGCCGAGGGCCTGGGCGCCGCGCTCAAGTACAGCTCCAAGGATGTCACGCTGGACATGGCCACCCTGCCCGTATCGGCAGGCGGCAAGATGACCCAGCAGCGCACGCCCCACAGCATGCGGCTGAACGCCCTGGCGCAACTCAAGCGCTCCATCCCGGCATTCCGCTGGCAGCGAAGCCTGTCCTTCCTGGCCGGCTCGCGCGGCAAACAGGACGGCACCGACTGGGTTCTGCCGTTGTCAACCGATGCTGAGTTCGCGGACATGATGGTCAACACCATCAAGGCCCCGACCTACAACCGCCACTGGGTTGTGAACGGCGCGGCTCTGACGCAGGGCGGTGCACAGCTGGCATCGATTGCCACCACCGATCGCATGCGGCTGTCGCACATCGATGAACTCGCCGCAATCTGGGACGAGATGAGCATCAAGATGGCGCCCATCCAGATCCCGGGCGACCCGGCTGCTGGTGACGACCCCATCAAGGGCCTCCTGCTTGTTGATCCGCTGGTGTGGGATTCGATCATCACCGACACCACGGCCAGCAACAACATCCGGACGTTCGAGACCAATGCCGTCCAGCGCGCCAAGTATGGCAGTCTGAACATGCACCCGCTGTTCGCCGGCACGCCGATCCTCTGGAACGGCATCCTGGTGCGCAAGATGCAGTACGCGATCCGCCACGACGCCAGCGATTCGGTGGCACACGTCACGGCGGCCAACCGCCTGGCGGGCACCGAAACCAACGTCACGGTGGCCGCAGGTCTGTCGACAACCCACCAGATGGCGCGTTCGATCTTCTTGGGCGCTCAGGCCCTGGCTCTGGTGTCCGGTGCGAACCGGACCAGCGAGGAAACCTACTCGCTGCTGGAGAACTGGACCAACTTCGAGCGTAACCTGGAACTGGCCGGAGAGATCATGGGCACGGAAGACAAGCTCCGCTGGTCTTTGCCCAACGCCGACGGCGACCTGGAAGCCACGGACTTCGGTGTGGCCGTGATCGACAGCGTGGTGCTCAAGCGCTCGGTGTAACAGCTGACGGGGCCTAGTGCCCCGTCACTCCGGGCCAGCGTGCCCTGCCTTTCAAATTGTTCAACTTTTAGGAGCCAATCATGGCAAATCTCTACGGAAAAAAAGCCAAAGCCCCGGCGTTCATGCCGGTTGACGGATGCGGGATTCAGATCGTGGACAGCATCACACTTGCGGTGAACCCGACAGCTGCCGACGTCATCAACTTCCGCCTCCCGGCGGGAATCTACCTCGGCAATCTGAAAATCCGCAGCGACGACCTTGACACGAATGTGACGCCGACCATCGTGTTCAGCGTCGGCTACCGGCCAGCTGACAGCACATCGTCTTTGTCGCCCAGCGCTGCGTACTTCGCCGCTGCCGGGCAGACAACGGCGCAGGGCGGCGGAACGCTGGATTGTTCGTTCGAGCCGATCAAGTTCGAGGAAGACGTGTACATCACGGTCACCGTCGCCACGGCTTCCGCAACGTTTGCAGCCGGCGACGTCTTCATGATCGCCAACGGCGCGGCCGAAGGTCCGAAGTAAACCTGCTGCCGCGCAGTCCGCGGTAATCGAAAGGGCTGGCTGCTGATATGGCTGGCCCTTTTTTCTGGAGATTCCAATGAAAATCAAGTACGTAGGCCTCAAGACCGACGGTGAAACAGCATTCGCAAGCGAAGTAGGAATTGCCAAATGGATGCCAGGCGACAGCGTGGAAATCACCAATCCCGCCGTGGTCAGCCGCATGCTGAAGCACCCTGACGTATTCGCCGAGGACACCATCAAGGCCACCAAGCAGCCGGCAATCCCAGTGTCTGCCGTCATCGGGGCTGGCACGGATGCCGCAGGAGCTGCGCTGACGCTCACCGGAATGGACGATGCCGCTGTGCGCTCCTACGCCAAAGAGCAAGGGCTGAAAGTCGCCGCTGTCGGCCTTCTTAAAGGCGATAACCTGCGCGCCAAAGTAACTGCCGCCCTGGCCCAAAAGAAATAATCCATGTCCCGCACTACCACGGAAGTCCTAGCGCGCGCCCGGCTGGCGATTGGCGACAGCACCACATCACCCGTGCGCGCCGGCGACGCGGCATGCCTGGGCTATGTGGTGGATGCGCTGAACATCATCAAGGGTGCCCGGCCTGATCTGTTCCTGGGTGCGTTTGCAACGACCTACGAGTCCATTGCCATAGGCGCAAACCTACCGATCAACGGTCAGTTCTTCCTGCCTATCGCTATGTTTGTAGGCTCCATGATTGAAAGCCAGGACGATGAATCGGCAGACCGAGCGCGCGGAGAGCTGCTGGTCAAAATCGGCGGGGGGATGCTCTGATGACCTTGCTTTCTGCTTACTACGATTTATTGCTGCCAGAATTGCCGGGCTGCACGACCACGATGCTGGATCTGCACTTGCGCGAGACGGCCCGCACGTTTTGCCAGCAGACCGGCGCTTGGAAGCTACCGTTTGATGCGGTTAATTTGGTGGCCGATGTGGCGACTTACGACCTGTCACCCTCCGAGAGCCAGGCCGAGGTGGTGCGCATTACCCGGCTGACGCTGGACGGTGAACTGATGTGGGAGGACACAGACCGCCCGCAGCGCCATACCGACGACGCCGAACCCAAGTACACGCGCAACGAGCCGCCGTTTAGTTTGTCGCCTGACTTGCTGGAGATCACCTTGATTACCGACGAGATGCCGACGGCGGCGGTGGTCGGCGGCATGGAAATTATCGGCACCATGAAGCCGACGAGCACGGCCACTCAAATTCCCGACTTCCTGAAAAGACAGTACAGCGATGCCATGCGCTACGGAACACTGGCCCGACTAATGGTCATGGCCAAGAAGCCATGGACCGACCGGGCACTGGCCACCTACTACAGCGGCGAGTGGAATAAAGCCTTGAACTTCGCCGCCTACCAGGCCCAGGTCGGCAACACCCGCGAGCATCTGCGCGTCAAAAAGTGGGGCTGACCCCTCACTGCACCAGAAACTTCCTAATCCCGGAGAAAAACCATGGCTCTTAATACCCAAATGGCTGACGCCACTGTCAACGTACAAGCTGACGCGATGGCTGCGCTGTGCAACGGCGGATTTATTGATGTGTACGACGGCGCCCAAGCCGCCACGGCGGACACCGCGCTGGGCACCCAGGTGCTGGGTGTTAGCTTGACCTTGAACGCCACCGCTTTCGCCGCCGCGGTCAGTGGGCTGCTGACGGCCAACGCGATCACAGCGGGCGTCGCGGGCAACGCGATCACGCCGACCTGGGCGCGGGTGTACCGAAGCAACCACACCACGGTTGTGATGGATGTGTCGGCCGGCGCCTCGGGCGCCAACCTGACCATCGGCGCTTTCACTGCGGGCACCACGGTCAGCGCGACCTCATTTACGCACGACGTGCGCAACGCAACGACGGGCATCTAAACCATGCTGCTCAACGGGGGCTACCTCAACGAAGGCGCGCTGAACAGCGAAGCCAGCGCGGGCGTCACCCTTGTAGCAGGCCAGGCGCAGCAGGTCGCACTCAGCACGCAGCGCAGCATCACCGCATCAGCTCAATCAGGGCAAGGGCAGGGTGCGGCGCTCGCTGCATCGGCCTCCATGGCCGCCACTGCCAGTAGCGCGCAGACGCAGGGGGCAGATGCTGCTGCAGCGCGCTCGGTAGCAAGCAGTTTGGCAGCCGGGCAAGCGCAGGGCGCCAGTGCGATCTGCATCCGGGTGGTAGCGGC
>MERZ01000280.1 GCA_001770785.1 Burkholderiales bacterium RIFCSPHIGHO2_12_FULL_61_11
ATGGCAGCAAAGCCGCCGCCACGCCGGGGTCCAGCAACTTCGTGGGCATCAAGGACCCGGCCGTGGATGCTTTGCTCGACCAGGTGGTCACCGCCGTGGACCGGCCCCGGCAAATCGCTGCCTTGCGCGCGCTTGATCGAGTCCTCCGCTTTGAGCACTACAACGTGCCGGCCTGGTACTCGGGTGTGCACCGCGTGGCCTACCGCGCCCACCGATTCGCCCAGCCTGAAGTCAATCCCTTGTACTACAAGGCCGAAGATTGGGCCTTGTCCACCTGGTGGGCCCTACCGGGGAAATGACGCATGTGGGCCTACATCATCAAGCGCTTGTTGCTCATCATTCCCACCTTGCTGGGCGTGCTGACCCTCACCTTCGCGGTGATCCAGTTCGTGCCGGGCGGGCCCGTCGAGCAGATGGTCTCCCAGCTCAAACAACGCGGTGAAGGCGGTGAGAGCGCCATCTCGCAAGGGGCGGGCTACCGGGGCCGCCAGGGCGTGGACCCGGCCCAGATCGAAGAGATCAAAAAGCTGTATGGCTTTGACAAGCCGGTTCACGAACGCTACGTGACCATGCTGGCTTCCTTCGCCCGCTTTGACCTGGGCAAGAGCTTCTTCCACCACAAGGACGTGTGGGAGCTGGTCAAGGAAAAGCTGCCGGTCTCCATCACCCTGGGCTTGTGGACCTTCGTGCTCAGTTACCTGATCTCGGTCCCCTTGGGCATTGCCAAAGCCGTGCGAGCGGGCAGCCGCTTCGACATGGTGACCAGCCTGATCGTGCTGATCGGCTATGCCATCCCGGGCTTCGTGCTGGGTGTGGCGCTGCTGGTGCTGTTTGGCGGTGGCAGTTTTCTGGCCTGGTTCCCCCTGCGCGGCTTGACGTCGTCGGGTTGGGAAGACCTGAGCCTGGCAGGCAAGGTGCTGGACTACCTCTGGCACATCGCCTTGCCGGTCACCGCCAGCGTGCTGGGCAGCTTCGCGGTCATCACCATGCTCACCAAAAATGCCTTCTTGGAAGAGATCCGCAAGCAATACGTGCTGACTGCCCGCGCCAAGGGTTTGAGCGAGCGCCAGGTCTTGTGGAAGCACG
>MERZ01000281.1:0-3410 GCA_001770785.1 Burkholderiales bacterium RIFCSPHIGHO2_12_FULL_61_11
GAACGCGCGTGGTCCCTGGGCCTTCAAGCCGGCCCAGCGTTCGGCGCAGGTGCATCCGGGTGAACTCACCACCGTGATGTATGAGTTTCAGAACGTACAAGACCGGGTCATGGCCGCACAGGCAATTCCCAGCTATGCGCCAGCGCAAGCCGCCGCCTACTTCAACAAGCTCGAGTGTTTCTGCTTCAATCAGTACACGCTGCAGCCTGGGGAAAAGAAGCAGTGGCCCGTGGTCTTTTTTATCGATCCCAAGCTGTCCAAAGATGTCACCACCATCACGTTGTCATACACATTTTTTGAAGTGGGCGGCAAAACGCCCCCGGCACCAGGCGCTGCCTCGGCAGCCCGGGCTCCTGCGATGGCGAAAGTCGGCGTATGAGCGATCCGGTCAAGGGCGCAAACGCTGCGCCGTCAGCCTCGTCGTTCTGGCGCAGTCTCAAAACCGTCGCCTGGTCATTTTTTGGAATCCGCAAGCAAAGTGAATGGCAGGAAGATTTGGCGCACGTCAATCCGTTTCACATCGTTGCCGCAGGCATCGTGGGCGTGCTGATCCTGGTCGTGGGCCTGATCGTATTGGTGAACTGGGTGGTGGCTAAATAGGGCAGGGGCCGCACCCGGATGACAAAAGAAATTTGAAAAAAATGGAGCTGAAATGAGTTCAACAACACGCGCTGCAACGCCATACTACTTTGTACCCAAGCCATCGCGGCACCCGGCTTCTGCCGCTTTCGGACTATTTTTTGTCATCCTTGGCGCTACCCAGTGGGTCAATGGCGTTGATTGGGGCAAATACGCCCTGGCCTTTGGCATGTTGTGGTGGTTGGGTGTGCTGTACCAATGGTTCAGTCAAACCGTGGCTGAGAGTGAGGGTGGGCAATATGGTCACAAGATTGACCTGTCCTACCGCTGGAGCATGAGTTGGTTCATTTTTTCCGAGGTCATGTTCTTCGGAGCGTTTTTTACCGCGCTCTGGTGGGCCCGCGCACACTCGGTGCCAGCGCTGGGCAGCCTGGACAATGCCTTGCTGTGGCCTGATTTCAAGGCGGTGTGGCCCAGCCTGGCCGCTGGCGCGACCGCGTCGCCAGCGGGCATTGTGGAGCCTTTCACCACCATGACGCCGTTTTGGTTGCCCACCATCAACACCGCGCTTTTGTTGAGTTCCGGCGTGACCCTGACGATTGCCCACCATGCCCTGCGCGAAAACCATCGTGGCCGGACCATCGCCTTCATGTGGCTGACCGTGTTGCTGGGGATTGCCTTCCTGTCCGTGCAAGGCTACGAGTACTTCCACGCTTACTCCGAACTCAACCTCAAGCTCTCGTCGGGTGTATATGGCTCAACCTTTTACGTCTTGACGGGTTTTCACGGTTTTCACGTGTTTGTCGGCATGCTGATGCTGCTGGTCATTACCCTGCGTCTGCACAAAGGACATTTCACGCCTGAGAGGCATTTCGGCTTTGAAGGCGCGGCCTGGTATTGGCACTTTGTGGACGTGGTGTGGCTGGGGCTTTACACCCTCATTTACTGGCTGTAAAGGTACTCTAAGCCGAATGTGGGCCAATGGATTGGTTGGGTAGCACTCGAAACCCTCCCGCTTGGCCGATCAGGGCGCGACAATAGAAGCAAAGGCCGCATCGAGTGGCCTTTGCTTTTGATACGCATGTTTTTTTTATTTGCCCACCGCAATGCCGGTGGGCTGTATGTAACCCAGCTTCCACGCAATCAGAATGCCGACAAACAGCAAGACCGAGAAGCCGACACGGAACGCCAGGGCGCGCGCCATGTTGCTGGTTTTGCGTTTGCCGTCGGTGCCACCCTTCAGCATAAAGAAGAGCGCGCAGGCCAGGCTGCCAATGATGGCGATAAATGCCAGTGCCACGAGATAAGTCATGACCCGGATTATCTGCCCATGACCGCCCCATTGCACTCGCCCAGGCGCTGGCTGATCACGCTGGCCGCCTTGCTGGTGGCGGTAACAACGTTTTCTCTCGGGCAGTGGCAATTGCGCCGGGCCGCCCAGAAAGAGGCGCTCCAGGCAGCCATCGGGCACCAAGCCAATCTTCCCGTCCTTGATGCGAGGGAATTGACCGCCGCGAAGAATCTGCACAATGTGATGCACCGGCAGGCCACTCTGAAAGGCCGCTGGCGCGCCGAGCACACGGTATTTCTCGATAACCGGCCGATGAGCGGGAAAACCGGCTTTGTGGTGGTTACGCCGCTGCAGCTGGAGGGCAGTTCGCAGGTCATTCTGGTGCAACGCGGCTGGGTCCAGCGCGACTTTCTGGACCGCGCGCATTTGCCTGACATTGCAACGCCGACCGGCCCTGTCATGGTCAGCGGCCGCATTGCCCCGCCACCTTCCAAGCTTTACGAGTTCAAGGGCATGGACAGCGGCCGCATCCGGCAAAATATCGACATAGCTGCTTTCGCGGCGCAAACTGGTTTGCCGCTGCTTGAAGGGTCATTGCTGCAGACGGGTGTCGCTGACGAAGGCCTGCTGCGAGAATGGCCAGCGCCCAATCTGGGCGTGGACAAACACTACGGCTACGCATTCCAGTGGTTTGGCCTGTGCTTCCTGATGGTCATACTGTATGGCTGGTTTCAACTGATTCTTCCATTTCGAAACAAATCACTTAACAAATTGCGCAACCAAAGCCGCAATCAACACCTGTGACCAACGAGCAATCCGAATTTTCCCTGGCCCGGGGCAGGGCTGCTGCCAGCCTTGCGGCGCAAGACCAGCCCCTGGGCCTGACCGTGCATGCCATGCCGCTGCTGGATCGCACCGGCACCCAGTCGCCCAATACCGTGGCAGGCCGATGGAAGATGCTGGCTGTGTTGCTGGTTTGCGCTGCCCCGGTAATCGCCTCCTACTTCACTTACTACGTGATTCGGCCCGATGGCCGCCGCAATTTTGGCGAGCTGATCGATCCGCAACGGCCCTTGCCGACCCTGGCCACCCAGGCGCTGGACGGCCGCGTCGGCGAGCTGACTGCATTGAAGGGCCAGTGGTTGCTATTGAGCGTGGCAGGCGGTGCGTGCGATACGCTCTGCGAGAAGAATCTGTATTTTCAACGCCAATTGCGCGAGGCGCTGGGCAAGGAAAAAGACCGCGTGGACCGCGTCTGGCTAATCAATGACGAGGCAGCCATACCCGAGGCCTTGCGGGCTGCACTGGCCTCGTCAACGGCGCTGCGCGTGGCGCCTGACGCGCTGGCGCAATGGCTGGAGCCTGCGGCGGGCCGGCGTTTGCAAGACCACCTCTACCTGGTCGATCCGCTGGGCAACTGGATGATGCGTTTTCCGTCTGATCTCGACGCGGCCGGCGCCGCCAAAGCCAAGCGCGATCTGGAGCGCTTGCTGCGCGCCTCCAGCAGTTGGGACCAGGCAGGGCGCTAGTGTCCAACTAG
>MERZ01000281.1:3422-4730 GCA_001770785.1 Burkholderiales bacterium RIFCSPHIGHO2_12_FULL_61_11
CTTTCACAGCATGTCTGTACCTGCACTTTACGATCTCAGTCCGGCCCTGCGCCTGATGCTTATGGGCCTGGCTGTGGCGCTCGGGCCGCTGGCCTGGATCTGGCTGCGCAACAAGAACGCCCCGGTGGCGAAGCGCCTGCGGGTGCTGACGCTGCTCATCTTGTTTCTAACCTTCGATCTGGTAATTTTTGGCGCCTTTACCCGGCTGACCGATTCGGGTCTGGGCTGCCCCGACTGGCCCGGCTGCTATGGCAGCGCCAGCCCGGTCGGCGCGCAGCCGCATATACAGGCCGCGCAGAACGCCATGCCCACCGGCCCGGTCACGCATTCCAAGGCCTGGATCGAAATGATCCATCGCTACCTGGCCACGGGGGTGGGGGTGTTGATTCTCACGCTGACCTTGAGCAACTGGCTTGAACGCAAGCGCGTCCCCGTGTCGCCCTGGTGGCCTACGGCCACGCTTATATGGGTGTGTTTGCAGGGTGCCTTCGGCGCACTCACGGTCACCATGAAGCTGTTTCCGGCGATTGTTACGCTGCACCTGCTCGGCGGCCTGGTCATGCTGGCGCTGCTGCGGGCGCAGTCGGCACGCTATGCGCAGTGGGATAAAGAGTCAGCGACGACGACCATTTCGTTGAGCGCGGGTATCCGTTTCTTTGTCGTCGCCGCGTTTGCGGTACTGTGGCTGCAGATCGCTTTGGGCGGCTGGGTCAGTACCAACTACGCAGTGCTGGCCTGCACTGACTTTCCGGGTTGTCAGAATTCGCTGTGGCCGGCCATGGATTTCAGGCAGGGCTTCACGTTGTGGCGTGAACTGGGCGTGGGTCATGAGGGTGCCTACATCAGCTTTGAAGCGCTGACGGCCATTCACTACGTGCATCGGCTGGCTTCTTATTTGGTATTTGCAGTTCTTTTGGCGCTGGCCTTCAGTCTGCATCGTGTGCCCGGCTTTCGCGAACCGGCGCGCTACCTGGCTGGCCTGACCTTGCTGCAGGCCGCCACCGGCCTGAGCAATGTGGTGCTCGGCTGGCCGCTACTGGCGGCAGTCATGCACACCGGCGGCGCTGCTGCGCTGGTGGTATTGCTCACCGGTATCTTTTTTTCAAGTCGCAGCCGCCCCGAGATCGCAGTGGCGTCAACCTTCGATGCCTTGAGAGCACCCGCATGAACCCCAGCAACCCACCTGCCGCATTGGCTCCCACGCGGCGCGTTCCATCCAGGTTCGGCCAGTTCTACGCGTTGACCAAGCCGCGCGTGGTGCAGCTCATCGTCTTTTGTGCCTTGATCGGCATGGTGCTGGCGGTTCCC
>MERZ01000282.1:0-106 GCA_001770785.1 Burkholderiales bacterium RIFCSPHIGHO2_12_FULL_61_11
AGGGCATAGCGTGCCGGCTGCGGCACGTTAGCCACTACGCTGCGGTCCCCGGCGAACAGCACGGCCTGCTGCACATGCTCCAGCGAAAATTCCATGAACTTGAGCG
>MERZ01000282.1:313-1086 GCA_001770785.1 Burkholderiales bacterium RIFCSPHIGHO2_12_FULL_61_11
CGAGGGATAGACTCTTGCCCGCGTGGGCAAAGTCGATATCTTGCGTGCGCGAGCCGTCTCCCCAGCGCACGCCGAGCATATTGGCGAACGCCAGGAACGCATGCGTACCGATGAGCACCCCCCCAGCGCGGAAAAACCCGTATTCGGCCAGGCGCTGAAGTACACGCAGGTGTCGGGGCAGGATTTCGGAGCATCCAAGGGCCGCGCAAGAGCGTGCCAAGGGACCCAAGGCGACCACGGCCGATGGTTGCGCCTTGCGCGCCATCAGCGCGCGCACGGGGGCCGTGTCTGGTCCGACAAACAGCTGACGCAACTTGCCGGAGGGCTCCGTGTACTGGAAATACCAGTACTTGGCCCCGCGCACCGTTTTCGATGCGAAGGAGCCCGACAGGTCCGCGACACTGCGCACGTGTTCGGCAACCAGCGCCGCTTCGAGCAATTGCGCGTACGCGGTCTGGGCGGTCAGCGAGAGTTCGGCAAAGGAAGCCATTTGGCTATACTAGTACGACGACACGTTGATTCGGAAGCGTGTGCCTTGCAGGAGCGAGCTTGCTCGCGAACCGGGTTGTTCGCGAGCAAGCTCGCTCCTACACCTTGGTGTGCGCAGGCCGTGCGCCAGTCACTTAAGTTTCACGCCACATTGTTTCGCAATTACTGTGTCATCGTACTAGTGTAGAAACTAAGTTAGTATAGCATCGAGCTATACTAATGCAAATAATGCGCTAGTATAGCGGCGGGGCGCTCCGCATCATCCACGAAGGCTTGCGGCGCCA
>MERZ01000283.1 GCA_001770785.1 Burkholderiales bacterium RIFCSPHIGHO2_12_FULL_61_11
ACCGAAGTCTTTGCCAAGCAAAGCGCGTAGCTGTACGTCAAACACAGCCCCAAGGCCACTTTTCGATTCCGCAAGCGGAATTTGAAAGTGGCTTTTTTGCGCTCTGCGCGAAACCGTAGCTGACCCACGGGGTGCCTGGCACCGAATTCAGCCTTCACAACTGCTTGCGTCGGCAAGCACCTTTCTCCCCGCGACACGCCCTGAAGGGATCAGCAACTGTGCATCCCAAGGGTGTCCAGTTGCGGATCCGCTTTCGCGATCCGCATTTCCCAAACTGGAGAGTCCAATGAAAATCGAGAAACAGACGCATCTGCGGCCTCCGGCCCAACAATTCTGCGTCGACACCATGGTCGAGAAGTACGCCGCCGAATCCGGCGAAACGACAGCCGACCAAATCCGTGTGCGCGTCGCGCGCATCGGCAAAGACGCCGACCAAGTCGGACGTTTCCTGGGTGCCCAACGCGACGGCTTCGCCGCCGGCGGGCGCATCAATCGGTCCGCCGGAGCGGGCCTCGAAACCACCATGATCAACTGCTTCGTGCAGCCCATCGGCGACACGATGTCCGGCCTGGAACACAACGGCGTGGTCGGAATCATGGATGCCCTGGAGCAGGCCGCGCAGACGATGCGGCGTGGCGGGGGCGTGGGCTATGACTTCAGCACCATCCGGCCCTTCGGCGCACGCGTGAAGGGCACGAACTCGCGGGCCAGCGGGCCGGTGAGCTACATGCGCGTCTTCGACCGCATGTGCGAGACGGTGGAATCTGCCGGCGCTCGCCGCGGTGCCCAGATGGGCATCCTGCGTGTGGACCACCCGGACATCGAAGCGTTCATCGACGCCAAGAAGACGCCGGACTTCGGCGCCATGGGGCTGAACCTCAAGGACGCCAACGCGCTCACGCAAATGATTGCCGGCAACGGCGCATTCGCGTGGACTGCGCGCAAGGCGTTCTCCACGCTCAGCAACTTCAACCTGTCGGTGACCGTGACCGACGAATTCATGCAGGCGGTGGTCGACGACGCGCCGTTTGACCTTGTCCACGAGGCCGAACCGGGCGGTGTCGAGCTCCTGCAGGGGACGAAGCA
>MERZ01000284.1:0-436 GCA_001770785.1 Burkholderiales bacterium RIFCSPHIGHO2_12_FULL_61_11
ATTGCGGGTCCACACACCAGCGCCCAGGCCATAAGGCGTGTCATTGGCAATTTGCAAAGCTTCGGCTTCGGTCTTGAAGGTGGTCACCGCCAGCACGGGGCCAAAGATTTCTTCCTGGAAGATGCGCATCTTGTTGTGGCCCTTGAACAAAGTCGGCTGGATGTAATAGCCGCCCGACAGTGCGCCACCAAGCTTGGCCGCACCGCCACCGATCAACACCTCGGCCCCCTCTTCCTTGCCCACCGCCATGTAGGACATGATCTTGTCCATCTGCATGCTGGAGGCTTGCGCACCCATCATCGACTCGGTGTCCAAGGGGTCGCCTTGCTTGATGGCGGCCACGCGCTTGAGCACGCGCGCCATGAACTTGTCGTAGATCGACTCCTGGATCAGTGCACGCGATGGGCAGGTGCAAACCTCGCCCTGGTTGAAGGCG
>MERZ01000284.1:444-1085 GCA_001770785.1 Burkholderiales bacterium RIFCSPHIGHO2_12_FULL_61_11
CAGGCCTTCGATGGCCTTGTCGAGGAAGGCATCATCGGCATCCATCACGTCTTCAAAGAAGATGTTGGGGCTTTTGCCGCCCAGCTCAAGCGTGGCCGGGATCAGGTTGGTGGCGGCCGCTTGCGCAATGACACGCCCCGTGGCGGTCGAGCCGGTGAAGGCGATCTTGGCGATGCGCTTGCTCGATGCCAGCGGCATGCCGGCTTCGCGGCCCAGCCCGTTGACGATGTTGAGCACGCCTGGGGGCAACAGGTCAGCGATCATCTCGGCCAGCACCAGGATGCTGATGGGGGTCGATTCAGCGGGCTTGAGCACCACGCAGTTGCCTGCGCCCAGGGCGGGCGCCAGCTTCCAGGCGGCCATCAAGATGGGAAAGTTCCAGGGGATGATCTGACCGACCACGCCCAGGGGCTCATGGAAGTGATAGGCGATGGTGTTGCCGTCGATCTCGGACAGCGAGCCCTCTTGCGCACGCAAGCAGCCTGCAAAGTAGCGGAAGTGATCGACCGTGAGCGGGATGTCGGCATTCAGCGTTTCGCGGATGGCCTTGCCGTTGTCCACGGTTTCAGCGTAAGCCAGCTTTTCCAGGTTCTGCTCGATGCGATCGGCGATCTTGAGCAGGATGTTGGCCCGCTCGCCCG
>MERZ01000285.1 GCA_001770785.1 Burkholderiales bacterium RIFCSPHIGHO2_12_FULL_61_11
TGGAGCTCGAACTGCGCTTCATGGTCAGCAGCTCCGATGTTCAGCGGGGCGACCTACTGACCACCAGCGGCGTCGATGGCGTTTACCCGGCAGGCTTGCCGGTCGCGAAAATCGACCGAATCGAGCGTCGACATGAATCAGCTTTCGCCAAGATTTACGCCGCGCCGCAAGCCCTTGTCACAGGCGCGCGCCATGTCATCGTGGTCAAGCCGGTGGCGGTCCAGATACCGCCGCGGCCCACTGACGCTGCACCGGCGCGTCCCGCGAAAAAGGGAGCCTCCAAATGATCATGCGCTCGGGCCAGCAGCTGCTGCTGCCTGCCAATCCGGTGTTCATCTGGTTCAGCCTGATCGCAGCGCTGCTGCTGAACATGCTGCCGCTCGGGCGCGTTCCCTGGATGCCTGATTTCCTGGCGCTGGTGCTGGTTTTCTGGAACGTGCACCAACCCCTGCGCGTGGGCATTGGCCTGGCCTTCATGTTCGGCCTGGGCATGGATGTGCAACAGTCTGCCCTGCTCGGGCAGCATGCGCTGTCTTACACGGCGCTGAGCTTTTTTGCCGCCCTGATTCATCGCCGCCTGCTCTGGTTCTCGGTGCCGTCGCAGGCCTTGCAGGTGTTGCCCTTGTTTGCGGTGGCGCACGGCGTGGAACTCGCCATCCGCATGCTGGGCGGCGGTATTTTCCCGGGCTGGATCATGCTAGCGGCTCCGGCGGCCGAGACGCTGCTGTGGCCCATTGCAAGCGTGCTGCTGCTGGTGCCGCAGCGGCGCGCGCCGGACCAGGATGAGAATCGCCCCTTATGAGACTTTGTGGGACAGACCGCAGACGCCAGCAGCAGGCTTGCGGCAAGCTCCCCCAACTGATCAAATGTATTTCTCCCAAGCACTTTTACCCGAGCGCTGAGTCCTGTTGCCATGACTGAACTCAGAAACGTCCAGGCCGATCTGTACCGCTTCCGGGCCCGGGTGCTGGTGGTGGCTCTGGCGGTGCTTTGCGCCTTTGGGCTGCTGGTGGCGCGGCTGGTCTATCTGCAGGTTTATCGTCATGCGGACCTGAGCGAGCAGGCGGAAAACAATCGCACTACCATCGTGCCCATCGTGCCCAACCGCGGTCTGATTCTGGACCGCAACGGGGTCGTGCTGGCGACCAATTACTCGGCTTACACGCTGGAGATCACGCCCTCCAAGGTGGATAAACTGGACGAAACCATTGCGGCGCTGGCGCAGGTGGTGGAAATTCAGCCGCGCGACAAGCGGCGCTTCAAGCGCCTGCGTGAAGAGTCAAGAAATTTTGAATCGCTGCCGATACGCAGCCGCCTGACCGATGCGGAAGTCGCCCGCTTTGCGGCGCAGCGCTTTCGCTTTCCCGGCGTGGACATCAAGGCCCGGCTGTTTCGCAGCTACCCGTTTGGTGAACTGGGCAGCCATGTGGTGGGCTACATGGGCCGCATCAATCAGACGGAAAAAGCGGAAATCGAGGACAGCGACGCCGCTGGCAATTACCATGGCACCGACTACATCGGAAAGCTCGGCGTCGAGCAGAGTTTTGAGCCGCAACTGCATGGCACCACCGGCATCGAACGGGTTGAAACCTCGGCGGGCGGCCGTGCCGTGCGCCAGTTGGCCAGCAACCCGGCAACGCCTGGCGACAGCGTGATGCTGTCACTCGACATCCACCTGCAAAAACTGGTGGAAGACATGTTTGGCGAGCGGCGCGGTGCGCTGGTGGCGCTGGACCCGAAGACCGGCGACGTGCTGGCCTTTGTCAGCAAGCCGACGTTCGACCCCAACCTTTTTGTCGATGGCATCGATCAGGAGAGCTGGCAGGCGCTCAATGAGTCCATCGACAAGCCGCTGCTCAACCGGGCCCTGCGCGGGACCTACCCGCCGGGCTCGACCTACAAACCCTTCATGGCCATGGCGGCCCTGCAGACCGGGACGCGCTCGCCCACGGTGCTGATCAACGACCCCGGCTACTTCATGTTCGGCGGCCGCCGTTTCGGCAGCCCGGAGAACGAACGCGGCGGCATCATGGACATGCACCGCGCCATTGTCGAATCGAGCAATGTGTATTTCTATTCGCTGGCCAACGAGCTTGGCGTGGACGTGATGCACGACTTCATGAAACCGCTGGGTTTTGGCCAGATCACCGGCATCGACATCAATGGCGAAGTGCGCGGCGTGCTGCCCAGCCAGGCCTGGAAACGCGGCTATTTCAAACGCCGCGAGCAACAGAAATGGTTTCCCGGGGAAACCATCTCGCTGGGTATCGGCCAGGGCTACAACAGCTTCACCATGCTGCAGCTGGCGCAGGCGACCGCGGTGCTGGCCAACAACGGCATCAAGTACAAGCCGCGTCTGGTCATCGGCAGCCAGGATCCGGTGCGGCATGTCCTGCAAGCGCTGCCGATTGAGGCGCCGGAAAATCTGGATTACAAGCCCGAAAACGTGGCCATTGTGCGCAAGGCCCTGGCGGACGTCACGAAAGTGGGCACCTCGGCCCGGGTATTCGCCGGAGCGGGCTACCTGAGCGGCGGAAAAACCGGTACGGCGCAGGCGGTATCGATCGGCAAAAACGACAAATACAACAAGGCCAGGATGGAAGAGCGCCAGCGTGACCACGCGCTGTACATCGCGTTTGCCCCGGCCGAGGACCCAAAAATTGCGCTGGCGGTGATTGTGGAAAACGCCGGCTGGGGCGCTGCCGCCGCCGCCCCCATTGCGCGGCGGGTATTTGACTACCTGCTGCTCGGCCAGTATCCCAGTGTGGAAGACATGGCCGCCGTGCAAAAAGGGCTGGCCGGTGCGCCCATCGGCAAGCCGCGACTGGCTTCAGAGGTGGCCGGACTGCTGACGGCGGGTGCCAGCGGCCTGACGCCTGCAGCGCCTCTGGCGGCTGTGGTGCCTGCTGCCACGACGCTCAATGTCGCCCAAGCCATCAAACCCGCCCAAGCGGTGGCGGCGGCGGCCCCGCTTTCGGTACTCAAGGCCAAACAAAATTAGGGCCGCCCGGCTTTCCCGGCTATTTCAGGAATGCGTCATAGCCGGTTTTCAGAATCAGCGCGCTGACCACGCCAATAAAGATGATCCGCACAAAGCCCGCGCCATGCTTGAGCGCCAGCCGCGTACCCAGAAAACTGCCAGCCACGTTGGCCACGGCCATGGTGAGGGCAAAATGCCACCAGACATGGCCAGTCCAGGCAAACACCGCCAGCGCCGCCAGATTGGTGGCCGTGTTGATCAGCTTGGCCGAGGCCGAGGCATGCAAAAAGTCGTAGCCGAGCCAGCGCACCAACAAGAAAACCAGAAAGCTTCCGGTGCCGGGGCCGAAAAACCCGTCATAAAAACCCAGCACCCCGCCGATGACGCACGCCACCAGCGTCTCGGCATGGCCGGTGAAGCGCGGTGCATGATGGCGGCCCAGTTCCTTCTTGAGCAGGGTGTAGAGCAGCACCGCCAGCAGCACAAAAGGCAGTGCCTTGCGTAAAAAATCCGGAGAAATCACCGTGACCAGCCAGGCACCGCCCAGTGCGCCACCAAAGCCTGCCGCGGTTGCCGGCAGCAGCGCCGCCCAGCGCAGGTTCACCCGGCGGGCATATTGAGCCGTTGCGACCGCCGTACCCCAGACCGAGGCCCCTTTGTTCACGCCAAACAGCGTGGCCGGGTGCGTGGCGGGAAAGACGGCGAACAGCGCCGGCACCAGAATCAGGCCGCCGCCGCCAACGATGGAGTCCACAAAGCCTGCAACCAAGGAGGCGAACGAAACAATCAGTAACTCCATCATTTGATTGTCTCATTGCTTCCAGGAGAATTAGCGCTACGTTATTAATAGCTAACGACGCCCGTTGGTAAATGAATTTTTTGCTTGTTTTACTGAAAACCAATGAAAAAAGGCGGCCATAAAAAAAGCGCTGGGGTTACCAGCGCTTTTGTCAAAAAAACATCTTGTGGAATGTTTGTTTGCGTATTTCTAATTGCTCTATTGTGTCTCCTCGGCTCCTCGCATTGCGAGCAGCAGGGCTCGTCAGCAAGAAGTTGAATATACGTCTGCACTGAGAGAAGTGCATTGGGGATTTCCCGCCCCCATGGACGAGCCCAGCGGCCTGCCGTACTCGCGCAGCGGCCAACCATAACAAGCTCGCAGGCATCAGGGTGCTGACCTCGACCTTGCTGCTGGTAGAAGACCCGGCGGCGAAGTGGGCGGCGGCTTCCAGGTAGGCGTGGCCCGGTTTGGGCTTCATCTTGTAGGCCACCAAAATGTGCTGGCCACCCTGGATGAGGTTAGCTTCCTTGAGGCTCAAACGGCGTAGCGGTTCGATTGGTCCATGCGATTTCTCCGGTGTGTGATGAGCCTGGACAGTGAGGTCGATAGCTTTGCCGGCCAGCGAGATAGTCATTGCAAAACGCCTACACCAGCATTCATTATTTCCGCTAAAGTGATTTTTTGTTGCCCGAAAAGCAGTCAGCTTTGGAGATGGCTCGATAAGCCGGAGATCGCTCAAACAAATAAGGAGGAAACGATCATGGGTAGCAAGACTGCAAACATTGCGAAAGACATGGTTTTGATTACCGGGATCACCGGCTTTCTGGGCCAGTCGCTGAGCAAGGCGCAGGCACAGCATTTGGCCAACAGCGATCATCTGATCGGCGCCCTGGTGGTGACGGTTTCCATCATGGCGCTGGCGGAAGTAATGCGGCCGGTGCGTTTTGTCAATCTGCTGCT
>MERZ01000286.1:0-3354 GCA_001770785.1 Burkholderiales bacterium RIFCSPHIGHO2_12_FULL_61_11
TGACGGGCGCCACTGAAATCCTGAGCCTGTCTGGCACCGTGGCGTTCAATGGTGCATCACAGCAGCTCGCACCTGCATAGGGCGCTGTCCACTGCCACGGGCGAGGTCTTCGGTGGGCATGTGGCGCCAGACTGCATCGTGCGCGCCACCGCAGAAGTTCTGCTGGCCCTGCTGCCTGAATGGGAGTTTGGGCGCGAGCCCGATGCGTTGACGGGGTATGACGAGCTGGTGGTGCGGGCGCGAGGCAAGTGAAATGTGCCCCACTGCATGGCATTGACGGCATAATTCCCCGAGGAAACTACCCATGCATTACTTGCTAGATCAAAAACAGAAAGAAGTTGCCGACCTGTGCCGCCGCTCGGGTGCGCGCAGGCTGGATGCTTTTGGATCTGTGGTTCGTTCTGATTTCGACCCGGAACACAGCGATCTCGACTTCCTGGTCGAGTTTGAAAACGCTCCTCCAGCCGCCTACGCGAAAGCCTATTTCGCGTTGAAGGAAGGGCTGGAGACTTTGTTTGGCCGCCCGGTGGACCTGGTAACCGAGAGCAGTCTTGCCAACCCGTACTTTCGGCAACGTGTGACTGCCGAGCGCCAGTCGGTTTATGCATCCTGACGCTGGCAAGCTTTTGTGGGACGCGCGGCAGGCTGCCGAGCGCGTTGCGCGGTTCACTGCCGGCAAAACCTTTGCAGAGTACGAAGCTGACGAATACTTCCGCTCTGCCGTTGAACGTCAGTTCGAGATCATTGGCGAAGCACTCAACCAGCTGTCTCGCCTGGATGCTGCCACCGCGGCGACCATTGCAGAGCTCCCACGTGTCGTCGCCTTTCGCAATGTGCTCATTCATGGGTATGCCAGCGTAGACAACCGCATCGTATGGGGTGTGATCGAAGGCAGTCTGGCTTCGCTGCGCATTGCGCTTAGTCGGCTGTTGGCGCAGTCATGACGGGCATGCTGGTCTAAGGCGTGCAATTCTTGCAAGACTTCCCCATTCACCCCGCCATCTGCCAGCGTTACCGCATCAGCCGGTTGGATGTGTTTGGCTCTGCGGCCCGTGCCGATGACTTCAACCCCGCCAGCAGCGATGCTGACTTTTTGGTGGAGTTCGCGCCAGACGCCCATCCAGCGCAGTGCGCAAGCCCTACATGCTGGCCAGCATCAACCGCAACCGGGAATCAGTCTATGCAGCGTGACCCCCCGCGCTTTCCAGACCTACCGTAAATTGTCGCGTTTCGTAACCAGCTGATTCATGGCTACGCGGCTGTGTGTTGCTGCGCAAGGCTGAAAGCGTTGCTGAATTGACGAAGGTGGGGATCGTTGATTTGTTCAGTATATTGGCATGTCCATTTTTAATGTACGCGGTGTTTTGTTGGACAAACTCATTTTTTGTGGTGTTTCTACCCTCTACTTGTCCATTATTGACATTTGTCCATAATCTGTGGACAATTAAAATAAATGGACAAAACAACTCTTGCCACCGAGCACATGGTACTGGACACCGCGATCGAAGCGGCGCGGGAGCTGGGTGTCGTCATGGAAATTGTGCAATGGGAACCCCAGCTTGGCCGAGCCCGCGCGGACGCACTGGTGCGTGTCAAACACGGCGGGCAGGAAGTGCTTTATGCCGTTGAAGTGCGCCGTGCCTTGCATCCCGCCACGCTGGGCGCCGCACTGCAGCAGCTTGAACGCCTGGGGCCGCAGGCGATGCTGGTCACGGACTACGTGACGCCTGCGTTGGCGGATGAACTGAAGGCGCGGCATATCGCTTTTTTGGATACGGCCGGCAATGCCTACTTCGAGCAGCCACCTCTTCTCATTTGGGTCAAGGGACAAAAGCTTGCCGCCAAGCCCGCTGCCGTGACGGCTGGCCGCGCCTTCCAGCCCACCGGCTTGCAGGTTCTGTTCACCTTGTTATGCAACCCGCAGGCGGTCAACCGGCCCTACCGTGAGCTGGCGGACATGGCGGGCGTGGCGCACGGCACCGTCGGCTGGGTGATGCCGGACTTGCAGCAATTGGGTTTCGTCCGTGATCTCAAGGGCAAGCGCGGCACGCGCCGGCTCTTCGAAGTCGAACGCCTGCTTGACCAATGGGCAGATGCCTATGCACGCGTTTTGCGGCCACGTACATTGCTCGGCCGCTACTACGTGCCCACGCTGGAAGGCTGGAAAGACTGGCCGCTCGCCGAGCATGGCGCATTGTGGGGGGCGGAGCCCGCTGCCGCCCTGCTGACCGACTACCTGCGCCCGGGTGTCCTCACCCTCTATGCCGACAAGCTGCCGGGCCTGTTGGCCGCGCGCATGAAGTTCCTGAAAGAGCCCGCACCCGGCCACACGGCGGTAGTCGAGGTGCGCAAGCGTTTCTGGAATTTCCCCGGTGACCCGGCATACACCAACGTGGTGCCACCGCTGCTGGTTTACGCAGACTTGCTGGCGACCGGCGACGCACGTTGCATTGAAACGGCCAAAATGGTTTATGACGCTTATGTCGCTCGACTTTTCACACAAGGCTGACTTGGCGCCACTGGCGCGGGTGGTGGGATCCTTGCAGCGGGTGGCAGGGCCTATGGCTGTAGATTTCTTTCTGATGGGCGCCGCAGCACGCGACGTGATGCTGCGCCACGGCCATCACATCGAGCCTGTACGTCAGACGGAGGATGTCGATTTTGCGGTGATGGTGCAGGACTGGGAAATCTTTGCCGCACTTCGTACCGCCTTGATCGAAGGCGGTGAGTTTTCTGAGCGTGCGGGTCCGGCCACACACAGGCTGCGTCACCAAAGTGGTTTGCCATTGGATATCGTGCCTTTTGGCGGTATTGAGCGTGCAGACAGAACCATTGCCTGGCCGCCAGACCAGAGCACCGTGTTCGATTGCTTTGGTGCGCGCGAGGCATTTAATGCTGCCGTATCGGTGCTGCTGCCCCAAACCGTGACCTTGCGTGTTGCTTCGATTCCTGCGCTGGCCCTGCTCAAGGTGACCGCTTGGCAAGACCGCAAACATACCCACCCCGGGCGAGACGCAAATGACCTGCTGCTGTATTTGCGAAGCTATATGGATTGCGACAATTTTGACCGCGCAGCACGCGATCATGGCGATCTTTTCATGGTGGAAGACTACGAACACGAAGCGACTGGCGCGCAACTGCTAGGCCGCGATATTGCACTGCTGCTGGACAAGCCAGCCATCCAGCATGTCCTTGAAATATTGCTGCCGCAAGCTGATGCCCAAGGCCCGTTGCTGCTTGCCAGTCAATCTGGCCTCGACCTGGAACAAGCCCGCAGACTGATCGAAGCGGTCTGCGATGGGCTTACCGACACCCTTTAAGACAAAACAATGAACTCAGCCACTATTGTCCAGA
>MERZ01000286.1:3397-6131 GCA_001770785.1 Burkholderiales bacterium RIFCSPHIGHO2_12_FULL_61_11
GATGGCGACGAGCTGTTTGACCACTATCGCCACACGCTGGAAAAGTTGGGTGCCGAGAAGGGCACCATCGGCCTGATCTTTGGCAAGGCACAAAACAAGTTTCAGGACCCGGCCAAGTTGCGCCGCCTGGTGGTGGACCTGATCGATTGTGAAAACTGGTCGGCCATGGGTGCCGACGTGAAAGGTGACGCCTACGAGGGTCTGCTGGAGAAGAACGCGCAAGACACCAAGAGCGGGGCCGGGCAGTACTTCACGCCGCGCCCGCTGATTCAGGCGATGGTGGACTGCATTGCGCCCAAGCCGGCCGAGACGATTTGCGACCCGGCCTGTGGCACCGGTGGTTTCTTGTTGGCCGCGCACAACCATGTGGCGCAGCACAACCCCAACCTCACACGCGAGCAGAAGAAGCACCTGAAAGAACACGCCCTGCGCGGCTGGGAGCTGGTGCAAAGCACAGCGCGGCTGGCGGCCATGAACATGATGCTGCACGGCATTGGCTCCGACAAGTCGGTGCCCATCGTGGTGGCCGACGCGCTGGCCGCCGACCCCGGCGAGCGCTTTGACGTGGTGCTGGCGAATCCGCCCTTTGGCAAGAAGAGCAGCACCATGATCACCGGCGCTGAAGGCCGGGTGAGCACTGAGAAAGACGTGATCGAGCGCGACGACTTCTGGGCCAGCACCTCCAACAAGCAGCTCAACTTTGTGCAGCACATCAAGACGCTGCTCAAGCAGCATGGCCGCGCGGCAGTGGTGCTGCCCGACAACGTGCTATTTGAAGGTGGCGCGGGCGAGACCATTCGCAAAAAGCTGCTGCACGAGTGCGATGTGCACACGCTGCTGCGCCTGCCCACCGGGCTGTTCTACGCCCAAGGCGTGAAGGCCAATGTGGTGTTCTTCGAGCGCAAGCCCGCGAGTGAAACGCCGTGGACCAAAAAGCTGTGGATCTACGACCTGCGCACCAACCAGCATTTCACGCTCAAGACCAATCCGCTCAGGCGCGAGCACCTGGAGGAGTTCGTCAAGCTCTACAACTCGGCCAACCGGCATGAGCGCAAGGCAACGTGGTCACCCGAGAGCCCGGATGGCCGCTGGCGCGTCTATGAGTACGCTGACCTGATCGCCCGCGACAAGGCCAGTCTGGACATTTTCTGGCTCAAGGATGACAGCCTGGCCGACAGCGACAACCTGCCGCCGCCTGACGTCATCGCACAGGAGATCGTCGACGATCTGGAAGCCGCGCTGGAGCAGTTCCGGCTGATTGCGGGCGACCTGGGCGCTGATGTGGAAGAGGCCTCCGTCGTATGACTTGCTAAAGTTTTAACAGCCGTCTGTGCACATGGATAAAGGACCGACGGCCTATTTTTCCTGGAGAGGTCAAGGGCGGCGCGGTGGGCGGCTCGATGTTTCACCGGTTTGCTCAACTACAGCCGTCACCGAATTAGCAATGCCAGTGCTGAAGGATTCAATAGCGCGATTCAGCTCATCAAGGCCAATGCCGTGGGTTTCGCAACTTCATCAACTACCGGGCAAGAATTCTGTTTCATTGTGGAAAGTTGGACTTGAGGTCGGCTTGAGCAAAAAATCACAGTGAAATCGACGAAGAAACCGATTATTTGTACACCTTTTTCAGCAATTTCAGCAGCATTTTTCGCTCTTCGGCACTCAGGCTGGTCGTTGCGTCAACCTCCAGTTGGGCCGCTGTTTTTTCCGCTGTTCGAATCATCTTTTGTCCGGCGGCGGTCGGGTGTAAGCCCATGGCGCGGCCATCGTGTGGATGGGGCAACCGGGTAATCAACGCTCGTTTTTCCATCGCGCTTACCATGCCGACCAGATTGGGCGACAGGATGCCCAGCGTGGTGCACAACTGGCGTGAGGTGATACCGGGATTGTGCGTAATGAGTGAGAGCACGGAGAAGTCAACCGGGCGCAGGTCGTACACAGCCATGCGCTCCATGAAGATATCGATGATGACCAGAGCGGCCCGGCGCGCGTTATAGCCTACGAGATTTTCAAGATAGCGGGTATTAACTTTTTCAACAAAAGGAGTCAGAGTCTTGGCGTCCATGGCATTCGTGAGAACAAGTGGGGAAGCATAGCTATCTCCTACAGGCGTGCCTTGATGATTTTCAGGCGCATGTCAAATTCAGGAAGAATCCAGCAATGCATGGCATTGGCGGGTTCGGCCCAGCGCGCGGGATTGGCGCTCGAAGTAAGCGCGTTGCTGGCACCACTGATTTGCAGCCAGGCCCAGGCCAGCAGCGCCAGTGCAGCAGCGCGAAGGTAGTCATCCGCCACCCAGTAAGGCAGCTCCTGATCGGTTCTAGCGGCCTGCACCAAGGCGCCGGTGATGTGGCGTAGCTCGGCAACCTGAGCCAAAAATTCGGCGTGACCTGGAACGCGGTTGTCCAGGCCGTCGCACAGCGCAAGCAACATGGCGAACAAGCCCGCGCCACAGTCAGGCATCACCTTGCGCACCAGCAGGTCAATCGCCTGAATTTCGTTGGTTCCCTCGTAAATCATGCCGACCCGCGAGTCACGCACGATTTGTTCAATACCCCATTCGCGCACGTAGCCGTGGCCGCCGAACACCTGCAGGCATTCGCTGCTTCCGTAAAATGCCTGGGCGGTCCAGGCGGCTTTAAGCACCGGCGTCACCAGGCTGCACCACTGCCCTGCGCTGTGCCGCCGCTCGGCATCCGGGGGATTTTTGGCCACGTCGAGTTAAATGGCCGTG
>MERZ01000286.1:6166-10878 GCA_001770785.1 Burkholderiales bacterium RIFCSPHIGHO2_12_FULL_61_11
GACCGCCATCTATCCAGGCGCGCTGCGTCGATAAAATGCGGCGCATCGCCGGGTGTTCGGCGATCGGGTCCGGAGTGCCGCTCATCTTTGGCTTGGGGGCGCGCATCTGGCGACGTTCTTTGGAGTAAGCGTCGGCTTTTTGCCAGGCCGCTTCCAGCAGGCCAATACCCTGTAGACCGACGTGCAGGCGGGCGGCGTTCATCATCACAAACATGGCATTGAGGCCGCGATGGGGCTCGCCAATCATCCAGCCGGTGGCATCGTCAAAACGCATGACGCAGGTAGGGCTGCCGTGCAAACCCATTTTTTCTTCGATGCGTTCGCAATGAATGGCATTGGGCGTGCCGTCCGCCATCACCTTGGGCGCCAGAAACAGCGACAGTCCTTTGGTTCCGGCGGGCGCATCTGGCAGACGTGCGAGAACCAGGTGAACAATGTTTTCCGTCAGGTCGTGTTCACCGCCCGAGATGAAAATCTTGGTGCCGCCAAGGCGGTAACTGCCGTCCTGTTGGGGCAGTGCCTTGGTGCGCACCAGACCCAGGTCGCTGCCCGCGTGGGGCTCGGTCAGGCACATGGTAGCCAGCCATTGCCCGGTCGCGACTTTTTCAAGATACTGATTTTTCAGCGCCTCGCTGCCATGGTGCTTGATGCACTCATAGGCACCGTGCAGCAAGCCGGGCGCCATGGTCCAGCCATGGTTGGCGGCGCTCAGCATTTCATACAACACGGCTTCGAGTACAACAGGCAAGCCCTGGCCGCCGTCCTCTGTTGCGCAGGCCAGTGCGGGCCAGCCCGCTTGCCAGAAGGCCTGATAGGCCTCCCTGAAGCCAGGCGGCGTCTTGACCTTGCCACCTGAAAACTTGCAGCCAATCGCATCGCCGACACCCTGAAGGGGCGCGATTTCCTGAGCGACGAACTTGCCAGCCTCCTCGACGACCTGACGCATCAGATCAGCGTCGGTGTCGGCAAAGGCCGTCAGCGCCTGTAGTTGCGCAGGCGCCTTGAGCACCTCGTGAAGAATGAAGTGGAGGTCGTCCAGAGCGGGTTGGTAATTCATGATCACGCGTTCAGGTGGTTTGTGGGGCTGGCACATCCGCCTCATCCGCCTTCTTGCGGGCAGCACCGAGATAGGTGTCGATCACGCGCGGGTCATCCGCCAGTTCTGACGCGGGTCCCTGCAGGGCGATTTCGCCCATTTCCAGCACATAGCCGTAATCCGCGGTCTCCAGGGCGGCACGGGCGTTTTGCTCCACCAGCAGGGTGGTTACTCCGGTTTTGCGCAAGGCATCAATCGTGCGGAATATTTCTTTCACGACCAGCGGTGCCAGTCCCAGGCTGGGCTCGTCGAGCATCAGCAGGTCCGGGCGTGACATCAGCGCGCGGCCAACGGCCAGCATTTGCCGTTCGCCACCAGACAGCGTGCCGGCCAGTTGGGCGCGACGCTCCTGCAGCCGGGGAAAGAGCTCGAACACAACAGCCATCTGCTCACGCCACTGCTTGTTGTGCTGGCGGACCTGCCGAAAGGCGCCCAGCACCAGATTGTCTTCAACCGACATGCTGCCAAACAGCTCGCGCCGTTCCGGCACCAGCGCAATGCCGAGCATCACACGCTCTTCGAGCGGCAAGCTGGCGATGGAGTGACCGGCATATTCAATGACACCGGTGGACGGCAGCACACCCATCAGGGCATTGAGCAGCGTTGACTTGCCGGCCCCGTTGGGCCCGATGACGGTAATGATGCTGCCAGGCGCTGCTTCGAGATGGATGCCGCGCAGCACTTCGGCCCGGCCGTAGCCGGCGTGAAGTCCCTGAATCTTGAGGATGGGCGTCGCCATGTTGCCTGACTTTCTTAGTGCTCGGTGCCGAGGTAGGCCGCGCGTACTGCCGGGCTAGCCTGAATTTCCTCAGGCGTGCCCTCGATGAGGCGGGTGCCGAATTCCATCACCACGATGCGGTCGGTCACCTGCATGACCAGGTCCATGTCGTGCTCTACCAGCAAAATGCTCAGTCCCTCTGATTTGAGTTGTCGCAGGACATCGGCCAGGGCCTGTTTTTCCTTGTAGCGCAAGCCGGCGGCGGGCTCGTCCAGCAGCAGCAGGGCCGGGTCGTTGCACAGGGCGCGGGCAATTTCGAGCAGGCGCTGCGGACCCATCGCCAGGTTGCCCGCCAGTTCATTCAGGGCGTGGCCCATGCCGACCCGTCTGAGCTGAATTTCGGCTTCCCGAAACAGGCTTTGTTCCTCGGCGCGATCCAGGCGCAGCGTGGCCGATAGCGCGCCCTTGTTGCCGCGCAGGTGGGCCCCCAGGGCCACGTTTTCCAGCACCGTCATGTCAGCGATCATCTTGACGTGCTGGAAGGTGCGGGAAATGCCGCGTTTGGCAATGTCGCGCGATGCCAGCGCACTGATGTCTTCTCCACGAAAGATGACGCGGCCGCTGGTGAGCCCCAGCACGCCAGTGATCAGGTTGAAGGTTGTGGATTTGCCAGCGCCGTTTGGGCCGATCAGGCCCATGATCTGTCCCGCCTGCACGCTGAAGTTGATGTTGTTGACGGCGACCAGGCCACCAAACTCCTTGCGAATATCGATTGCCACCAGCACCATCTCGCCGCTCGCGGGTTTTCTGCGCTGGGGCAGGGACGCGGCGTTTTGCCAGTCCACCTTGCGCGCCGGCTTGGGAAGCTTGCGATCAACAAAGGCCCAGATGCCGTTGGGTGCGTACTTCAGGGTCAGTACCAGCAGCACGCCGAAGACGATGGTTTCATAGCTCCCGCTGGTGCCTATGAGTCTGGGCAACAGCACCTGCAATTGGTCCGCCATCAGCTTGGTGAGGGTGACCCCGGTGATCGCTCCCCAGACATGGCCGACGCCTCCGAGCACCGCCATGAAGAGGTATTCAATGCCAACATGGACGCTGAACGGAGAAGGGTTGACGGCCCGCTGAAAATGCGCGTACAGCCATCCTGACACACTGGCGAGGGCGGCCGACATCACGAAGATGCCAATCTTGACCTTCAGCGTATCAATGCCCATCGACTCGGCCATTTGTGAGCCGGTTTTGAGTGAGCGTATGGCGCGGCCCACGCGCGAGTCCAGCAGGTGGAGCATGAACAGGGTGCCCAGCAGCACCAGCGCCCAGGTCATTACAAAGAAGACGCGCCCCTGCCCCAGCTCCCAGCCAAACAGGGTCAGGCCGGTGACGTCCAGAATGCCATCGTATTTACCCAGCGCCTGAAGATTGCCCATGAGATAGTAAAGCGCCAGGCCCCAGGCCAGGGTGGCCAGCGGCAGGTAGTGGCCTGACATGCGCAAGGTGATCCAGCCCAGCACGACAGCACACAAAGTGGTTAGTCCCACGCCGATGAAAAGCGTCAGCCAGGGCGAGAGTCCGGCGTTCACGGTGAGGTAGGCCGAGGTGTAGGCGCCAATGCCCACAAAGGCCGCCTGGCCGAAAGAGGTGAGCCCGCCAACGCCGGTCAGGAGAATCAGGCCCAGCACCGCGAGGCTGGAGATGCCGATGTAGTTGAGCTGGGTAATCCAGAATTCGGGCACCGGCAGCAGCGCGATCAGCCCAAGGGCGCTGACAAGTGCCAGCCAGCCGATTTTTCCCGGACTCATGTCAGTGGTCCTCGTCCGAATGGCCGGTCGTGAGCGAACGCCAAAACAGCACTGGCAGGATCAGGGTGAACACAATGACTTCCTTGAATGCGCTGGCCCAGAATGAGCCAAAGGCTTCAATCACGCCCACCAGCAGCGCGCCCAGGGCCGCGCCCGGATAGCTGGCCAGGCCGCCGATGACGGCGGCGACAAAACCCTTGAGTCCAATCAGGAACCCGGAGTCATAAAAAACCGTGGTGGTCGGCCCGATCAACAGGCCGGACAGCGCGCCGATGAGGGCCGCCATGGCCAGCGTGAGCTGCCCCGCCGTTTGCGAGGAAATGCCCATCAGCCGCGCGCCCAGGCGGTTCACGGCGGTGGCTCGCAGGGCTTTGCCGTAGAGGGTTCTCTCAAAAAAGAGCCAGAGCATCACGATCAGCGCGATGGACGCCAGTGCAATGATGATCGCCTGACCGGAAACGGTGACCGCGCCCAGGCTGAATCGGGCGTCCCAGAATGGCGGGTTGCGAAAGCCCTCGGCGCCAAAAAAAAGCAGGCCCAGACCGGTCAGGGCGAAGTGCACGCCGACCGACACGATCAGCAGCACCAGCGACGTCGCATCGGCCAGTGACTGATAGGCCAGCCGGTAAATCAGCGGCCCGAACGAGGTCACGATGCAGATGGACAAGGCCACCTGCGCCAGCAGTGAAAACTGCCGCGGCGCGGCCCAGATGGTGATGATGGCAATCAGCACGGGAAAGGCGAGTATCTTCAGACCCGCCACTGCGGCAGACAGGGCGGATTTGTGTCTTTTCCAGGTCTGAAAAGACTCTGCCAAAGCCGCCAGGCCGGCCAGCAGCAGCAGTAGCCAGATCGTGCCCGGCACCTGGCCGGTCTGCAAAATGGCCAGGGTGAGCGCGCCGTAGGTGACGAACTCGCCCTGGGGGATGAAGATGATGCGCGTGACCGCGAACACCAGCACCGTTGCCAGACCCAGCAAGGCGTAGATGGCGCCATTGGTCAGGCCATCGACCAGTAGGATGCCGGCAATTGAAAAGTCCATGCTTATTGCAGCTTCCAGTCGCCGTTGGTGATGCGCATGATGACGCCGGTGTCA
>MERZ01000287.1 GCA_001770785.1 Burkholderiales bacterium RIFCSPHIGHO2_12_FULL_61_11
AGGGCCCACGGCAATAGGCAACGACCGGCCGATCGGTGGGGAGCTCACCCAGCCGAGCCTTCAGCTCGTCGAGCGGCATCGAACGGGCGTGGGGCAGATGCCCGTACTCGAATTCGGCTGAAGGCCGAACGTCGAGAAGCACGACTTCGCCTTCGCGAACCTTCTGCAGCAGCGCTTCGCGATCCTGGCCTTGCCACTCGTCCTGGCGTTTGCCCAAGAACGTTACGGCAGCTTGCAACTCCGCCAAGCGGTCTTCGGCGACCTCTCGCAGGGCCACCCACACATCAGCGACGGCCGTGTTGGCCAAACGATAGACGATCCGCTTCCCTTGCCGCTCGGTTTCAACCAGGCAGGACAGCCGCAGATCCTTTAGATGAGCACTTGCAAGCTTGATGCTCATATCGGTTTCAACGGCCAGGTCCTCGACGGCCTTCGGCCCCTGGCTAAGCAGGGAGATCAATTCCAGCCGCTTGGGGCTGGCCATGGCCTTGGAGACGCGGGCCACCTGCTCGAACAGGGCGTCTTTGATGACTCGCTTGTTGCGCATGGTGTCCTCGATTGCCGTGGGGATTGACCGATGGCTTTCCCTGGATTACATTCTAACGATCATTGGAATGAAATGGAAGGCGGGAAATGTTCTTCAGGCAGCGAACCAACAGCGACGCGTCGATTTCCTATTTCTTCGGCTGTGCCGGTCGTGGCAAGTCCATCGCCATCGATGTCCTGGCAGGCGACGAGCAGTGGTACCTCGACGAAGCGGAGAGGGCCGGCGCCCCGATCACCCTTGTCATCGACACGCACCTGCACGCCGACCATCGATCGGGCGGGCGCGAGCTGGCAAGGCGCGCTGGCGTGTCCTATGCGCTTCACGCGAGCGCAAAGGATCAGGTGCAGTTCCCGTTTCATCCGCTGGAGGAAGGCGACGCGCTGGACGTCGGCAACGTCGTGGTGAAGGTGCTGCACACGCCGGGCCATACGCCGGAAAGCATTTCGCTCCTGGTGACCGACAAGCGCCGGGGCGACGCGCCGTGGTTCGTGGTCACTGGCGATACGCTGTTCGTCGGCGCGGTCGGTCGACCGGA
>MERZ01000288.1:0-458 GCA_001770785.1 Burkholderiales bacterium RIFCSPHIGHO2_12_FULL_61_11
TTGCTTCACGCGGCAGGATCCAGGCCGCATATTCGAGCTTCGGGAGGCGCTCGGAGAAGGCAGCGCCTTCGAAGCGGCGCACGGCTTTTATCTCGACCCCATTTCACCCAACCTGCCGACGCTTCCCGCGCAGTGGGAATCCCGGCTGGTTCGCGTATCGCTCAAACACGATCTGACGGTCTTCTTCCTCGACCCGAATGACGCGGCGGTGTCCAAATACTCCCGAGGAGAACCGCGCGACCGCGAATGGCTGCAGGCGGGGCTCGCCGCGGGGCTGCTATCGGCGCCGACCATCGAGAGCCGGTTTCGGGACACGGTGTTCCTAGATGACGATGAGCGCCGAAGAGCCTTGGACGCCTTTGCACTAGACCGCGCGCGGCGCGCGAAACCCGACGCTTCGCCGCGAGGCAAATGAGCCATTGCTGAATGCGTCATCCCGGCAGAAGGCGCAGGCAATC
>MERZ01000288.1:531-1370 GCA_001770785.1 Burkholderiales bacterium RIFCSPHIGHO2_12_FULL_61_11
ACCAGCACATCCATCTTCGTGCGCAGGAAGCAATCCAGCGCCTCCTCGGGCTTGCACACCACCGGCTCGTTCTCGTTGAACGACGTATTGAGCACCATCGGCACGCCCGTCAGCCCCGCAAAGGCCTCGATCAGCCGGTGAGCGCGGGTTGGTCTCCCGGTACACCGTCTGCAGCCTTCCGGAGCCGTCCACGTGCGTCACCGCCGGAATCTGCGCGCGCTTCTCCGCCCGGATCGGATACACCTGCATCATGAAGGGCACGTCGTCATCGACCTCGAACCACTGCGGCACCGCCTCGCGCAGGATCGAAGGCGCAAACGGCCGGAACGACTCCCGCCGCTTGATCTTGAGGTTGAGAATGTCTTTCATGTCGGCCCGGCGCGGGTCGCACACGATGGAACGGTTGCCCAGCGCCCGAGGGCCCCACTCCATGCGGCCCTGGAACCAGCCGACCACCTTGCCCTCGGCAATCGCCGCCGCCGTGCGCGCACACAGCTCGCCCTCTTCTGCCACACGCTCCACCGAACACATGCTCCGGGATCTGCCCCAAGGCATGTCTAAGCTCGGGGTCTACCCGATCCGGCTCTTCTCGCTCGGGATGTTGCAGTACCCGTGCGACCCATTTCTCTTCAATGGATCGCTCGGAAAGCACGGTCCGCGCATGTTCGATCGGTACGCAATCAGTCATTTTTCAAGAATGCGAGCCAGTGGCTCAAAGAAAGACAAATGGTTCCGACCCCCTCCCCCACCGTAGGGCGGATTTACCAACTTGTTCTTCGGGCGTCCATATACTCACAAATCGGTAACTTAGAAAACAGTAGGCCCTTATTCCATGCGGG
>MERZ01000289.1:0-4701 GCA_001770785.1 Burkholderiales bacterium RIFCSPHIGHO2_12_FULL_61_11
TCAAATCCAGTGCCATCCACTCGACAAAGAAATTGGTGCGGGCCTTGACATTTTGCTGATACAGCGTGTGCAGCATGGCGTGGCCGGTGCGGTCAGCCGCCGCGCAGGCACGCTGCACGGCTTTCTCACCGTGGTTGCTGGTGTGGCCACCAAACGGGCGCTGGTAGATCGTGCCGTCGGGGTTGCGGTCGAACGGCATGCCGAAATGTTCGAGTTCATAAACCACCTTGGGCGCTTCACGGCACATGAACTCAATCGCATCCTGATCACCCAGCCAGTCGCCACCCTTGACCGTGTCGTAAAAGTGAAAGTCCCAGTTGTCTTCGTTCATGTTGGACAGCGAAGCGGCAATGCCGCCTTGTGCGGCCACGGTGTGCGAGCGCGTCGGGAACACCTTGGAAAGCACGGCCACGTTCAGGCCGGCGTTGGCCAGTTGCAGTGAAGCGCTCATGCCGGAGCCACCGGCCCCGATGATCACGACGTCAAATTTGCGCTTGGAAAGTTTGGAAGTAGCAGTCATTTTTTCAGTTTCGGTAATCGGTGAGAACCAGAGGTGGCTTAAGGGCTTAAAGGCGCCACAGGACCTGGATGGCCCAGCCGCCGCAGGCAACCAGCCAGACGATGGTAAATACCTGCAGCGACAGGCGCAGCCAGACCGGCTTGATGTAGTCCATCCAGATGTTGCGCATGCCGACCCACACATGAAACAGCAGGGCGATGATGATGGTGAAGGTCAACGCCTTCATCCACTGCGATGAAAAGATGCCGGCCCATTGGTCATAACCGATAGGGCCTTTGCTGAAAACGAGCTGGGCCAGCACCAGCAGGGTGAACAGGGCCATGAGGGCCGCGGTCACGCTCTGGCCGAGCCAGTCACGCAGACCGTAATGAGCACCGACAGCGAGGCGCTTGGCGCCGAAATTGACAGACATGATATGTTCCTTTGGAAATCAGTAAAGACCAAACAGCTTGGCGCCCAGCACGAATGTCAGGCCAATGCTCAAGGCCAGCGTGGCGATGGCTGACGATTTGCCGAATTGCAGGTTGATGGCCGCGTGGCTGATGTCCATCCACAGATGGCGAAGGCCGGCGATGAAATGGTGCAGGTAGGCCCAGATCAGCGCCAGCGCGACCAGCTTCCACAGTACACCGGGCAGGCCCAGCATGCCGACGTTGAAGGCAGCCTTGAATTTTTCAAATGAAATTTCGGATGAAATCGAGGTGTCGAACATCCAGATGATGAAGGGCATCAGGAGGAACATGATGGCTCCGCTGATGCGGTGGAGGATGGAGACAAAACCTGCGAGGGGCAGGCGGTAGGTAGTCAGATCCTTGAAGGCGTTGATATTGCGAAACTCAGGCCGCTTGGGGCGCTGTTTGGATGCCAGCTCGGTCATTTTTTTTGGCTTTCGTGGGTGTAAATAGGTGAAAACCGCATAGGCGGCCATTCGCTAAACATGGTAATTCTATGGCAATGCCCTAAGGTAATTTACAAACCTTTGCAGCTTCTTGAGTATTGGGATCAACTCAGTTCGTTCTTGTAGTAGTGCTTGTCGGTGCAATACAAACCCCGACGCAACTCCATGGGCAAGTCGTTGTAGGTATAGGCCGTGCGTTCCACACTCAACAGCGGCTCGCCCACCCGCACTCCCAGCAGTTCAGCGGATGCCGCATCGGCGGCAACCGCCCGAATTTTTTCTTCGGCACGCACCATGCGCACGCCAAATTCGGTTTCAAACAGCACATACATCGGGCCGCGGTAACTGGCCAGTCGCTCAGCGGTCAGGCCCTTGAAAGGGCCACCGGGCAGCCAGACGTCTTCAAGAATGGTGGGCGCGCCCTGGAAGGCCAGGACCCGGCGCAGCTGCAGCACGGCATCGCCCGCGCGCAGGGCGAGGGAACGGGCAATGTCTGCGGGTGCGCGCAGGCGTTTGCAGTCGATGATCTGCCGCTCGGCCGGTCCTTCACTGCGGAGGTCGCCACTGTTGGGCATCAGTCGCAGGAAACGGTATTGCACCTGCTGCTCGGCATGGGTGGCAACAAACGTGCCCTTGCCCTGGCGTCGCATCACCAGGTTTTCGGCGGCGAGCTCGTCAATCGCCTTGCGCACCGTTCCCTGGCTGACGCGAAAGCGCACGGCCAGCTCCATCTCGCTGGGAATCAGTTCGCCCGGCTTCCACTCGCCGGTCTGCAGGCTTTTCAAGATCAAGACCTTGATCTGCTGATAAAGCGGGCTGAAAGCCGGGGCAAGGCCGACGGCTGCGCTCGCTTCGTGGTCGCTGGCAGCAGTATCAGTCAATGAAAAAAGTGTGGTAGCCATAAGCAGACAGGGAGAAGGCGGGTTTAATTGACGGCGCGGTGCGCATGGAAATTAGAACTGAATCATATCTTATATAAGACATAAGACAAATTGACCTGTGGCATTTTTCAAGCGTAAAATTCCAACTTGAGTTCAATGCATGGCTTGTCCCCTTCTGTGGGTTTGGGGAGCAGAGGCAGACGTCCCCAAAAACCCGCCCGGGTTTATCCCAAGTTTGCAAGGTTGACGCAAAAGAACTCACATCGCTTTCTTTCCCACCTAATTTTTAACTTCCTGGAGTTGTCAATCATGAGCAAAAAACCCGTCCGTGTTGCAGTCACTGGTGCAGCAGGCCAAATCGGTTACGCATTGCTGTTCCGCATTGCCTCTGGTGAAATGCTTGGCAAAGACCAGCCCATCATTTTGCAACTGCTCGAAGTTCCCGTTGAAGGCCCGCAGAAAGCGCTCAAAGGCGTGATCATGGAGCTGGAGGACTGCGCTTTCCCGCTGCTCGCCGGTATTGAAGCCCATGGTGACCCAATGACCGCCTTCAAGGATACCGACTACGCGCTGCTGGTGGGTGCCCGTCCGCGCGGTCCCGGCATGGAGCGCGCCGACCTGCTGGCCGCCAATGCACAGATTTTCACGGCACAAGGCAAAGCGCTCAATGCCGTCGCCAGCCGCAATGTCAAGGTGCTGGTCGTCGGCAACCCCGCCAACACCAACGCCTACATCGCCATGAAGAGCGCCCCCGATCTGCCACGCAAGAACTTCACAGCCATGCTGCGCCTGGACCACAACCGTGCCTTGAGTCAGATCGCTGCCAAAACCGGCACCAAAGTGGCCGACATCGAAAAACTCACGGTGTGGGGCAACCACTCGCCCACCATGTACGCCGACTACCGCTTCGCCACTGTGAATGGCAAAAGCGTCAAGGACCTGATCAACGACCAGGTCTGGAATGCCGACGTGTTCCTGCCCACCGTGGGCAAGCGCGGCGCGGCCATCATCGAGGCGCGTGGCGTGTCTTCCGCCGCATCGGCAGCCAATGCGGCGATTGACCACATGCGTGACTGGGTGCTGGGCACGAATGGCAAGTGGGTCACCATGGGTATCCCGTCCGACGGCCAGTACGGCATTCCGAAAGATGTGATGTTCGGTTTTCCCGTCACCACCAAAGGCGGCGAATACAAGCTGGTCGAAGGTCTCGCGATTGACGCCTTCAGCCAGGAGCGCATCAACAAGACGCTGAAGGAATTGCAGGACGAGCAGGCCGGCGTGGCCCACCTGCTGTAATTCGCGCTCTTAAAGTGAAACATCCGCGCGAAGTTCTCCTCGGCGCTCAGGCTGCGACGTTTTTTTTGCCGGTTTGCGACCACTACAGCGGCGTGGAGACGCGGATGCGCAAAAGCCTGCAGTTGCAGGCCGAGATGACCGAGGAGTTTGGCACCTGCGTTCTTGATGTAACGCTGGACTGCGAGGACGGCGCGCCAGTGGGTGGCGAAGCCGAGCATGCGGCGATGGTCGTGGCGCTGGCCATGCTTGCCAGCGAGAAAGCCCGCATCGCCGTTCGCGTGCACGCGGTCAACCATCCTGCTTTTGAGTCCGATATGGCCATCATTGCCGGAAAGCTGGCGCACAAGATCACCCACATCATGGTGCCCAAGGTGGAATCCGTCGATGACGTGATCAAGGCCGAGCAGGCGCTGCTGGCTGCGTCGGCTGATCACTTGCCGCTGCATGTGCTGATCGAGTCACCTGCCGCAGTGCATCGCGCCTTTGAAATTGCCGCGCACCCCCGGGTGCAGTCGCTCAGCTTTGGCTTGATGGATTTCGTGTCGGCCCATGGCGGCGCCATACCGGTCGATGGCATGGGCAGCCGGGGCCAGTTCACCCATCCCCTGGTGGTGCGCGCCAAGCTGGAGATTGCGTCAAGCTGCCACGCCCACGGCAAGGTGCCATCCCATTGCGTGGTCACGGAGTTCAATGACACTGCGGCATTGACTGCCGCCGCCCGCCGGGCCGCCCGCGAATTGGGCTATACGCGCATGTGGAGTATTCACCCGAAGCAGATTCGTCCTATCCTGGAGGCCTTTGCGCCGACCGAGGGCGAAATCGAAGATGCTGCAAAAATAATAGCTAGTGCTGCCCATGCGGATTGGGCTCTCATTAGTTTTGATGGAAAATTGCACGACCGTGCAAGTTACCGTTACTTCTGGCAGGTGATTGAGCGAGCGCACCAGACCGGCCGGGCGCTTCCCGCTGACGCGCAAGGCTATTTCCAGACCGTTGTTCAGTAGTTATTCATCACATCACATCAATTATGGAGGTCGTATGACAAGCACCCCTAGCGCCTATTTCGCCGCCACCTTGGCTTCTGCCGTATTGATGGCTGCCACCAG
>MERZ01000289.1:4719-5482 GCA_001770785.1 Burkholderiales bacterium RIFCSPHIGHO2_12_FULL_61_11
AACCGGCCGCTGCCGATGCCAAAAAGAAGCGCGTCGTCAGCATCAACCGCGCCAATCTCAAGAGCACCGCCAAGAATGTGGCCGCCGGGATTGAAGCCGCCGAGGCCGCCATGAACCCCGCCGAGCTGGCCATTGCCGAGCGGGTGGACGTGGGCAACCTGCCTTGCGAACTCGGCGCATCGGTCACGCTGGCAAAAGATGACAAATCACCCGGCTACTTTGATATGCAGGGGAAAAGTTTCAAGTACCGCATGTTTCCGGTGCTCACCTCGACCGGGGCCATTCGCCTGGAAGACCGAAAGGGCGGCGCGGTATGGCTGCAACTGGCCAACAAGTCCATGCTGATGAACCAGAAGCTGGGCATTCGTCTGGCCGATGAGTGCCAGAGCCCGGCGCAAGTCGCCGTGGCCGAGCAATTGAAGATCAATCCGGCTCCCAGCCTGCTGGACGCGCCCAAGCCCGTGGTGACCCCGACGGCCGTGATCGCCATGGAGCCGACGGCCGCGGCGCCAAGCCTGCCTGCGTCCGCCGCCAGGTAAGCACCATTTTTAATCCCCACTTTTTTTCAACGATTTTGAAACCAGGAGTAGCCAGAATGTCATTTGAGTTTTTGCCAACCTACCGCAAGCAGGCCGCCGAACGCGCGCAACTGGGCATTCCCCCGCTGCCGCTCACGGCCCAGCAGACCGCGGAGGTCATCGAACTGCTTAAGAACCCACCCAAGGGTGAAGAAGCGTTTTTGCTGGATCTGATCACGCACCGC
>MERZ01000289.1:5488-6512 GCA_001770785.1 Burkholderiales bacterium RIFCSPHIGHO2_12_FULL_61_11
GCCGGTGTGGACGATGCGGCCAAGGTCAAGGCCAGCTACCTCGCGGCGGTGGCGCACGGCACGGAAAAATGTGCACTGATTTCGCGCGTGCAGGCCACGCAGTTGCTGGGCACCATGCTGGGCGGCTACAACATCAGCCCGATGATCGACCTGCTGGGCAACGCCGACGAGAGCGTCGCAAGCCAGGCCGCCAGTGGCCTGAAAAACACCCTGCTGATGTTCGACCAGTTCCACGACGTCCAGGAAAAAGCCGAGAAGGGCAACAAGTACGCCAAGGCTGTGCTGCAAAGCTGGGCCGACGCCGAGTGGTTCACCAGCCGGCCTGAAGTGCCTGCGTCCATCAAGCTGACGATCTTCAAGGTGGCCGGCGAAATCAACACCGACGACCTGTCCCCCGCGCCCGACGCCTGGAGCCGCCCCGATATTCCGCTGCACGCGCTGGCCATGCACAAAAATGCCCGACCCGGCGTCACGCCGGAAGAAGACGGCAAGCGTGGACCGGTCAAGTTCATTGAGGAACTCAAGGTCAAGGGCAACCTCGTCGCTTATGTGGGTGACGTCGTGGGCACCGGCTCGTCGCGCAAGTCAGCGACCAACTCGGTGCTGTGGTGGACGGGTGAAGACATTTCGTATGTCCCCAACAAGCGCTTTGGCGGCGTCTGCCTGGGCGGCAAAATCGCGCCGATTTTCTACAACACCATGGAAGACTCCGGCGCGCTGCCGATCGAGCTTGATGTGAGCCGGATGGCCATGGGCGATGTGATTGAGCTGCGTCCCTACGATGGCAAAGCGCTGAAAGACGGCAAAGTGGTTGCCGAGTTCAAGCTCAAAAGCGATGTGCTGCTCGACGAAGTGCGCGCCGGTGGCCGAATTCCCCTAATCGTTGGTCGCGGCCTGACCGCCAAGGCGCGCGCCGCGCTGGGTTTGCCGCTGTCGACCCAGTTCCGTTTGCCGCAAAACCCGCGTGACTCGGGTCACGGCTTCACGCTGGCGCAAAAAATTGTGGGCCGCGCCGTCGGACTGC
>MERZ01000289.1:6539-8527 GCA_001770785.1 Burkholderiales bacterium RIFCSPHIGHO2_12_FULL_61_11
CCGATGACGCGCGACGAGCTGAAAGACCTGGCTTGCCTGGGCTTCAGCGCCGATCTGGTGATGCAGTCGTTTTGCCATACGGCAGCCTATCCCAAGCCCATTGATGTGAAGATGCACCATGAGCTGCCAGAGTTCATGAGCACGCGCGGCGGTGTCCCGCTGCGCCCCGGCGACGGCATCATCCACAGCTGGCTCAACCGCATGCTGTTGCCCGACACCGTCGGAACCGGCGGCGACAGCCACACGCGTTTCCCGATCGGCATCAGCTTCCCCGCAGGCTCCGGCCTGGTCGCGTTCGGCGCGGCAACGGGTGTGATGCCGCTGGACATGCCAGAGAGCGTGCTGGTGCGTTTCAAGGGAAAAATGCAGCCCGGCGTCACCTTGCGCGACCTGGTCAATGCGATTCCGCTATACGCCATCAAGGCGGGCTTGATGACTGTTGCCAAGCAGGGAAAGAAAAACGTTTTCTCGGGCCGCATCCTTGAGATCGAAGGCCTGCCTGATTTGAAAGTTGAGCAAGCCTTTGAACTGAGCGACTCCTCGGCCGAGCGTTCCGCTGGCGGCTGCACCGTGCACCTGAACAAGCAACCCATCATCGAGTACATCACCAGCAACATCACCCTGCTCAAATCGATGATCGCGACGGGCTACTCTGATGTACGCACCATCAAACGCCGCATCGCCGCCATGCAGGCCTGGCTGGCCAACCCGCAATTGCTCAAGGCCGACGCGGATGCCGAATACGCCGCCGTGATCGAGATCGATCTGGCCGACATTCACGAGCCCATCGTGGCCTGCCCGAACGACCCCGATGACGTCAAGACGCTCAGCGAGGTGGCCGGTGCCGTCATTGACGAAGTCTTCATCGGCAGTTGCATGACCAATATCGGCCACTTCCGCGCCGCGTCCAAGCTGCTTGAAAACAAGCGCGACATTCCCGTCAAGCTCTGGATGGCGCCACCGACCAAGATGGATGCCAGGCAGCTCAGCGAAGAAGGCCACTACGGCGTGCTGGGCTCGGCTGGTGCGCGCATGGAAATGCCGGGCTGCAGCCTGTGCATGGGCAACCAGGCGCAGGTCAAAGAGGGCGCTACCGTGTTCTCCACCTCCACCCGCAACTTCCCGAACCGCCTGGGCAAAAACTCCAACGTCTACCTGGGTTCTGCCGAGTTGGCCGCCATTTGTGCCAAGCTCGGTCGCATCCCGACCAAAGCCGAATACATGGCCGACATGGGTGTGCTGACGGCAGTCAGCGACACGGTCTATCAATACCTGAACTTTGATCAGGTCAAGGACTACACCGATTTGGCCGAGACTGTCAAAGACGCTGTCCCTGCATAAGGCTCGCCGGTTTCAATAAAAAAGCGGCCTTCGTGCCGCTTTTCTTTTTGCTATCAGTTAACTAGCTGCCGATGCCCTGTGGACTTGGTCTAGAGCATTTTTATTATGCGAAAAGGCGTGCCAGTAGCGCCCCGTCAGCGGGCGCATCGAGCGGAATCCACACGTGCAGCGGGCTGCCGGACGCAACGCTGATGACCTCGCCGTCGAGATTTTTCATACTGGTGACTTGCACGGTGCGGTTGCCGCCGGGGTGAATGACTTCCAGCGTGTCGCCGACCTGAAAGCGGTTTTTGGTTTCGACTTCGGCCCAGCCGTCACGCGTAGCCTTGACCTCGCCGACGAACTGGCTGCGGCGCATTTCGGAACTGCCGGTTTCGTAGTTCTGGGTGTCCTGCGTTGGGCGGCGCTCCAGAAAACCTGGGGTGTAGCCACGATTGGCCAGGCCCTCCAGCTCGGTGATCAGGGCGGGGTTGAAGGGCCGACCGGCGGCGGCATCGTCGATGGCGCGGCGGTAAACCTGCGCGGTGCGCGAGACGTAATACTGGCTCTTGGTGCGGCCCTCGATCTTGAGCGAATCGACCCCGATTTTCACCAGCCGCTCCACATGTTCGACGGCGCGCAGGTCCTTGCTGTTCATGATGTAGGTG
>MERZ01000290.1 GCA_001770785.1 Burkholderiales bacterium RIFCSPHIGHO2_12_FULL_61_11
TGTCGGTCGCCAGGTCTTTGAAACCAAGCTCTCCGCCTGGCCCGCCCTCCTCGTCTTCCCCCGCCTGCCCTTCATCGAGCTGGTCAGCATCTACTACACCCAAGAAGACGGCACCGTCGTCGCCTTCTACGACCCCGCCGCCAGTCCCCCCGTCGATCCCGCCACCTTCACCGTCCAATCTGGCGGCGACTTCCGCTTCGGCGAGCTTCACTTCGAGCCGCTGGAGACTTGGCCTACCGACACCTTGGCCACCGGCTGGCCCATCACCATCCGCTTCGCCGCCGGCATTGTGACCTTGCCGCCGAACTTGCGCGACGCCTGGCTGCTGAAGCTCGAACTCTTGTACGACCGCAACGTCCAGAACGCCGAGCTCCTCGACCGCGCCTTCCGCGCCCTCTGCGCCCCCTCGGCCATCGAGACCATTGCGTGATTCCTTCGTGGTTTTCCGGTGCTCGATGCTCGTTGCTCGTCCTTTCTAATGTTCGTCTCCTGCATCCTCCCGACCACTCCCGCCCGGGCGGCCTTCTGGCCCCAGGCGGTAGACTCTTTTCTTTCTCAAGACTGGCCCGAGAAAGAGCTCATCGTATTGGGGGTTCCTGGTGGGGCAGACACCCTAGATTCCTGGTGGGGCAGACACTCTTGTCTGCCCTCTGAAATCAAGGTTTCCCACTATTCCGGCAAGGAATTTCTCGGCCTCAAACGCAACGCCGCCTGCGCCCTGGCCCGCGGAGAAATCATCCTCCACTGGGATGACGATGACTGGTCGGCCCCCGGCCGCATCTCCGACCAGGTCAACCGCCTGCTGGAAACGGCCAAGGCCGTCACCGTCTACCAAACGGTTTTCTTCTGGGATGGCGCCAAACTCTTCGAGTGGGGCTCTTTCTCCGCCCAGGGCATCGGCATCGGCTCCTCCCTCTGTTACCGCCGCGATTACTGGCAGAAGAACAAGTTCGACCCCATTCTTCATACGGGGGAGGACAACTACTTCATCCGCCGCGCCTGGAAGTCCGGTGACCTGGTGGCCGCGCACCACAACAGCTTCATGGTCTGCCGCATCCATCCCGGCAATACCTCGCGG
>MERZ01000291.1:0-749 GCA_001770785.1 Burkholderiales bacterium RIFCSPHIGHO2_12_FULL_61_11
AGAAGTGGTAATGGGTGTGCGTCACTTGCACCACGCTGAGACCGGTGTGGACACGCACGCGCTGGTGTCAATCTCACGGCTGGTGGCGCGCGCCTCCGGTCGCCAGGTGGCTTTTAACAAGAGCATCGTGGGCGAGGCCGTGTTTACGCATGAGTCCGGCATTCATATCGATGGCCTGCTCAAGAATGCGTCCACCTACGAGAGCTTCGATCCTTCGGAACTCGGCCGTCAGCGGCGCACGGTGCTGGGCAAGCATTCCGGCTCGCAGGCGGTGCGCCAGGCCTACGGCTTGCTGGGCGTGGTGTTGGACGACGATGCATTGACCGGTCGCGTGCTGGCGCGCATTCGCGACCACGCCATGCGCGTCAAGCAGGAAGCAACACCGAACGAGCTACGCGGTTTTTTACGCGATTCGCAGCTGCCTTTTGCGGCGCACACGATCCACCCGGCGGCCTTGGGTTTGTCATGAAAGCATCCAAGAGCACCCTTGCCGCGCAGCCAGCGCCAGAGCCCGATGCGCCCGCGCGTTCCTGGTGGTCGCTGGTGCGCGAAGACGCGCGCTGTGTGCTGGAGCGTGATCCAGCGGCGCGCAGCCTGCTGGAAGTCTGGACCATCTACCCGGGGGTGCAGGCGATCGCGCTGCACCGCATGGCGCACGCCTTGTGGCTGCGCGGCTGGCGTTACCTGCCGCGCTGGGTCTCCTTTATCTCGCGCGCTCTGACCCAGGTCGACATTCATCCCGGTGCTCG
>MERZ01000291.1:770-1754 GCA_001770785.1 Burkholderiales bacterium RIFCSPHIGHO2_12_FULL_61_11
TATCACGGCGTGACGCTGGGCGGCACCAACTGGACCATCGGCAAGCGCCATCCCACCCTGGGTCACCAGGTGGTGGTGGGGGCCGGTGCCAAGATACTGGGCCCGATCCGGATCGGCGACCGGGCGCGCGTGGCAGCCAACTCGGTGGTGATTGATGCGGTCCCGGCCGACGCCACCGTGGTCGGCATTCCGGGCCGCGTGGTGGCGCCGCGCCGCCGCACCACCTACGGTTTTGACCTGGACCACCACCAGATTCCCGACCCGGTGGGCAAGGCCATTGCCTGCCTGCTGGACCGGGTTGCGCAGCTGGAACTGGTGCAAGCGCAGAGCCACAGCTTCGCCACGTTTGAGGCGCCCTGCGGTGCCTGCGACGACCACTGCACCACCGAACCCGGTTTCAAAAAATCTTTCCTTCAACCTGTCGCCATGGAGTAAGACCCGATGGAAAACTTTCTTCAACAACTCAAAACCCTGTCCTGCGCCGAGGATTTTCTGCAGTACTTTGGCGTGCCTTTCGACCAGCATGTGGTCAACGTCAGCCGGCTGCACATCCTCAAGCGATTCTTTCAGTACATCCGCCAGGAGAACCTGCTGGTGCAGACCAATGAAGTGGGCCTCTACACCCTGTACCGCGAACAGCTGGTCAAGGCCTACGCGGATTTCGTCACGTCCACGCCGGCACAAGAAAAAGTGTTCAAGGTGTTCCAGGACACCAACGGCCGCCAGCATGTGACGCTCGACAGCCTCAAAGCGTCCATGCCACGGCGCGCCGTCGCCTAACAGCACTTCCAGGAGCATTGCCATGCACATCGTCGTTTGTATCAAACAGGTTCCGGATTCGGCGCAAATTCGCGTCCACCCGGTCACCAACACCATCATGCGCCAGGGGGTGCCGGCCATCGTCAATCCGTATGACCTGTTCTCGCTGGAAGAGGCGCTGCGCCTCAAGGACAAGTTCGGCGGCAAAGTCACCATGCTGTGCAT
>MERZ01000292.1:0-4655 GCA_001770785.1 Burkholderiales bacterium RIFCSPHIGHO2_12_FULL_61_11
GGGATATGGAGCAGACCCTCCCCACCCGGGCCGGGGCCTACGTCACCGGGCGCTCGATCAAGGGCGCGCGCTACCGCGCCTTCTGGCCCTGCGCCGACGGCTACCTCAACTTCGTTCTCTATGGCGGGCCGGCGGGCAGACGCACCAATGCCCGACTGGTCGCGTGGATGCGCGAGCGGGGCGCGGACCTGGGCGCATTGGAATCGGTCGACTGGAAGCGGTTCGACCCAAAAATCGCAACCCAGCAAGAGGTGGATGCGCTGGAACGACCGATCGCCGCCTTTTTCATGCGCATTGCCAAGCGCGAATTCCTCGAGGAAGCCAGCCGGCGGGAAATGCTCGGTTACCCCGTATCGAACATGCCCGATATTGCCAGCGACCCACAGCTCGCGGCGCGAAATTTCTGGCAGGACTTGGCGGGCTCCGACGGGGAGTCTCAGCGACATTGCGGCAGTTTCGCCATCGTCGACCAGGTGCGCGCGCCGTTGCGCCATTTTCCGGGCAAAGAGGTTGATATTCAGGGACTGCTGGCCGAGTTAGGGACTGGCGGCCATGCGGTCGAAAGCATCGACATGACTGAAAAGGTAGCATTCGTATGAGCGCGATTTCGCAAGCCCTGTCCGGCGTGAAGGTGGCGGAGTTTGGCGCTTACGCGGCCGGGCCGCACATTGGCAAGATGCTGGCAACCTTTGGTGCGACGGTCGTGCACGTCGAATCACACCAGCGCCCGGACGGTTTTCGCAATGAGTATCCGCCTTTCAAGGACAGAGTGCCAGGGCCGGATCGCGGCGGATGCTTTGCGATTTTCAACGACTCCAAGTATGCGGTGACACTGGATCTCAAGACCGACGCTGGGATCGAGCTGGCACAACGCCTGGTCGGCTGGGCCGACATCGTCATTGAAAACATGCGGCCGGAGGTGATGTCCCGCCTCGGGCTCGGCTATGAGACAGCGCGCGAGCTGAATCCGGGAATCATCATGATTTCGAGCTGCAACATGGGGCAAACCGGGCCGCGCGCGCAAACTCCGGGATTCGGCTCCCAGCTTTCGGCGCTCGCCGGCTTCTGCGGCTTGACCGGCAGCCCGGACGGGCCGCCGATGCTGCTCTATGGACCGTATATCGACTTCATCGCCTCGACTTTGGGGGCGGCGGCGGTGCTGGCGGCACTCGATCGACAGCGGCGGACCGGACAAGGGGCGCGGGTTGATCTGGCGCAATACGAAAGCGGCCTGATGTTTGTCGCCGGTGCCTTGCTTGATTACCATGCTAACGGTGGCATCGCCGACCGAGCTTGCAACAGCGACCCCAAGGCTGCCCCACACGATGCCTATCAATGTCGGGAGGGGCAGTGGCTGGCTCTTTCCTGCTGGTCCGACGACGAGTTCGGACGTTTTGCCGGTATATTGGGACGCCCGGAGTTGACGGCGGACCCGCATTTTGCCACCCTGGAACTGCGCAAGGCGAATGGCCCGGAACTGGACGCGCTCATCGCCCGGTGGTCGCTGACCCAGGACGCCGCCGCCGCCGCCGCCCTTTTCCAGGCCGCACGAGTTCATGCCTACCCGGTGAATACGATTGCCGATCTGTTTCGCGACCCGCAGCTTTTGTACCGCCGCATATGGCGTCGCCGTCTGCATGGGGCGATCGGCGACCTGAGCTGTTATTACTCGGCGTTCGAGCTTTCCGATACGCCGGGTGACGTGATGGCAGCCGCCCCGCTGATCGGTGAGCACAATGACATCGTCTTTCAGGACTTTCTCGGCTTGACCGGGCAGGAGTATGCCGACTACCAGCGGCAGGGTGCCTTCGCCTGAGGCCGCCCCCCGAGAAAATAATTTTTTATTGCCGGGCCCGGGGCGTGGCGCGGCATCAACCGAGGAGAAGACCAAATGAATGACAATGCCATTAAAAATGTCGTGGACGGCGGCCTTGAAGGGACGGCGGCGGAGAGTTTCCATATCCCTTACGGGGATCTGCGCGAGTGGATCGCCGAGGCGGAGAAACTGGGCGAAGTGGAAGTGGTGAAGGGCGCATCGTGGCAGAAGGAAATCGGCCTGGCCGCGGATCTGATGATGCATTCCGACGCGTCGCCGTGCGTGATTTTCGACGAGGTGCCGGGTTGCGAGAAAGGACACCGGGTCCTGGTGAACTTTTTCGGCGGCAAGCGCAAGAATATGACGATGGGCTTTCCCGCCCATTACAGCCGTCTCGAATTGTCCCAGGCCTTCCTCGAAAACAATCTGCGCGGCATGAAGCCGATCCCGCACGAGGAGGTCGCCGACGGCCCGATCTTTGAAAACGTCCTGATGGGCGACGACATCGACATCACCAAGTTTCCCACCCCGCAGTGGCACGCCCACGACGGCGGCCGCTACATCGGCACCGGCAGCTACAACGTTACCCGGGACCCTGACGAGAACTGGCTCAACGCCGGTACCTACCGGGTCATGATCCATGACAAGAAGACCGTCGGCTTCTATATTTCCCCGGGCAAGCACGGCCGCATTCACCGCGACAAGTTCGAGGCGCGCGGCGAGCCCATGCCCACGGCGATCGTGATCGGCGGCGATCCCCTGACCTTCCTGCTGGCCAGCACCGAAGTGCCCTACGGCGTGTGCGAGTTCGACATGGTCGGGGCGCTGCGCGGCAAGGCGATGAAGACGGTGCGCGGCAAGGTCACCGGCATCCCGTTCCCCGCCAATGCCGAACTCGTGATCGAGGGCTATGTGCACCCGACGGCGCGAAAGAAGGAAGGGCCCTTCGGCGAATGGACCGGCTATTACGCAAGCGATGTGCGCGAGGAGCCGATACTCGAGATCAAGGCCATCTACCACCGCAACAAGCCGATCATTCTCGGTTGCCCGCCGCTCTGCCCGCCGGACGAGATGGCCCGCTACCGTGCCGTGGTGCGCTCTGCGCTGCTCAAGCAGGAAATCGAAAAGGCCGGCGTGCCGGACATCACCGCCGCCTGGGCCCATGAGGCGGGCGGCGCGCGCATGCTGCTCGCCATTGCGATCAAGCAGCGCTATCCCGGCCACGTCAAGCAGGCCGGGCACGTCGCCAGCCAGTGCCATGTGGGCGCCTATGCCGGCAAGTACGTGGTGGTGGTGGACGACGACGTTGACGTGTCCAACCTGGAGGAAGTGATGTGGGCAATGACGACCCGCTCCGATCCGGCGACTTGCATCGATATCATCACCAACACCTGGAGCACGCCGCTCGATCCGCGGCTCGCTCCCGAGGACAGGGAGAAGGGCAACTTCACCAATTCGAGAGCGATCATCGACGCCTGCCGGCCGTTCCACTGGCGCGACAAGTTCCCGCGGGTCAACCGCCTCAGTCCGGAAGAATTGCTGGAGGCGCGCGAGAAGTTCGGCCATCTGCTCCGCTGAAGCAAGTTCCCCGCTCAATGCTACGATCCGATACCCGGCAAGCCATGGAAACAAGCATCGCCAATGCTCACGGCATTTCGGTCATCGACAGCGGCTTTACCCGTCCGAAGCTGGCGGCGGTCCACTGCATCGTCCGTGACGGCCGTGCGGCTCTGGTAGACACCGCAACAAGTCCCAATGTGCCGACCGTGCTGGCGGCACTGGAAGCGCGCGGCCTGCGGCTGGCGCAGATCGACTGGATACTGCTCACCCACATCCACCTCGACCACGCCGGCGCTGCGGGCGCGCTGATGCGTCTTCTGCCCAATGCACGCCTGGCCGTTCATCAACGGGGGGCTCGCCACATGGTCGATCCATCGCGGCTGGTGGCGGGTACGGTCGCCGTGTATGGCGAAATTGAAACGCGTGAAACCTATGGCGAAATCCTGCCGGTCGCAGCCCCGCGCATCGTCGAGGTGGGCGAGGGCAGTGTCCTGACGTTAGGGGCGAGCACCCTCCGCGTCCTCGACACACCCGGCCATGCCAGGCACCACGTCTGCTATCTTGACGATGCGAGCGGGCATGTCTTTGCCGGCGATACCTTCGGCCTGTCCTACCGCGAACTCGACAACGCCGGGCGTGCCTTCGTCCTGCCGGCGGCTACGCCCACCCAGTTCGATCCCGACGCCATGCATGAATCGGTCGAGCGGATCGTGGCGCTGAAGCCGGAAGCCGTATATGTCACCCATTTCGGTCGGCTCCGTGACATTCCGCGCTTAGCCCAAGACCTGCATCGGCTCATCGACAGCTTCGTCGCCGCGGCGCGCTCAGTCGCTGGCACCGGGACGAGACGACACGAGCAACTCCATGCGGCACTCGCCGGCCTGATCGAGGAGGAAGCACGGCGACAAAACTGGGGGCTTCGCGGCGACGCAATGCGGGAACTTCTCGCGGCCGATATTGAAGTCAACACTCAGGGTCTCGTCGACTGGCTCGACAAGCAGAGCTCGTAGCGACAGGACCGAGCGCCCGTGCCAAACTTCCAAGCGAGCCGATTCCGTGGAAAGACTTGCATGACCGATCCACTCGCCATCCGTTGTTCCCGTCGACGCCAATCTCCCGGAATCCGGTTGCAACCATTATTGACGCTTCTGGCGTCCGCTGACCAACAGAAAGGAGGGGCGCGGCCTACCCCGCGCCAGTATGCGCGCACTTGTCTGCCATCGTTTCGGTGATTACCACAACCTGCGGGTCGAGGAATTTCCGGCCCCGGAGCTTCCGC
>MERZ01000292.1:4664-5205 GCA_001770785.1 Burkholderiales bacterium RIFCSPHIGHO2_12_FULL_61_11
GTCAAGCCGTCCCTGCCCTTCATCCCGGGCGCGGAAGTCGTCGGTCGCGTGATCGAAGTGGCGCCCGGCGTTACCGCCTGCCAGACCGGCCAGCGTGTGCTCGCGCTCATCGGCTGGGGCGGCTACGCCGAGCAGGCGGTCAGCCCCGAAGCCACGGTTTATCCGCTGCCCGACGGGATCGAGTCGGCTGCGGCCCTGCATCTCGGGGTTTCCTACGGTACCGCCTACGGCGCACTCGCCTGGCGGGCGCGCCTTGAGGCAGGCCAGACGCTGCTGGTACTCGCCGCCGCGGGCGGAGTAGGCCTCGCTGCGGTTGAGGTGGGCCGGGCGATGGGCGCGCGCGTCATCGCCGCTGCCGGCGGTCCCGAGAAATGCGCCGTTGCCCGCGACCATGGTGCCGACGTCTGCATCGACTACCGCCACGAGGAGCTCCGCGAGGCGATCCGGCGCCTGTCGCCGCACCAAGGCGTCGATGTCGTGTTCGACCCGGTCGGCGGCGAACTCTCCGAGGCCGCGCTGCGCAGCCTGCAGTCGGGCGGCC
>MERZ01000292.1:5238-6246 GCA_001770785.1 Burkholderiales bacterium RIFCSPHIGHO2_12_FULL_61_11
TGCCGCAGGTCCAGCCGAACATCCTGCTCGTCAGGAACCTCTCGGTGCTCGGCTTCAATTTCGGCGCCTACATCGGCTGGTCACCCGTCGACGAGCGCGCGCGTTACGAGCCCCAGGTTCGGGCTGCTTTCAAGCAGATCTTCGAATGGCATGAGCAGGAAAAAATTCGGCCGCTTGTGGCCGAGACCTATCCGCTCGAGCACTTTGCAGAGGCCCTGGATGCGGTGCTTGGGCGCCGCACCGTCGGCAAGGTAATACTGCGCGTGGCCGCCTGACCACATTTTCCAGCAGCCCGGGCGTCTCTTGGGGCTTCTGGCGGCCGTTGATTTGACAAAAAAAACCCGTGTCGAGCTTTGCTTTTCGAGCTTTGCTTTTCGCGGGTTTTCCTGCGCCAGAACCATAGGGCGGGCCGGTCGCGGCGATTTCATCGATAGCCGAAATCCCCTGCTTGAGAGATTGGCGTCAGCGGGGCAGGGTTTCACGCGCGCAGACGACCGCTAATCCCTGCCGCCGCAGGACCAGCAGGGCGACGACTGCAATAACGCCGGCGCCGACCTGGAGCGTCAGCAAGGGGGTCATCAAACCGATGCCCGCGGCGAAGAAGAGCAGGCGGCACACGGCACCGATCGGGCGTTTCCAGAAGCCTTCCGCGGCCAGGCAGAGACACGCCACTGCGGCCGTGACGGCGAGACAGGAGAAGGTGACATGCCAGGTGTTTCCGGACAGAAGAATGCCGTTGTTGTACACGAAGGCGAACGGAACGACGAAGGCGATCATGGCCATTCGCACTGCATTCAAGCCGATCGCCATCGGGTGGGCAAGGGCGATCGGCGCTGCGGCGAAGGCGGCGACCGCAATCGGCGGGGTCATCGCGGAGAGGCTGGCGTAATAGACCAGGAATAGGTGGGCGGCCATCAGAGAAACGCCCAACTGAGTCAGGGCTGGCGCGACCAGCACTGCTGCCAGGATGTACACACTCGGCGTCGGCATGCCCATGCCAAGAAGCAG
>MERZ01000293.1:0-471 GCA_001770785.1 Burkholderiales bacterium RIFCSPHIGHO2_12_FULL_61_11
AGATCGCTCCAGGCGCGGCACGCAGCGACCGAGCTTTCGATGACGACCCAGGTCAACCGGTCGATCAAGCCGTGTTGCTCCATATGCTGGATGAAGGCGCCCGGCGCCACCAGCCCGTAATGCGGATGATGCCAGCGCGCCAGCGCTTCCACCCCGGTCACCCGCCCATTTGCGATCTCGACTTTCGGCTGAAAAAAAGCGCCGAACTGCTTTGCCTGCAATCCGTGCACGATATCCTCGAGCGCGAAGCGGGGAAGCGCGGCTTGCGGGGATTCGGATAACGCCGCCGGAGCCCGGTACAAATTGATCAGGTTTTGCAGCTTTTCGATCGTCGCGGGCTTTTCGATCGCACCCAGCAGCGTGATGCCGTACGCCTTGACCATGGTCTCGACCGACGCGATCAAAGTGCGGTCGAGCGCGCTCGCCAGGATCAGCGAAACCCGGCTGTTCGCTTCGGCCAGGTGCCGAATC
>MERZ01000293.1:565-1060 GCA_001770785.1 Burkholderiales bacterium RIFCSPHIGHO2_12_FULL_61_11
CGTCGACCGCTTCGACGATGTTCCGGGCGCCGAGGTTGTTCAAGATCCGCACCAGCGAGCGGCGCTGGAAACTGTGGTCTTCGGCGACCAAGAAATGTAAATCGGCAATCTGCATGACATTCATTGTGAAAACGGCGATCGGTCCAAGAAAACCACTCGATGCGCGCCCCTTTCCGGCTTCAAAGCGCGCCGAGAAAATTGTTCAGGCGTTCCAGTTCCCGGTAAAAGACTTTCCGATTGGCATCGACTTGGGGCCAGTCATTGGCGCGTCCGGCTTGTTCGAGGCGTTCCGACGCGTGCGCCAATCGATTCGCGCCGATGATCCTGCTGGCGCCTTTGATGCCATGTGAAACCCGCGTCACCAGCACAATATCGCGTTTTTCCAGCGCCTGCCCGAGAATTATCACATCTTCATCGTTGACCTCCCGGAAATCGGTCAAGATGGCGCGCTCCGCGGCCGCGTCGCCGCCGGAAATTTCGGCCAGCTGCGCGCGG
>MERZ01000294.1:0-1859 GCA_001770785.1 Burkholderiales bacterium RIFCSPHIGHO2_12_FULL_61_11
CGCCCGCGCTGCCCACGCGAATGCGCCGGGTGGTCGCCGCAATCGCCGCCATCAGTATCTCTGGCGCCGAGCCGACGATGCTGGGGTGGCTGTGGTGCTCGCTGACCCAGAAACGGTGATAACCGAGCGCCTCGCAGTGCTGCGCCAGCGCCAGCGTTTCGCGGATGGAGGCGTCTTCGGAGCGGCCGGTCACGGCGACCGACTGGTCAAGTACGGACAAGGTAAGCATGGGCAAACTATAGCCACCCCGCGCGCCCCGTTTGGCTTGCCGGAAAAAAGGCTGTTCCAATAGAAGGTTTAACGCAGGCTCAACCAAGCCCGCCACCTGAGAGCTATTTCCCATGGCCATCAAAGCCACCATCTACAAAGCCCAACTGCAAATCGCCGACATGGACCGCGCTGTCTATGCCGATCACAGCGTGATCATTGCGCGCCATCCTTCGGAAACCGACGAACGCATGATGATCCGCTTGCTGGCCTTTGCCCTCAACGTGCCCGCCGACGACAAGCAGGGAAAGCTTGAATTTGCCAAGGACCTGTGGGACGTGAACGAGCCTGCGCTATGGCACAAGGATTACACCGACGCCGTGCGGCACTGGATCGACGTCGGCCAGCCCGATGACAAGCGCCTGATGCGTGCCGCAGGCCGCGCCGAACGCGTCACGGTCATCAGCTTTTCCAGCAGCACGCCGGTCTGGTGGAAAGGCATTGAAGCCAAGCTGACGCGCGCTCCCAATCTGGTGGTGTGGCAGATTGAGGCGGCGCAAAGCCAGGCACTGGCCAAGCTGGCCGAGCGCGGCATGCAGCTGCAAGTGACGGTTCAGGACGGCACGGTATGGATGAGCAGCGCCGCCAATTCCGTGGAAATCACGCCGCGCAGGCTCACCGCCGCAGCCTAAGCTGTCAGGATTTTCGGGAGGCGGCGGCAGGCGCCTCGGGTGATTCGGGTGGTTTTGTCTGCTGTTGGTAAAGCGGCAACCGGGCGCCGCAGTGGAAGCAAAAATTGGCATCCGCCGCATGGCCTTCGGTCAGGCACTCATGACAGGTGCGTGTGGTGGGCGCCTGCTGCGGCACCTGCTGCCACCGCTGCGCCGCCATTTCCGCCGTCACAATGCCCGTGGGAACGGCCAGAATGCCCCAACCCATCAGCATCAGGAAGGAAGAAATCAGCCGCCCCAGATCGGTCCTGGGCGAGATGTCGCCAAAGCCCACCGTCGTCACCGTGGTGATGGCCCAGTAGACCGAGGTGGGAATGCTGGTATAGCCGTTGGTCTGGCCTTCCACCACATACATGACTGTTCCCATGATCAGCACCAGCATCAGGACGGCCGACAGGAAGACCAGTATTTTTCGGCCGCTGGCTGCCAGTGAGCGACCGAGAAACTGGTATTCGGCCACATAAGCCGTGAGCTTGAACACCCGGAAAATGCGCAGCAGCCGCAGCACGCGCACATCGAGAAGCGCATGGAGCCCCGGAAAGAAAAACGCCAGATAGGTTGGCAGCACGGCAATCAAATCAATGATGCCGAAAAAACTGCCCGCATACTGCACCGGCTTGCGCACGCACAGCAGCCGGGCAATGTATTCAGCGGTAAAAAGCAGGGTGAAAATCCACTCTATCGCCAGGAGCGTCGGACCATACGCCAGGTGCACAGCCTGAACGCTGTCGGCCATCACCACGGCGATGCTCGTCAGGATGACGGCAATCAGGGCCTGGTCAAACCGGCGCCCGGCGAGAGTGTCTGCCTCAAAAATAATCGTGTACCAGCGCAAACGCCAGCCAGACAGGGGCTTTTCAAATGTTGGTCGGTCTGTTTCAGTTGGAGGAGGGGTCATGCTCGCGGACAACGCAGAGGCAG
>MERZ01000294.1:1870-4421 GCA_001770785.1 Burkholderiales bacterium RIFCSPHIGHO2_12_FULL_61_11
TTCAATACAGTGATGGGTGCACGATAACCGAGTTAAGCCGGAATTGGCGCTGCAGCCCAAAAAAGTAGCGCGTTCAATCCTGCGGTTTTTTGCATTGACAAAGCCACTGTTCATCCATCAAACCAGATGTTGATGGCCGCCAGCATGAGGCGCCGGCGTGCCAGTTGTTCAATGCTCATGACGGTGGTGAGCATCCGGGTAGTGGGCATGGCTGTGGCCCATGGGTTCATGGCGGTGGCGATGAGAATGCTGACCCTCAAATGCCGGCACATGCTCGTGCTGATGGTGCCCGTCGTGCGACGGATGGGCATGCCGATGCGCGTGTTCCGCCGCCGCGTGCAGATGACCGTGAGCGTGGTGTTCGGTCAGGTGCAGCCAGATGCCGAGCGCCATCAGCAATGCGGCAGCCAGCAGTTGCCAGGTAATGGGCTCTGCGAGAAAGAGCACCGAAAACAGCGCGCCGACAAAAGGCGCCGTTGAAAAATAAGCACCCGCGCGCGACGCGCCGAGATGCCGCAGCGCCACCACAAAAAAGGCCAGGCTCACGCCATAAGCGAAAAAACCCACGCCCATGGCCGCCGAGACCTTGAGCGCGTTCGGCAGCGCAGCGCCCGCCAAGAACGCCAGCAACAAATTGGTTGTGCCCGCCGCCAGGCCTTTTACGCAGGCAATCCAGGAAGCGTCGGCCAGCGCGACCTTGCGCGTGAAGTTGTTGTCCAGCGCCCAGAAAAAGCATGCCAGCAGCACGGCCAGCGCAGGCCACAGCGATGCGGCAGTTGGCGCGTCATTGGGCTGCCAGCTCAGCAAAAGAGCGCCCGCCACAATCGCGGCCATGCCGATGGCAATGCGCTTGTCGACGTTTTCCCTGAACAGGCCCCAGGCCAGAAGCGCGGTCAGCACCGCTTCGGCATTGAGCAGCAAAGCCGCATGACTGGCGGGCATTGCCGACAGGCCGAACATCAAGAGCACCGGGGCAATGCCGCCGCCACACAGCACCGCCGCAATCAGCCAGCGCATTTCGCCAGCATTCAGATGCGGTCGGCTCGCGCCACGCAGCTGGCGATAAAGCGCCAAGCCGATGCCTGATCCCAGGTAAAGAAGGCCCGCAAGCAGCCAGGGACTCATCTGGTCCAGCAGCCATTTGGCCAGCGGCGTCCCCGCCCCAAACAAAAAAGCCGACCCAAAAGCGGCCAGAACCCCTGGTTTCCAGCGTGCGGATTGCAGTTTCAATTCACAGTCTCCTTTTGTGGCATCGGCAAAGCGCGTCAAGTCTGATTTTGCGCGTCCGACCGCGGCCAACACAAGCACGCCCGCCGGCCTGCCGCCCGATGAAAGTCAAACCCGGGCAGGCACCTTTCAACAATTGGCTTATCATTGATTAATGCGATTGCTGCTCTTCGCCCTCATGATCGCCCTGCTGCCCTTGCGCGGCTGGATGAGCGACGCGACGGCTAACGAAATGATGCAAGTCGCCTTGCGGCCCAACCAATCCACTACGAAAATAATAGCTACTCACCCCCATGAAATGGTCGCTGGAGTGCATTCAGGCCATGAGGCCGGGGCATCCGAGGCGACTCATGCAATGGCCCCTGCGCATGACTGTGCGCAGACCCCTGAGGACGCCTACTGCGCGTCCTGCACCGCCGCCTGTCAGGTCGGCCAAACGCTGGCACTGGCCCCGGTGACGGCGGACTTGAACGCCGTTTTCAGTGCCTACCCACTGCCCCGCGCGGCGAGCAAGGCGTTCGCCAGTGCCGATGTGGCATCCGGCCAAAAACCACCCACTTCCTGATTCCCAGGCCCGTATTGGGCCGGTACTTGCTTGCGGCACGGTCGTTAGGGCCCATCCCGCCCGGATCGCTGCGAGTTTCACCATCGGTCCGGCCAGTACTTCAGAAAACTCTTGCGTTCTCCGCTTTCTTTCAAACTCGTCGGCCTTGCCGACCATTTAATACGCTAAAGGAAACATCATGCAAAGACGATTAATTATTCAGGCCATCGCCGGTTTGGCTGGCGCTTCAGTGACGGCAACCACGCTGTTGGCGCAAGCAAAAACCCGGGTTGAGGCCTGGAAGGCCCCTGGCTGCGGCTGCTGCGAGGACTGGGTGCACCACATGGAAGCCAACGGTTTTCAGGTCACCATGCACGAAAGTGGCAACACGGCGGCCAGAACCCGGCTGCACATCCCCGAAAAACTGGGCTCATGCCACACCGCGCAAGTGGGCGGCTACGCTCTTGAAGGACATGTTCCCGCCCGCGAAATCCGCCGCCTCCTGAAAGAGCGGCCAACAGCCGTCGGCCTGACTGTTCCCGGCATGGTGATCGGCTCACCGGGCATGGATGGACCAGCCTATGGCGGACGCAAAGACCCCTACGACGTGCTGCTGATCAGCGCTGATGGCAGCACCCGTGTTTATCAAAGCTATAACCGCACCTGAAAAAACTCACAGGAGGGTGCTATTGTTGGCATAGCACGTTGCCCCTGTCGTTGATGGGCTACAGCGATCGCATCTGGCGCATGCTATCGTTCTCGCCATGCCCAAAACCATAC
>MERZ01000294.1:4441-4606 GCA_001770785.1 Burkholderiales bacterium RIFCSPHIGHO2_12_FULL_61_11
CGCGATCTGGCCGTCTCAGTCGGCCCCTTCATTGTGCTGGCCGTTACGCTGCTGGTGCTGGCCTACTGGTGGCTGGACCCGAACCCGCCCAAGCGCGTGGTGCTGGCCACCGGCCCGGCGCAAAGCGCCTATGAAGAATTCGGCAAGCGCTACGCGCGCATTCTT
>MERZ01000295.1 GCA_001770785.1 Burkholderiales bacterium RIFCSPHIGHO2_12_FULL_61_11
TCCGCATTTAGCTCATCCGCACCGCTGCCGCCGTCGATGATGTCACTTCCGCTGCCTCCCTCCAGATTATCATTTCCCGCTCCGCCTAACAGGGTGTCGTTCCCCGCCCCGCCAAATACAGCATCATCTCCGTCCAATGCCTTGATGGTGTCGTTCCCATCCGTACCGGTAATGTAGTCATTGCCCGTCGTTGGTGTGATGGAAATCCTGGACTGGACGTCATTCACGCCCCACACCGTGCCGTCCGCAAAAACTAGCTGCTCGATCTTGTATCCATCCGAAGAAAGCCAATTTCCCAACGTCAAGTTATCACTCGTGCCGTTAACAGAAAGCACCACGCTGCCCCATTGATCCGTCTTGACGGAGATATCAGCCGGTAATATGTCCGCGGCAAACTGCACAACATCTACATTGCCTGGCGTCGCATCCCAGTCGTAGAGATACACATTGCCGCCGCCCCTCGCAAATGAATATGTATCATTGCCAACCCCACCCCATGTATAGGAATAATTCGTTCCGCCGCTAACCGGCGTACCGGTGTCGGTAAGATCGGTCATGGCGCTATCGGCAGCTACCGTACCGTTTGCAATATTGAAGCTGGAAGCCTGACCTGCCGCGACAGACCAATCCGGGATCGGATTTCTCACAGTCGGTGCGCTGTTGGTAACGCCCGCCAGGTCAGCCCAATCCCATAGTGTCCCATCGGCAAACTGTACTTGCTCGATCCTGTAAGCATTGTCCGCATACCAATTGGATAACACCAATGCGTCGGCAGACCCGGCAAGATGCAGCTCAAGATCATCACCGTTGCGCACCGCTTCGACATTGCCGGGGCTCACCGAAGCCTTGAACGACACCGTATCGAGGTTGGCGGACAAATCGTAATCGTAGATGCGGTCAACGCCATCGCCATAGCCGAACAAATAGGTGTCGTTGCCTGTGCCGCCGTTGAGAATGTCGTTGCCCGCCCCGCCGCTTAACGTGTCGTTGCCCTCATACCCGTCAATGCGATCTGTGGCACTGGTGCCGGCAATCACATCGTCATGCGCGCTGCCC
>MERZ01000296.1 GCA_001770785.1 Burkholderiales bacterium RIFCSPHIGHO2_12_FULL_61_11
GATCCCCTCCCGCAACTGGAAATCTTGAACAACGATGTCTTGGTGAGCCACGGAGCAACGGTCGGCCAGCTCGATCGTGAGCAACTCCACTACCTGAGGTCCCGCGGAATCGAGGAGGCGGCGGCCCGGAGTCTTTTGACATTCGCCTTCGCCAGCGATCTGATCGAGAGAATGTCCTTTGAACCGATCAAGCGGAGGCTTCGTGATGCGGTGATCTCTCATTTGCCGGAATCGAAGATCGTGAAGGAGGCAAATTGAGCCCACTCGAAAAAATCCGCGAAGATTTTCCGGTGCTGAATCAGAAGATCCGCGGAAAACCGCTCGTCTACCTCGATAACGCCGCCACCAGCCAGGCCCCGCGCGAAGTCCTCGACGCGATGGACCGCTTCTACTCGGAAAACCGCTCCAATGTTCACCGCGGAGTCTATCACTTGAGCGAAAGGGCAACCGGGGCGTACGAGGGGAGCCGGAAACGGATCGCCAAATTTCTGGGCGCGAAATCGGAGAGGGAGATCGTCTTTACCCGCGGGACGACCGAGGGGATCAACCTCGTCGCGGCCGGTTTTTCTCGCAAATTTTTGAAACCCGGAGACGAGGTGGTCATTTCCCACATGGAGCACCACTCGAACATCGTCCCGTGGCAGATGGCCTGCGAGACATCGGGGGCCAAGCTCCGGGTGATCCCGATTACCGATTCCGGCGAGTTGAGGTTGGATGAATTCGAAAAACTTCTATCGGACCGCACAAAAATCGTTTCGATCGTCCATGTCTCGAACACCCTCGGGACGATCAATCCGGTGGAGGAGATCATCCGGATCTCGCACAAGCGTGGGATCCCGGTTCTCCTCGACGGGGCTCAGGCGGCCGGTCATGGTCGGATCGATCTCACGACTCTCGATGCCGATTTTTACGCCCTCTCCGGCCACAAGATGTTTGGACCGACCGGGATCGGCGTCCTCTACGGAAAGGAAAAATGGCTGGACGATCTGCCACCGTATCAGGGAGGGGGAGACATGATCCGTCAGGTCACCTTCGAAAAAACAACCTACAACGAT
>MERZ01000297.1:0-607 GCA_001770785.1 Burkholderiales bacterium RIFCSPHIGHO2_12_FULL_61_11
GGCGGCGGCAGCGGCATCGGTCGCTGCACCGCGCACGAACTGGTGAGCTTGGGGGCAACGGTGGCCCTGGTCGGGCGCACGCTTGAAAAACTGGAAAAGGTACGTGGCGAGATTCTCGCGGTAGGCGGACAGGCGAGTTGCCATGCGTGCGATATCCGTGACGAGCCCGCGGTGCAAGCGACGGTGGCGGCGGTGCTGAAGACGCACGGCGCCATCGACGCGCTGGTCAACAATGCCGGCGGTCAGTTTGTCGCGCAGCTCAAGGACATCTCGGCAAAATGTTGGGACGCCGTGGTGAAGAACAACATGACCGGAGCCTTTCTTTTTTCGCGCGAATGTTATAACCAGCGAATGAGCGAACACGGCGGCGCCATAGTCAACATCATTGCCGACATGTGGGGCGGCATGCCGACTCTGGGACATGCGGGCGCGGCCCGTGCCGGATTGCATTCGTTCACCGAAACCGCGGCCTGCGAGTGGGCCCATTCCGGTGTGCGCGTCAATGCCGTAGCACCCGGCGCTATCGCCTCCAGCGGAGTGGACACCTACCCCCCGGAACTGCATGAGCGCGTACGCAACCTGAAATTCGCCTTTCCCTTGCAGCGCC
>MERZ01000297.1:701-843 GCA_001770785.1 Burkholderiales bacterium RIFCSPHIGHO2_12_FULL_61_11
CGCGCCCAACGCGCGTCACCCCTGGAAGCTGATTCCCCATGCGCGTTCGAAGCCTTACAATGGCTTTCCGCTGGCCACGGTGCCGAAAATGCGTTTGTGAAGCCATGGGACGGTGGCCATTGCTTTGAAACCCGGCGGGCGA
>MERZ01000298.1 GCA_001770785.1 Burkholderiales bacterium RIFCSPHIGHO2_12_FULL_61_11
CAGTCCGTGTTTGGTTACGATCTCGGCGTAAAACTGCTCGCCACCTTCCTGGACCAGTGTATCGATCAGGCCCATGAGCGTGGCGAAGTGAACCCCCTGGGCCGTTGCTTCGCTGGTGCCAAATTTGCAATCAAAGTCCCAGAAGTCAACGCCCGCTGGCAGCGCCCGGCTGCGTTCCCGTTTGACGTATTTACGAATGTCGTGTTTGCTGGCTTCCACCAAACGATCACGGCTCTTGCCTTCCAGATTAAGTTGATAGGTTCTTCTCACGAGTGTCCTTGATGTGTCATCGGGTCGGTGCGATATCACCCCTTACGGACGTGATTCGGAGCGTTTGATTATCAGGCAAAGGCTTTGGCCGCTGACGCGCAGTATGGAATCTATCCATCTATCCTTTTCCTCATGGGTAGTCGACGCGTGCCGAGGTCAGGAAAACCAGAAGCGCCTGGTCTATCGCCTCGTGCAGGATCTTCAGGTCAGAAGCTCATCTCGTTGCGGTAACGCGGCATGTGCTCACCTGCGCCGCGTCGTCAAGCAGCTTTTCCGTCAGGTGTTGGTGGTGGTGCAAAAAGCAACTCATTGCTCCTCGCAGCGTGATCAATGCGGCGATACCGGTAACCCGGCCTTGGCGATCAGGCGGCCGCGTTCTCCAGCGCTTCATCAAGCGCCTTGCATGAGGGCGCGCATACGGCTTGGGATTTGCCCAGTACCTTTCGCGTGCCCATCATGGAGCGGGCGCGGTGCTTGCCACACATAAAACACGACATGGTGGCAGCGCCAAAAGACGTGGTGGCAGCGAACGGCGAGCCCGATACCTTCGACTTGTAGCGCAGGCCGTCAGCGAGGACGGCAGTTTTGGCATCAGCTCTGGCCATAGTTTGGATCTTCCTTGGGTTGGTTTATTGAACGGTTCACGGCCCTGCTCATGGCACGCTGCAAGGCTTCTTTAGCCTGCCGCTCTGCAGCGAGCGAGGCGTCCAGCGCGGAGCGGCAGAGTCCCGCATACTGGTAATTGACGTTTTCATACAGCTCGGCAGCAGCCGGATGGGTATCGAGCAAGGCGCCAAGCGCCGTTCCGGGCTCGACATCCCCCAACTCATTGACCAGATGCAGCACCACGGATCGGTACTGCTCGGCACCGACCGGCTCGGCGCTGCGTTCCAGCCGCTCAAGCAACTCGGCCAGCACGTGAGTCACTGTTAAGTCCGTTTTGAGTGAGAATGGTTTAGTGGCGTTCATAAATAAAATTTGGGGATTCCTTCCCAAAATACAAGCACTTTTCGAGCCAGAACTTAGCCTGCTGTGCTTGCCTGGCCCGCTCTAGGATAATCTGGGTGCGCACTAACTGCTATACTTATTATAGCTGTTAGTGCTTGCCTGCTGTGGGCTAGAGAGTTATTTTACCCGAAAATGAAAACTCCCCGCTTGCCCTGCGATTGATAAGGTTTTTAGGGTGCGCCCGCTCTGGCGCGAAACTCCTTCATGGCCAGATAATTTTTCTGCAGCTGCACCGCGCGCCGAGGGGCCGACGACCTGCCGAAAGCAAGGGATCAAGCGGCACCCTGCAGGCCAAGCCCGGCAACTGGCAATCCGAGCCTTACTTTTGCATGTAGATCTGGTCAAAAATTGCGCCGTCGGCAAAGTGCTCCTTGGCCGCCTTGTCCCAGCCGCCAAAAGCTTCATCGATGGTGAACAGCTTCAGTTTGGGGAACGTGCTGGCGTACTTTGCCTTGGCTTTCTCCGAGATGGGGCGGTAGAAGTTCTTGCCAATCAGGTCCTGCGCTTCTTCGGAGTAGAGGTATTCCAGGTAGGCGGTCGCGCCGGCGCGCGTGCCTTTGCGGTCCACGTTTTTATCCACCACGGTCACCGCTGGCTCGGCCAGGATACTGGTGGAGGGCACGACCAGTTCGATCTTGTCGCCAAACTCTTTTTTCAGCAGATAAGCTTCGTTTTCCCAGGAGATGAACACGTCGCCCTGATGACGTTGCGAAAACGTGATGGACGAGCCGCGTGCGCCACTGTCGAGCACCGGGACGTTGGCGTAGAGCTTGCCGATAAATTCTTTGGCTAATGCCTCGCTGCCAAATTTGCGCTTGGCAAATTCCCACGCAGCCAGGTAGTTCCAGCGGGCGCCGCCCGATGTTTTGGGGTTTGGCGTGATCACGCTGACGCCCGGTTTGATCAGGTCATCCCAATCCTTGATGCCCTTGGGATTGCCTTGGCGCACGACCAGCACGATGGTGGAGGTGTAGGGTGACGAGTTATGCGGCAGGCGCTTTTGCCAGTCTTTGGGAATCCAGCCACCGTTGTTGTGCAATGCGTCGGTATCGCCAGCGAGTGCCAATGTGCGACATCGGCGTCCAGTCCGTCAATAATGGAACGGGTCTGCTTGCCTGAGCCGTCATGCGACTGCTTGATGGTCACGTCCTGACCGGTCTTGGCTTTCCAGTGTTTGGCAAAGGCGGCGTTGTATTCCGCGTACAGTTCGCGTGTCGGGTCATAAGAGACATTGAGCAGCGTCACGGGCGACTTCTGGGCCAAAGCGGCCCCGGCTGACCCTGCCAGCGCAACGGCCAATGCCAGGCGGGTGGAAACATTCATAAAATGGCGGTGTGTCGTCATGATTTGCTTTCTAGGTTCCTTGCATTTGCATGCGAATTAATGAAAAAACTGGATTCTGTAAGCATTGATTAAAAACTGGAACGAATAAAAATTCAGTTCTTTATATTCAAAATATCTATAACTACTTTTTTTTGAAAGAGCTACGCACATGGCACGCCTCGTTAAATGCATCAAGCTCGGCCGGGAAGCCGAAGGCCTGGACTTTCCACCCTACCCCGGCCCGCTGGGCAAGCGCCTCTGGGAAGAAGTCAGCAAGGAAGCCTGGGCTGACTGGATGAAGCAGCAAACCATGCTGGTCAATGAAAATCGGCTCAATCTGGCCGATGCCCGCGCGCGCCAGTACTTGGCGCGCCAGATGGAAAACCATTTTTTTGGCAGTGGCGCAGACACTGTGGCGGGCTATGTCCCGCCCAGCGCGTAGCGCTGCGAAAAATGGTTTCAGCGCAGGCTCATATCGCGCAGCGATGTGAAGCGACGCAGCCGCGTGCCGTAGCTAAACGCACTTCTTTTGATGCCCGAGCGCATTGAGTGGCTAGACGATGGCACGACGGGGGGCAGCCCTTTCAACCCGCGCTTTGGCGATCGTTACCGCAGCGAGTTCGGCGGCCTGAGCCAGGCCCGTGAAGTGTTTCTGAAAGGCTGCGACCTGCCCGCGGCGTGGGCCAGCCAGCCGCAATGGTGCGTTCTTGAAACCGGCTTTGGCTTGGGGCTGAATTTTTTGGTGACCTGGGCAGCCTGGAAAGCCGATCCGTTGCGTCCTCGCCTGCTGCATTTCGTCTCGACCGAGGCCTTCCCGGCCAGCGCTGAAGATGTGCTGCGCAGTGCCCAGAGCCACCCGAACTTGCTGGTGCTGGCGCAGGAGCTGCAGCGCCAGTCCTGGGGCCTGCTGCCGGGCGTTCACCGGCTGGCCTTTGAAAGTGGTCAGGTGCTGCTGACGCTGTGTGTGGGTGACGCCAAAGCGATGCTGCGCGAGCAGTCGTTTCAAGCTGACTCTGTTTACCTGGACGGCTTCAGCCCGCAACGCAACCCGGACATCTGGGATATCCACACCTTCAAGGCGGTGGCGCGCTGCTGTCGGCGCGGCACGCGCGTGGCCACCTGGACGGTGGCGCGCAGCGTGCGCGATGCCTTGGCGCAATGCGGCTTCATGATGAAGAAAGTTCCTGGCACGCCGCCCAAGCGCGACAACCTGCAGGGCGAATTCAATCCTTCGTGGGAACCCAAAAAGGCGCGAACCTTACCGATGCGCCGGGCCGCAGCGCGCTGCATCGTGATTGGCGCGGGCCTGGCCGGTGCTGCGGTGGCCGCCAGTCTGGCGCGGCGCGGCTGGCAGGTGATGGTGCTGGATGCGGCGGCTGCGCCTGCCGCAGGCGCATCTGGCCTGCCTGCCGGGGTCATGGCACCACATGTATCGCCTGACGACAGTCAGTTTTCACGTTTGACGCGCAGCGGCATCCGGGCGACGCTGCAACAGGCTGAAACCCTGCTGCAAGCCGGTAGCGACTGGAGCCGCACCGGCGTGCTGGAGCACTGCGTGACGCACGCGCGCACCCGCCCTGCCGCCTGGCAGCAGGAGTATGCCGAGGCCGCGCACGACTGGACGCACTTGGCGACCCCTGAGCAGCTTGCGCGCGCGAGCTTGCCTCTTGGAACCCCGGCGCTTTGGCATGTGCAGGCCGGCTGGATCAAGCCAGCAGCATTGGTCCAGGCCTGGCTGGCAACTCCCGGCATTGAATGGCGCGGTGATGCCGTGGTGAGTCAATGGGCCAGGCAGGGCAGTGCATGGCAGGTGCTGGATGCGGCCGGGCAGGAGTTGGCCAGAGCCGAACTGGTGGTGCTGGCTGCGGGTTACGCCAGCCGCGCGCTGGCCCAGGGCGCGGACATGCAGCTTGCGCTGCAAGCCGTTCGCGGTCAGGTATCTTGGGCCTTGCATGAGGATGGAATTACGAACGCGCTGCC
>MERZ01000299.1 GCA_001770785.1 Burkholderiales bacterium RIFCSPHIGHO2_12_FULL_61_11
AGGCGGTTTCGTGTTCGAATTTCGCCGGGCCAAGGATCGCATCCAGGTCGCTTGCGTCAATGCGCACCTGTTCCTTCGTGCCGTCCGCGATCTGCACCGCGGCGTGCCGCATCACGCGGCCGATCTCGCGCTCGAGCTGGCGCACACCCGCCTCCCGGGTGTACTCGGCCACAAGGGCTTGCAGCGCCGCAACGGTCAATTCGCACTGGTCGTCGCGCAAGCCGTTGGCCTCACGCTGGCGCCGAACCAGGTAACGCTGGGCGATCTGCAGTTTTTCTTCCTGGGTGTAACCCGGCAACTCGATCACCTCCATCCGGTCACGCATCGGAGCGGGCACATGGTCGATCACATTTGCCGTGGCGATGAAGACAACGCGGCTCAGATCGAATGGCACCCCCAGGTAACTGTCCCGAAAAGTCGAGTTCTGCTCCGGGTCAAGCACCTCGAGCAAGGCAGCCGACGGGTCGCCATGGGCGCTGGGCGACAATTTATCGACTTCGTCGAGCATCATCACGCAGTGACGCGCGCCGGCCTTGCGCAGGCTTTGCACAATCATGCCCGGCATGGCGCCAATATAAGTACGTCGGTGGCCGCGAATCTCGGCTTCGTCATGCACGCCGCCCAGGGAAACACGCACAAAGGGACGCCCCAGCGCGCGCGCAATGCTCTGGCCGAGCGAGGTCTTGCCCACGCCCGGTGGCCCGACGAAACACAAAATCGGCGCGCGTCCTTGCGGATTGAGTTTCTGCACGGCAAGGTACTCGACAATGCGCTGCTTGATGCGCTCCAGCCCGTAGTGGTCGGTTTCAAGAATGCGGCGCGCCTCGCCCAGATCAATCGGACTGGCGGGCGGCGCGGCCCAGGGCAACTCGGTCATCCACTCGAGGTAGGTGCGCAGCATCGAATACTCGCTCGACGAATCCGGCATCCTTTGCAGACGCGCGAGCTCCTTGCGCGCCTGCGACTCGACATCGGCCGGCATTCCCGCCTTCGTGATCAACTCGCCGAGCTGGGCGATGTCTTCGTTGCTGCCCGCTTCCTCGCCCAGTTCCTTCTGGATCGTCTTGAGTTGCTCGCGCAGAATGTATTTGCGCTGGACATCGTCTATCTGCTCCTTGGTACGCGCGCCGATCTCCTGCGACAGCCGTAGCACCTCGATGCGGTGGGACAGCATCTTGAGCACTTTCTGCAGCCGCTCCTCCGGGTTCACCGCTTCAAGCAACATCTGCTTGTCGGTCACCTCGGCATCGAGCAGGCTCGCGACGACGTCAGCCAGATGCGACGGTGACCGCACGCCTTGCAACGTATGCGCCAATTCGGCCGGTGCCCCCGGCAGCAGCGTGATGATCTCGGCGGCCCGCTGGCGCAGTTGCAGTCCCAGCGCTTCAGCCTGCGCGGAAAGCTCGGACGGCTCTTCGATGAGCTGCACGCGGGCGGCCAGAAACGGATAGCCGTCAACCAGTGCCTCAATGCGAAAGCGCCCCACGCCCTGGCACAGCGCGTGGCGCAGCTCCTCATCCGAGCCCACGTACTGCACCACCTTGGCTGTTGTTCCGACATCCCACAGTTGCTCGCGCCCCGGGTCGTCGACCCGCTCGTCGCGCTGAAGCACGATGCCCAGCAGGCCGCCGGTGTTTTGCACATGCTGAACAGCGGCAATCGATTTGGGGCGGCCGACGGCAATGGGAACCAGCGTGTGCGGAAACAGCACGACATTGCGCATTGGCACAAGGGCAATCACCCCTTCGGGAAGGGTGGGAAACTTGGGTTCTTCAGGGTCCATGATGCTTCACCAGGTCCTTCAAAGTTATGCGGGCAACTTGTCTGCGCCTTGCAGCCGGCATTTTCCGGGCTGACGATTCCAGTGTAGGCATGGAACCGGCCTTCGGCAATGGACTGGCGAGGGACCTGGTTGATTCAAATCAAATGCAAGCGATGGCCGCTGCGGCTTGTTGCTGATGCCCGCGAAGTGCCTGATTCGGGGCCGGCGAAAAACCAGATCGCCGACCGACTTAAAATTGCCGGTTAGCCTCACCAAAGCACTCACCATGTCCCAGCGCCGCCTTTTCGTCACCACCGCCCTGCCCTACGCCAATGGCAATTTCCACATTGGCCACATCATGGAGTACATCCAGGCCGATATCTGGGTGCGTTACCAGCGAATGCAGGGGCATGAGGTGAACTTTGTCGGCGCCGACGACGCCCACGGCGCGCCCATCATGATCGCCGCCGAAAAGGCCGGCAAAACCCCGCAGCAGTTTGTCGCCGGCATCGCGGCAGGCCGCAAGCCCTACCTCGACGGCTTTCACATCAGCTTTGACAACTGGCATTCAACCGACGCGCCGGAAAACCACCAGCTCGCGCAACAGATTTATCGCGATCTCAAAAATGTCGACCTGATCGAGACCAAGACCATCGAGCAGTTCTTTGACCCAGAGAAGAACATGTTCCTGCCCGATCGCTTCATCAAGGGCGAATGCCCCAAGTGTCACGCCAAAGACCAGTACGGCGACAACTGTGAAGTGTGCGGCGCGGTCTATGCGCCGACCGACCTGATCAAGCCCTACTCCGCCTTGACGGGCGCGACGCCGCTGCTCAGGAGTTCAGAGCATTTCTTTTTCAAGCTGTCCGACCCGCGCTGCGTCGAATTTCTGCAAGAGTGGACGCAAGACGGCAAGCTCCAGCCTGAAGTCGCCAACAAGGTCAAGGAGTGGTTTTCCGTTCGCACCAACGCCGATGGCACCACCAGTGAAGGCCTGGGCGATTGGGACATCAGCCGCGACGCGCCCTACTTTGGCATCGAGATTCCCGACGCGCCGGGCAAGTATTTTTATGTCTGGCTGGACGCGCCGATCGGCTACCTGGCCTCGCTGAAGAACCTGCTGGACAAGCGCGGCGAGAGCTATGAAGACTACATGGCCGACCCGGCGCTGGAACAGTACCACTTCATCGGCAAGGACATCGTGACCTTCCACACGCTGTTCTGGCCAGCCATGCTGAAGTTCAGCGGCCGCAAGACGCCCGACAACATCTTTGTGCACGGCTTCCTGACCGTGAACAACGGCGAAAAGATGAGCAAGAGCCGCGGCACCGGCCTGGACCCGCTCAAGTACCTCAGCCTGGGCATGAACCCCGAGTGGCTGCGCTACTACCTGGCCGCCAAGCTCAATGCGCGCAATGAAGATATCGACTTCAATTCCGACGACTTCATGGCGAGGGTGAACAGCGATCTGGTAGGGAAGTACGTGAACATTGCATCGCGCTCCGCCGGTTTCATCACCAAACGATTTGCAGGTCAATTAGGCAAGGAAGATCCACAAGCGCATCTGCTTTACGCGCTGGCGTCTTCTTCGCTGAATGAAATCAGGGATCTTTACGAGAGCCGCGAATTCGGCAAGGCGATGCGCGTCATCATGAACTTTGCCGATCAGGTGAACCAGTATGTCGACCAGAAAGCCCCCTGGCTGATCGCGAAGGACGCAGCGCGGGATGCGGAACTGCATATGGTCTGCACCACGGCAATTGGCCTGTTCAAGGACCTGACGGTGTTACTCGCGCCCATACTCCCGCGCCTGGCGGCGCAAGTGAGCGACTGGCTGGGCATCGATGTGCAAAAGTGGGAAACGGGGCTTGCCAAACTGACTGCCGGCCACGTCATCAAGCCTTATGTCCACCTCATGCAGCGCGTCGATGTGAAGCAGCTTGATGCACTGTTCGAGCCTCCAGCGCAGGAAACACCGGCGCAAGCAGCTATCGAATCAATAGCTCCCGGCGGCGAGGAGATCGCCCCCGCCATTACCATCGATGACTTCGCCAAAATTGACCTGCGGATTGCGAAAATCGTCAACTGCGAAGCCGTGGAAGGCTCGACCAAGCTGCTGCGCCTGACGCTGGACGCGGGTGAAGTCAAGCTGCGCAACGTCTTCAGCGGCATTGCTTCGAGCTATAAACCGGAAGACCTGATCGGCAAGCATACGGTGCTGGTCGCCAATCTGGCGCCGCGCAAGATGAAGTTTGGCATCAGCGAAGGCATGGTGCTGGCCGCCAGCCACGCCGATGAAAAGGCCCAGCCCGGCATTTACGTGCTGGAGCCCATGCCGGGCGCAACCCCGGGTCTGCGTATTCGTTAAATCCGGACACGGCCGCAGACCCGGTAAAATCATTCCACTATCCGTTTTTTTAGGCAGTTCAAACTCATGTCCTTTTTTCGCCGTCCCGATTACACCTCCGACGTCACTCAGTTCATAAACCAGCTCAGGGCGAAGAGGCCCACGCTGGAAGCCGAGCAACGGGCGGGTCGCGCCTTGCTGTGGGACAAGAACCTGAACCTGGCCGAGCAGTCGGAATACCTTGCAGCGCGCGTGGCGCAACATCCCTATGTCTACGACACGAGCCATCAGGCCAACGAAAAATAAGAGAAAATAGCCTTTTATCCCTTGACAGACGGGCGCAAGCAGCTATATATTTTGTAGCAATTTTGCCAGAGCCTCTTTGGCCGCAGCTGCTGCTTCATGCCCCCAATTTCTTTCCCGTTGTCCCCCCAGGAACTGCCG
>MERZ01000300.1 GCA_001770785.1 Burkholderiales bacterium RIFCSPHIGHO2_12_FULL_61_11
CGCTGCTTGGGTGCCTGCCGCAACGCCCTTTAAGCCTTTGAGGAGTTTGAGTTTTTCGGCAAAGTGCCCGCCAAGGGACGCCGCGATATCACGATCGAGCTTGGCGATTTCCCGGTTGAGCAGATTCATCACCGCGCGGATGCTCTTTTGCGCGGGCTTGGCCGCCCCTGGGAGCCGATTGCCTTCAGCCACTCGCATGGCGACGAGCTGGCCTCGGCGGGTCACCAATACCTCCAGTGCCAGGCACTGCGGCTCGGGCATGCGCATCAACAGCGCCTCGCGCTTGTCGGAGTGGTATAGCGTGCGGGCGAACTGCGTCAGCGCGCGCGCATCAATGGCATCGGTCTTGGCAAGGTATCCGAGCGCTTTGGCAAAATCATGCGCTTGGCGCGGATTGACCACCATCACCGGTAAGCCCGCCGCACACAACGCGAGTGCTGCCTCGCGTTCGAGCCCGCCAGTGGCCTCCAGGACAATCGCACCGAGCGGCCCTGCCTCTTTGAGTTTGGCAAGCAGAGCGCGGATGCCGCGAGCATCGTTGTCAAACACGGTATTCTTGCCCTCGCCTTCCAGCGCCAGTTCCAGCTGGGCTTTGGAAACATCAATCCCGGCAAAGCGTAGCGCCGGACCATTACTGCCGTTGATTTCTGAATTACGAAGTTCAGCGTTGTTCATTTCAGAATCGTTCATCATCACCCATCCTTGTTTATACGAGGTTGGCAGCAGGCAAAAAAACCCGCACCACCATCAGGCAACTGTTCGGGCTGCTAATGAACGGCTCGCCCTGCACGTCAAGTGCTCTCCCACGGGATCTATCTCCCAGAGGGCCAACGGACTGTGCAGGGCGTTCCGAACCTTAACAACGACTGCTCTTACAACTCCATTATTAACCTGCTCTTGCAGCATACAAGGGCTAGGGTGAGGGGAAAGTTTGTCATCCACTTTCACGATTCTCAATAACTGATCAGGCCGCGAA
>MERZ01000301.1 GCA_001770785.1 Burkholderiales bacterium RIFCSPHIGHO2_12_FULL_61_11
CGCCCAGGCTTTTGACGATGCAGCCCCCGTGCGGCAGCAGGATTTTTTCCTCAACATGCCGGACCAGTTGTTGCCAGCGCGCCACGAAGCCCTCCTCGTCGTGCTCCATCAGCCTGACCGACCCAACAACGTCCAACACCAGCAGTACCTCGGTGCGTCGGCTCATTGCCTGCGGCAATTCAATCAGCTTGGACATTGTCATCTGGTCATTTTGATCCAGAACTGCGTAATATTACTTACGCGAGCGAGAAATTGGCTGCTGCCGTGATTGTTGATGCCGCAATAGCCCTGCAAAATAGCGCCCATGGAAATACTTGACAAGCTCGACCGGCAGATCCTGCGCAGCCTGCAACTTGACGGCCGCGCCAGCTACGAGCTGCTGGCCGGGCAGGTCGCCCTGTCGCCCAGCGCGGTGCTGCGGCGCGTGAAAAGACTGGAGGAAAGCGGCGTGATCGACCGCTATGTGGCGCTGGTCAAGCCCGAATCAGTGGGGCTGGGGCTGACCGCCTACATCAATGTGCGGCTGGAAAAAAACACCGAAAGCCACAAGCGCAACCCCATTGACCTGTTTCGCGACAGCGTGCAGATTTGGCCCGAAGTCGTGGAGTGCGACGCTTTAACGGGCGAAATGGATTACCTGCTGCGCGTGGTGGTGCAAGACATGGCGCATTACAGCCGCTTCGTCATGGACACCTTGCTCAAGCACCCCAGCGTGCAGGACTGCAAAACCAGCTTTGTGCTGGATCGGGTCAAGGCGACGACGGCGCTGCCGCTGTGATCTAAGTCCAGGCCAAGAAGTTTTGGGATTGGCTGGCCGCCGTTCAGGATCTGCGGCGCGGTGGTGGCGGATAGCCCCCACGCTCGCCACTGCGTCTGCTTCGCGAGGCCTTGCAGGCCGCGGCTCGCGAGACGCTTCGCCTCTGTCGCCTGTCCGAGTCTGCTCAAGCAGACGCGGAGCCGCAGGCTCCAGCCCCTCGGGTTGAGCTTGCTTTGCATCGTGCCGCCCGGGAATTAAGTTATCCTTGGCGGCTTATTCACTACCGAACGCCCTTAAGTGTCCGACTTCCCCCCCAGTCGGTCTTCCAAGACAGAAGACAAACGCGGCTTTTTGCAAAGGCTTGCTGAAATGCTCCACCCTGGTCCCGACTCCCGGGACGAGTTGATCGAAACCCTGGTCGAAGCCCAGGACAATGACGTCATTGGCGCGCAAAGCCGTGAAATGCTCGAAGGCGTCATTCGCATGGCGGACATGACGGCCGGTGACGTGATGGTGGCTGCTCCGCGCATGCATTTGATCAACATCGACTGGCCGTTTGACGAGCTGCTGCACCTGGTGATCGACACTGCCCACTCGCGCTTCCCGGTTTATGAAGGCGAAAAGGAAAACATCCTGGGCGTGCTGATGGCCAAGGATTTGCTCAAGCTGCAGCGCGCCCCCGAACTCAACATCCGGGCGCTGCTGCGTCCCGCCGTCTTTGTGCCCGAAAGCAAGGGCCTCAATGAGTTGCTGCGCGACTTTCGTGATAACCGCAGCCATCTGGCGATCGTCATTGACGAGTTCGGCCGCGTGGCGGGACTGATCACCATCGAGGACGTGCTGGAGCAAATCGTCGGCGAAATCGAGGACGAGTTCGACATCGCCGAGGATGAAGGCGACATTTTCGGCCTGACCGACCACACCTACCGGGTCAGCGGCGACACCGCCATCGAGCGGGTCAACGCTGCGTTTGACGTGAAGCTGCCCGAAACCGAGTTTGACACCATAGGCGGCCTGGTGGCTCACGAAATGGGCCATGTGCCCAAGCGCGGCGAACACTACGCATTGGCCGGCCTGCAATTCACCGTGTTGCACACCAAGGGAGGCGCCGTGCGCTGGTTCAAAGTTTCGCCCTTCTCGACCAGCGACTGATTCCTCATGAAATGGCAAGCCGACATGATCCACAGCATGGTGTCTCACCTGCCCACGCTGCCGTCCTTGCTGGAGCGCCCCGGTGAGCTGCCGCGCAATCGCCTCTCGCTGCTTCAAATTGTCATTGTCTTAATCGCTGGTGGTGGCCATGCCTTCAGCATGGCATGGCCTTTCCCCTTTATGTTTGAGCTGGGCCAATCGCTCGGGTGGCTGCAGGTGCTGGCGCTGATTTTGCTGGTCGCGCAGCTCGACGGCTGCCGCTCCTGGCAGCGCGCCGCCTGGCTGGGCGGGCTGTTTGCCACTTCGATGCAGTGCGCCACCTTCTGGTGGCTGTATATTTCCATGCACGACTACGGCGGCCTGGCCGCGCCGCTCACGCTGCTGGCCATCGCCCTGCTGGCGGCCTTTCTGGCGCTGTACTACGCTGCCGCTTGCGGGCTATTTGTGTTGCTGGCCCCCGTGCGGCTGGCGCGGCGTGCGCTTGTTTTTGCCGCGCTCTGGTTGCTGGCCGAACTCGCCCGGGTCAAGTTTTTTACCGGTTTCCCCTGGGGTGAAGGCGGCTACGCCCATGTCGACGGCTGGGCCAGGCCGCTGGCGGCCTGGGTCGGTGTGCACGGCCTGACTTTTTTGGCGGCGCTGGTCGCCGCCGGGCTGGCGCTGGCGCTGCGCGCGCCCAGGACGCGCTGGCTGTCAGCGCTAAGCCTTGTCGTTGTGAGTGTGGCGCTGGCCTGGCTGCCGGTGCTAAACACCGTTCACGTCGAAGATGCGCCAGCGCCTTCAGCGCCCCTGTTGGTCACCCTGCTGCAAGGCAACATTCCGCAAGACGAAAAGTTTCAGGCCGGCACCGGCGTGGCCACGGCGCTGCGCTGGTATGGCGAGCAGTTGCGTGACGCCAAAACCGCGCTGGTGGTCGCCCCCGAAACTGCGCTTCCCCTGCTGCCACGGCAACTGCCGCAAGGCTACTGGCAGGCCGTGCAGAACCGTTTTTCCAGCGGCCGGCAGGCCGCGCTGATCGGTCTGCCGCTGGGCAGTTATGAAGAGGGCTACAGCAACTCGGTGCTGGGCCTCAAACCTGGTCAACCCGATCAGAGCGAACCTTACCGCTATGACAAGCACCACCTGGTGCCGTTTGGCGAGTTCATCCCAAGGGGTTTCAGATGGTTTACCGAGATGATGAATATTCCGTTGGGCGACTTCAAGCGCGGCGCGGTGGGCCAAGCGTCATTCGACTGGAACGGCCAGCGGCTGGCGCCCAATATCTGCTACGAAGACCTGTTTGGCGAAGAACTGGGCGCGCGCTTTGCCGATGCCGCGCTGGCGCCCACCATCTTTGTCAATTTCAGCAACATCGGCTGGTTTGGCAACACCATCGCCATCGACCAGCATCTGCAGATCTCGCGCATGCGGTCGCTGGAATTCGACCGGCCCATGATTCGCGCGACCAACACCGGCCCCACCGTCATCATTGACCCCCGCGGCCAAGTCACCCAGGCCTTGCCGCGCTACACGCGCGGTGCGCTCGTTGGCGAGGTCACCGGCCGCAGCGGCATCACGCCCTATGCTTGGTGGGTTGCGCGCTACGGACTGTGGCCGCTGTGGGCGCTCGGCCTGATCATTGCCGCTCTGGCGCTGGTTTTCCGGCGTCGCTAAGGCGCCTCAGTCTGCTTTTATCGCCGCGTAAAATGAAGGATTTTTCGATGCCGTCCCGGGCGTCGCAGCCCGCGGGTGCTCGATAAGTTGCATCGCGCTACTGACCACAACTACTCCTATGCTTACTTTCCAGCAAATTATCCTGAAATTGCAGTCCTATTGGGCCGACCAGGGTTGCGCCCTGCTGCAGCCCTACGACATGGAAGTCGGCGCCGGCACGTCGCACACCGCTACTTTTTTGAGAGCGCTTGGCCCCGAGCCCTGGAAGGCCGCTTACGTGCAGCCGAGCCGCCGTCCGAAAGACGGCCGCTATGGCGAAAACCCCAATCGCCTGCAGCACTATTACCAGTATCAGGTCGTTCTGAAACCGGCGCCCGCCAACATCCTGGAGCTCTACCTTGGTTCGCTCGAAGCGCTGGGCTTTGACCTGAAGAAAAATGACATCCGCTTTGTCGAAGACGACTGGGAAAACCCGACGCTCGGTGCCTGGGGCCTGGGCTGGGAAGTCTGGCTCAATGGCATGGAAGTGACGCAGTTCACTTATTTCCAGCAGGTCGGCGGCATCGACTGCAAGCCCGCCACCGGCGAGATCACCTACGGCCTGGAGCGCCTGGCCATGTACCTGCAAGGCGTCGACAACGTCTACAACCTGACCTGGACCGAAGGCCTCTCTTACGGCGACGTCTACAAGCAAAACGAGGTCGAGCAATCGACCTACAACTTCGAGCATTCCGACGCCGACTTCCTGTTCACCGCCTTCACGGCGCATGAAAAGCAGGCCAGGCATTTGATCGAAGCGCAACTGGCCTTGCCCGCCTACGAGCAGGTTTTGAAGGCCGCTCACAGCTTTAATTTGCTGGACGCGCGCGGCGCCATCAGCGTGACCGAGCGCGCTACCTACATCGGCCGCATTCGCAACCTGGCGCGCGCCGTGGCGCAAAGCTATTACGAGAGCCGCGAGCGCCTGGGCTTTCCCATGGCACCGCGCGAGTGGGTCGAGCAAATGGTGCCGCTCACAAAGAAGGCGGCCTGAAAAAATGACAACTCAAAATCTTCTGGTTGAACTGTTCGTGGAAGAGCTGCCGCCCAAGGCGCTCAAAAAACTCGGCGACGCCTTCGCCAGTGTGCTGGCCGAGCAACTCAAGGCCCAGGGACTGACCAGCGCCGAATCGGTGGTGACGGCTTATGCCTCGCCGCGTCGCCTGGCCGCGCACATCAGCCACGTCTGGCTCAAGGCCGCCGACAAGGCCGTGCAGCAAAAGCTCATGCCCATTTCCGTGGGGCTCGATGCGTCAGGCAAGGCCACGCCCGCACTCATCAAGAAGCTGCAGGCGCTGGGCGCTGACCTGTCCGACCCGCTTGCCGCGGTAGCCGCGCTCAAGCGCGCGCCTGACGGTAAGTCGCAAGCGCTGTTCTACGACAGCCTGATGACCGGCGCCACGCTGGACACCGGCCTGCAAAAGGCGCTCGAAGAGGCGATTGCCAAACTTCCCATTCCCAAAGTCATGAGCTACCAGCTTGAGACCGACTGCGCATTGCCCGGCTGGAGCAGCGTGAACTTCGTGCGCCCGGCGCATGGCCTGGTGGCACTGCACGGCAGCACCGTGGTGCCAATCAAGGTGCTGGGTCTGAAGGCCGGCAATACCACGCACGGCCACCGCTTTGAAGCGGCCGTCGACCCGGTGCTGTTGAAAGACGCCGACAGCTACGCCGCCACGCTGGCCCAGGACGGCGCAGTGATCGCCTCGTTTACCGAACGCAAGGCTGAAATCGCGGGCCAGCTCGCCCGAGCAGCGGTGAAGGTCGGTGGCGGCTGCACGCCCGTCGACGATGAGGCGCTGCTTGACGAAGTCACCGCACTGGTCGAGCGGCCCAACGTGCTGGTTTGCGAGTTCGAGAAAGAGTTTCTCGACGTGCCGCAGGAATGCCTGATCCTGACGATGAAGGCCAACCAGAAATATTTTCCGCTGCTCGATGCCCAGGGCAAGCTGACCAACAAGTTCCTCGTGGTCAGCAATATCAGCCCGCTGGATGCCAGCGCGGTGATCGGCGGCAACGAGCGCGTGGTGCGCCCGCGCCTGGCCGATGCCAAGTTCTTCTTTGACCAGGACCGCAAGAAAACGCTGGCCTCGCGCGTGGCGGGGCTGGACAAGGTGGTTTATCACAGCAAGCTGGGCACGCAAGGCGAGCGCGTGGATCGCGTGCGCGCCATCGCCAAGGCGGTAGGGCCGCAACTGGGCGGCGCGGCGCTGGCGCGGCAGGCCGACCAGGCCGCGCAGCTGGCCAAGACCGATCTGGTGACCGACATGGTCGGCGAGTTCCCGGAGTTGCAGGGCATCATGGGCCGCTACTACGCGCTCAACGACGGTCTGAGCGCCGATGTGGCCGATGCGATCGAAGATCACTACAAGCCGCGCTTCGCGGGCGATGAACTGCCACGCAACATGAGCGGCGTGGTCGTCGCGCTGGCCGACAAGCTGGAAACGCTGGTCGGCATGTTCGGCATTGGCAACCTGCCCACCGGCGACAAGGACCCGTTTGCGCTGCGCCGCCACGCGCTCGGCGTGATCCGGATGCTGATCGAGAAAGACCTGCCGCTGGCGCTGGACGCGCTGGTGGCCAGTGTGGCCCCGGTGTTTGACGACAAGATCACGGATGCCTCAGGCACCTCTGCCGCGCTGACCGATTTCATCTACGAACGTCTGGCCGGCAGCCTGCGCGAGCAGGGCTACAGCGCGCAGGAAGTCGAAGCCGTGCTGGCCCTGCGGCCGCAGCGGCTGGGCGAGGTGCCCAAGCGCCTGGCGGCCGTGCGAGCTTTCGCCGCGCTGCCTGAGGCCCCCGCCCTGGCCACCGCCAACAAGCGCATTGCCAACATCCTCAAGAAAACGCAGGATGTCGACCCGCATGTCAGCGAGCTGCTGCTTCAGGAGCCCGCTGAAATTGCCCTGTATGCCGCGATGAAAAAACTCGCGCCCAAGGCCAATGCGCAGTTTGAAGCGGGCCACTATACCGCCTCGCTGCAAACCCTGGCAGCCTTGCGCGCGCCGGTCGATGCGTTCTTCGATGGCGTGATGGTCAATGCCGAAGCGCTGGACCTGAGGCTGAACCGACAGGGTCTGCTGAAAAGCCTGCACGACGCGATGAACCGCGTCGCCGACCTGTCGCGTCTGGCGGCCTGAAGCGGCCCATGAGCAGCCCGGCCCCGCCAATCGGCTGGCTCACCCGCTGGACATCGCTGCACACGGCCTGGCTGCTGTTTGCGCCGCCCGCCCTGCTGGCGGGCCTGCGCGCGGTGCTCGAATGGCTGAACGATCGCCAGGGCGCAACGCCGGCCTTGCCGCTGTTGCCACTCTCGACACCGTCGGGCACGCTCAACCTGCTCTGGCCCATCCTTGCTGGG
>MERZ01000302.1 GCA_001770785.1 Burkholderiales bacterium RIFCSPHIGHO2_12_FULL_61_11
ATGCCGGCCAGCGCCAGATGCCAAATGCCGCCTTGGCCGGTGCCGGACGCTTTGAGCTTGCCCGGGTTCGCCCGGATGGCCTTCATCAAGTCATCCATGTTCTTGTAGGGAGAGGCAACGCTCACCGTGACGGCAGCGGGGTCAACATTCATCAGCACCAACGGTGTGTAATTTTTAGGCGAAAGCTGCGTCAGACCTTGGTGATGCATCATCGAGATTTCGACGGTAATCATGCCAAGGGTGTAGCCATCCGGTTGCGCGCCTGCGATGGCCTGATGGCCGACCACACCGTTGCCGCCGGCACGGTTGACCACGTTGACCGGCTGGCCCAACTCTTTCTCCAGCAGTGCACCAACGATACGCGCGGTTGCATCCGTGCCGCCACCCGCAGCCCATGGCACGATGAGCGTAACCGGTCGATCCGGCCATGCGGCATGCGCCGCACCGAAGGAACAGGCCATCGCCACGGCGGCGATGGATTTAGAGAGGGTTCTGCGCTTCATTTTTATTCCGCCTCATAATTTAGATGGATAAGGGTTAGTCTCAATTGGCCGGGTGGTAAGGCCAATTCATAATTGCACGATCTGCGATGTTGAACATCCGTAGAAACCCTAGCAAGGCTAGTGTGCGTCCGCCTTTTTTAACCAAGGGAGAAGTTATGAGACTCAAAGGAAAAACAGCACTGGTCACAGCCGCAGGCCAGGGCATTGGCCGCGCCAGCGTGTTGGCGATGGCCGCCGAGGGTGCGCAGGTGTTGGCCACCGATGTCAACGCCCAGTTGCTGGAGAGTTATGCCGGCGTGGCCAATGTCACCACGGCCCGGCTGGACGTGATGGACAAGGCTGCCATCCAGGACCTGGTGGCGCGCATCGCACCGGTCAATGTGCTATTTAACTGTGCAGGGTTTGTTCACAACGGCAGCATCCTTCAGGTCACGGATGACGAGTGGAGCTTCGCATTTAACCTGAACGTGCGCGCGCAGTACTGGATGATCCAGGCGGCGCTGCCCAAGATGCTTGAGGCTGGTGGTGGCAGCATCATCAACATGTCCAGCGTGTGCAGCAGCCTCAAGGGCTTGCCCAACCGCTTCGCCTACGGCGCCAGCAAGGCTGCTGTGGTGGGCCTGACCAAATCGGTCGCAGCCGATTTTGTCGGACAGGGCATTCGCTGCAATGCCATTGCTCCAGGCACCGTGGATACGCCCTCTCTGAGTGACCGTATTAACAGCTATGCAGATCCGATTGAGGCGCGCAAGAATTTCATCGCGCGCCAGCCCATGGGACGCTTGGCCCAAGCCCACGAAATTGCGCCCATCGTGGTGTACTTGGCCAGCGACGAATCGGTGTTTGCTACCGGCCAGCTGTTCTCGGTGGACGGTGGCATGACCATATGAACCAGCTCGATTTGGCCGGATACCTCAACTGATCATCCAACAATCAACTCAAAGGAAGAAACTATGAAACTCGTTCGTTATGGCAAGCCGGGCAAAGAAAAACCCGGCCTCATTGATGCCGAAGGCAAGCTGCGCGACTTGAGCGGCGTGATCAAGGACATAGGCCCCGATCAACTCGGGGATGCCGCGCTGGCCAGGCTGCGCAAGCTCAAGACGGCGAATCTGCCGCTGGTCAAAGGCTCGCCACGCATGGGCAGCCCGGTCAGCGGTGTCGGCAAGTTCATTGCCATCGGCCTGAACTTCGCCGACCACGCGGCCGAGTCGGGGCTGCCGATTCCGAAAGAGCCGATTGTGTTCATGAAAGCCACCACCTGCATCCAGGGGCCCAATGACCCGGTCATGCTGCCCAAAGGCTCGAAAAAATCCGATTGGGAAGTGGAGTTGGGGGTCGTGATTGGCACGAAAGCGCAGTATGTGTCACAAAAAGACGCCTTGAGCTTTGTTGCTGGTTACTGCACCATCAATGATCTCAGCGAGCGCGAGTACCAGATCGAGCGCGGAGGCACCTGGGACAAGGGCAAAGGCTGTGACACCTTCGGCCCGCTCGGCCCCTGGCTGGTGACACGCGA
>MERZ01000303.1:0-4502 GCA_001770785.1 Burkholderiales bacterium RIFCSPHIGHO2_12_FULL_61_11
CTCCGCCTTGTGGGCAGTAGCCCACTGCGTTGTCACGCCTTGCCTGGCACACCGATCACGGCGCACTCGGGCGCATCCAACTGCCGTTTCTAGGTTGATCATGACTTCTTCATCCCTTGTTCCCTCACCGCTGGAATTCGAGGCTTTTGACGAGCTCGAAGCCATACTCGACGACCTGCGAACCCGCTACGACGAAACGCCGCAGTGGGAGTTTTGCGAAGGCTTCATGGCCGCAGTGATCTGCACACGCCGACCGATTGACGCCGATGAATACCTGCCGGTGCTGCTGGGCACGCCCGACGGGGGCGAGGCGCCTGATGCTGAAAGCGGCTCGTTTGCCAGCGACGAGCAGCGCGATCGCTTCCTCACTCTGTGGAACCGGCGCTGGAACGAAGTGGTCACGGCGCTCGACGCCGAAGTGAACTCGCTGGAAGACGAGAATTGCTACCACCCCGAGGTGATGGACATTCGTGGCGCCGTGGCCGAGATGCCGCCCGAAGAGCGGGCCGCTTTTCAGGGCGAAGAGCTGCCCGCGTTTGCGCAGGTGTGGGCGCTGGGCTTCATGTTTGCCGTGGAAAGCTGGCCCGAGGAGTGGGCGGCACCGCGCGATAAAGACGCCGCCAAATGGCTGGACAGTGCCCTGCTGGCCATGGTGGCCATGACCGAAGACGACGACGCCACGCCGGAGTTGTCGCCCCTCAGCGAGGACGGAGCCCCCAGCACCAGCGTTGCCCGGCTCAATGCCTTTGGCGAAGCCATCTGGGCGGTGTATGACCTGCGCGAACTGTGGACAACGATGGGACCACGGGTGGAAACGCTGCGCAAGGAAGCGACTCCCGGCCGCAATGACCTGTGCCGCTGCGGCAGCGGCAAGAAATACAAGAAGTGCCACGGGGCGGGGTGAGGGCCCTGAAGATCAGGTCTGTTTGACTGTCTTCCAGACTCCATAAGGCTTTAGCGCACTTGATGCCACGCACCTTGACTCTTTCAACCGCCGCGCTCGCAGCAGTGCTGGCATTGGTCGCCTGCAGCCCCGCCTTCAACTGGCGCGAGGTGCGCCCCGAGGCCAGCCGGCTCAGTCTTCTTTTGCCCTGCAAGCCCGACAAGGCCCAAAAAATCGTGACCCTCGGTGGCCCGCCGACCACGCTGTTCATGCTGGGTTGCGAGGCCGGTGGCGCGACTTTTGCCGTGGCGGTAGCGGACCTGGGCGATGCGACGAAAACGGCACCGGTGCTGGCGCAATGGCAAAGTCTGACGCTGGCCAACATGAAGGCCGATCCAGGCACGAGTCAGGTGCTTGCGCTCAGGCTTCCAGGCGCGGCGGCCGAGCCTTCCCCCAGGCTGGTCAAATCGCAGGGGCAGCGCGCGGATGGCACGGCAGTGAGCGGACAGGCTGCCTACTTCGCCCAGGGCTCGCAGGTGTTTCAGGCGGTGATCTATGCCGCGCAGATTACGCCTGAGGTGGCCGAGACTTTTTTTACCAGCCTGAAATTCGACTAATCGACCCCGTCGAGCCCGGCGCGAACCCGATACCCGCAACTCATGACGCTTGCAGACAAGGCCTGCCATCCGGATCGGCTCGACCCTAAAGCTGGCATGATCGTGGTCAGCTTTCAAGCCGCCATGGGTTGTTTTTATGTTGCTGTATCACATCAATGGCTATTTTCTTATTGTGAAAGTTGATAATTGCCCGCAATGAACGGTATTTTCATCATCGCCCATGCGCCTTTGGCAACAGCCCTGCGGCAATGCGTGTTGCATGTGTTTCCAGACAGCGCTGCGGTTGTGGCGGCGCTGGATGTGCAGCCCGACATGCCGCCCGAGGAAACGCTGGCCCAGGCGCGCATCATGCTGGAGCAGATGGGCACCTCGCACACCCTGGTGCTGGCCGATGTTTTTGGCGCGACACCCTGCAATGTGGCGCAAAAGCTGGTCGATGGCGTGAACTCCAGGCTGATTGCCGGCGTCAATTTGCCGATGCTGCTGCGCACCGTCTCCTACCGGCAAGAATCGCTCGACGAGCTGGTAGCGCGCGCACTGGTGGGCGCCACACAAGGCGTGATGCAGGTGGCCATTACCGCGCCGCAAAATCAGGTACGTAAAGATCATGATCAAGACGAGCACGAGCATCAACAATAAGCTCGGCCTGCACGCCCGGGCCTCCGCCAAACTCACCAAGCTTGCCGGCAGCTTCGCCTGCGAAATCTGGATGAGCAAGGGCGAGCGCCGTGTCAATGCAAAAAGCATCATGGGTGTGATGATGCTGGCGGCTGGCCTGGGCAGCACCGTGGAGATCGAAACCGACGGGGCCGACGAACAGGAGGCGATGGCGGCCTTGCTAACGTTGATTGACGACAAGTTTGGCGAGGAAGACTGAATGGCACCCACGCTTGTCGCTTCTTTCAGGAAAGCTGAATGACTTTTTCAATCCACGGTTTGGCGGTGTCGCGGGGTATTGCGATTGGCCGCGCCGTGCTGGTGGCGTCAAGCCGCGCCGATGTGGCGCACTACTTTATCGATGCCGCAAACATCGGTAAAGAGATCACGCGTGTCAGGGGCTCCCGCAATGCGGTCATGGAAGAAATCATGCGCCTGCAGCAGGAACTGCCGAAAGATGCGCCGCACGAAATCACTGCCCTGCTGGACGTTCATTTGATGCTGCTGCAAGACGAGCAACTGATCAGCGGCGTGAAACACTGGATCGCCGATCGGCACTATAACGCCGAGTGGGCGCTGACCACGCAGTACGATGCCATTGCGCGACAGTTCGACGACATGGAAGATCCCTACCTGCGCGAGCGCAAGGCCGATCTGGAGCAGGTGGTGGAACGCATCTTGCGCCACATGAGGGGCGCGGCCTCGCCGGTGCAGCCCGCTGGCCAGGCCGGTGCCCGCCGCAAGCAGTCGCAGCAGGACTTGCTGCTCGACGACACCATGGATGTGCCGCTGGTGCTGGTGGCGCACGACATTTCGCCGGCCGATATGCTGCAGTTCAAGCAAAGTCTGTTTGCCGGATTTGCGACCGACGTCGGTGGCAAGACCTCGCACACGGCCATCGTGGCGCGCAGCATGGAAATCCCGGCGGTGGTGGGCGCGCGCGGTGCCAGCCAGTTGATCAAGCAGGACGACTGGGTCATCATCGACGGCGATGCCGGCGTGCTGGTTGTTGACCCCTCGCCCATCATCCTGGCCGAATACGGTTTCCAGCAGCGCCAGGGCGAACTCGAGCGCGAGCGGCTGAACCGGCTCAAACACACGCCCGCCGTCACCATGGACGGGCAGCGCATCGAACTGCTGGCCAATATCGAAATGCCCGACGACACGCAGGGCGCCATCAAGGCCGGCGCGGTTGGCGTGGGGCTGTTTCGCAGTGAGTTTCTTTTCATGGGTCGCAGTGGTAATCTGCCCGACGAGCAGGAGCAGTACCTGGCTTATCGCAAGGCCATAGAAGGCATGCAGGGCCTTCCGGTCACTATTCGCACGGTCGACATAGGCGCGGACAAACTGATGGACCGACCCATCGGCAAGGCGCAAGACCGCCGCCTGAACCCGGCGCTGGGGCTGCGCGCCATTCGCTGGAGCCTGGCGGACCCCCCCATGTTTTTGGCGCAGTTGCGCGCCATTTTGCGGGCAGCCGTGCATGGCCCGGTGAACCTGCTGGTTCCCATGCTGGTCCATGCCAGCGAGATCCGCCAGACGCTGTCGCTGATAGACCATGCGCGCGCCACCCTGGACAACCAGAGCATTGCCAACGGCCCGGTACGGCTGGGCGCCATGATTGAAATTCCGGCAGCGGCGCTCACGGTCAGGCTCTTTCTCAAGTATTTTGATTTTCTGTCGATAGGCACCAACGACCTGATTCAGTACACGCTGGCGATAGACCGCGCCGATGAATCGGTGGCGCATTTATACGACCCGTGCCACCCGGCCGTGCTGCGCCTGATTGCGGACACCATCGCCGAATGCCAGCGCCAGGATAAAGGCGTGACCATCTGCGGTGAAATGGCCGGCGACGTGGGCATGACGCGGTTGTTGCTCGGGCTGGGGCTGCGCAGCTTTTCCATGCACCCGTCACAGATACTGGCGGTCAAGCAGAAAATTTTGCGGGCCGACACTGGCAAGCTGGCGCTTTGGGCTGCAACCGTGCTGGCCAGTGACGACCCTGCCGCGTTGCTGCAAAACCCGTGATGGCTCTGGCACTGCGAGTTGCACAAGCCGACGGCACGACAGCCCAATAATCCGCCGCTGCGCTCGCTGTGAAGTGCAACAGCATGGGTGTGGTCCGGCCTGCAAGCTTGACTGCCTGTGACCGCGTGCCACGGAATTTTCTCAAGCCGATTCAGCGATTTACCGAATGTTGCCGGATCCATAAACCGCAGTTAAAGCGGTGTTGTCCGACAAAGGGCTGACACAAGTTCAATTAGATTGATAGTGATTTGAACCGGTGCGGCGGCAAACAAGTGCGCTGCCCGCTGCCGCAAGAGCGCGGGAAGAATTTTTTG
>MERZ01000303.1:4585-6835 GCA_001770785.1 Burkholderiales bacterium RIFCSPHIGHO2_12_FULL_61_11
GATGGTGCCTTCATCGGCCGTGGATGAGGTGCTGGCGCAGTTGGTACCGCTGCTTGAAGCGGGCGACATCGTCATCGATGGCGGCAATTCCTATTACCGCGACGATATTCGGCGCGCAGCTCAATTGCAGCAGCATGGAGTGCATCATGTGGATGTGGGCACCAGCGGCGGCGTGATGGGGCTGGAACGTGGCTACTGCCTGATGATTGGTGGCGAAAAAGCCATCGTCCAGCATCTTGATCCGGTCTTTGTCGCGCTCGCCCCCGGCGTGGGCACGGCGCCGCGCACTCCCGGTCGGAACAAGCCCGATGCCACTTCGGAACAGGGCTACCTGCACTGCGGTCGGCAGGGTGCCGGGCACTTCGTCAAGATGGTCCACAACGGAATCGAATATGGCCTGATGGCGGCTTACGCCGAGGGCCTGAATATCCTGCGCAATGCCAGCGTCGGCAAGCGTTCGCACGATAGTGACGCCGAGACCACGCCGATGCGCAACCCTGAGTATTACCAGTACGAGCTGGACCTGCCAGAGATCACGGAAGTCTGGCGGCGCGGCAGCGTGATCGGCTCGTGGCTGCTCGACCTGACGGCAGCGGCGCTGGTCGAGGATGCCGAGCTCGCCGGGTTCTCGGGGCTGGTGTCGGATTCAGGCGAAGGGCGCTGGACGGCACTGGCCGCCATCGATGAGGGCGTTCCGGCGCCGGTGATCAGCGCGGCCCTGTTCGGGCGCTTCGAGTCCCGTGGCAACGCCGACTATGCCAATCGGGTCCTGTCCGCCATGCGCAAGCAGTTTGGCGGGCATGACGAGAAAAAGAAGGAGGGCGACTGAGATGGATGAAACCGGTGGCCGCGCGTTACCGTCCGATGCTCTCGTGCTGTTCGGCGTGACCGGAGATCTGGCCGACAAAAAGATATTCCCGGCGCTCTACGCGATGGCCAAACGGGGCACTCTCACTTTCCAGGTGATTGGCGTTGCTTCGTCCAGGTGGAGTTCAGCGCAACTTCGCAAACGGGTCACCGACAGCATCAGGAAACTTGGCAGGATCGATGACCGGCCCGCCCTTGAGCATCTTCTTTCCCGGTTCAGCTACGTGAGCGGGAACTATAAGGATGCCGAAACGTTCGCGGCGATAAAAAAGGCGCTGGGCGGTGCCTGGCGTCCAGTGCACTATCTTGCCATCCCGCCCGCGCTGTTCGCGACGGTTATCCAGGGGCTGGGCGGCGCAGGTTTGGCCGAGCATGCGCGCGTCATCGTTGAAAAACCATTCGGGCGCGACCTGGCTTCAGCGCGCAAGCTCAACCAGATGGCTCAATCGGTGTTTGCGGAAGATTCGATCTTCCGCATCGACCACTTCCTCGGCAAGGAAGCGATCATGAATATCCTTTATTTTCGCTTCGCCAATTCCTTCCTTGAGCCGATCTGGGACCGCAACAGCGTGGCCAGCATCCAGATCACGCTGTCCGAGGATTTCGGCGTGGAGGGTCGAGGCGCGTTTTACGAAGCCGCGGGCTGCCTGCGCGACGTCATTCAAAACCACGTGTTCCAGATCGTCGCGCTGCTGGCCATGGAACCGCCTGCCTACCAGGGCTATGGTGCTGTCCACAACGAGGGCTGCAAGGTCTTCCAGGCGATGCGGCCCTTGCTGCCAGACGATGTGGTGCGCGGCCAGTACGCCGGCTACCGCAAGGAGCCGGGCGTGGCGGAGGGCTCCGATGCCGAGACTTTCTGCGCGCTGCGGCTTTTTATCGACTCATGGCGCTGGGCGGGGGTGCCGTGGTACCTGCGCTCGGGCAAGTGTCTGGCCGAAACCGCCACCGAAGTCATGGTGCAACTGAAGCCGCCGCCGCAGCGGCTGTTCGCCGATTCGGCAGCGGCGAGTTGCGTGGCCAACTATGTGCGCTTTCGGCTCTCGCCCAATTCGGCCATCGCGCTGGCCGCTCGCGTCAAGCGCGCGGGGAAAGAGTTCGTCGGTGACCAGCGCGAACTCTACCTGCTCGACGAACAAGCGGGCGAGGAAACGCCCTACGAGCGGCTCTTGGGCGATGCCGTGCGTGGCGACGGCGCGCTGTTTACCCGCCAGGACGCAGTTGAGGCCGCCTGGGCAGTGGTTGACCCCGTCCTGAAGACGCACCACCCGGCCCGCCCCTACCGCTGCGGCAGCTGGGGGCCGAAAGACGCCGACGCGTTGATCGCAGCCAATGGCTGCTGGCACAACCCCCTACCGACGGAATAACGCGATGTCGCTCACC
>MERZ01000304.1 GCA_001770785.1 Burkholderiales bacterium RIFCSPHIGHO2_12_FULL_61_11
GAGGATGGACTGCTGCATTTCCTCCACCGAGGGCGCCGTCACCACGCCGTGCACCGCGGCGGGAAGCGCCGAGATGTCGACCGTGATGTCGTTGTCCTGGGTGCCGGAATCGCCCTCGCTGTGGTCGGTGTCGAAGAAGAACTGGCCGTCGTAGCACACCGTGGAAGGCGCATTGAGCAGCAGCGTGGAAAGCAGGCTGGCCCAGTGCGTCTGCGCGCGGTCGGCGAACTCCGACATGCGCGCATTCAACTGCGGGGTCTTGTCGCGGCGCACGTCTTTTTTCTGCACCTCGATCGTGGCCTCATAATGCGTGTTCACGATGGTGATGCCCTGCCCGCTGAAGCCCTTGGCCTGGCGCCCACCGACCCAGGCGCGCATCGCCGGGGTCTGGCCGAGGAAGTTGTAGGTATCGCTGGCCTGGTCCGAGGCAAAGCCATTCGAGATGCCGTCGATCCATGCCATGCCCGGATCGATTTCGAGCCGGGCAAAATACATGCCCATGATGGCTCGGCTGGAGAGAAGTGACTGGTCCATGTTTGAGTCCTCAAGATTGATTCGTTAGGGGAGTTCGGGATCGGATCAAGCCGGCGATTACGCCTCGCGAGCCCAGGTGCCGCGCATCTCGGTGACGGCGTAACCATCGGCATCGCCGAAGTCCAGCGTCACAAAGTCGCCGCGGCGCTGCGTGGCTTTGGTCAGCAGCAGGTCCTTGTTATCGGCGCCGGTGATGTCGGGGCCGAGAATCATGTCGGCCGCCGCCGGATCAATCTTGACCTGCGTGGTGCCGAACGCATCCACCGCCAGGATGGTGATGCCGTTCAGGCCGTCGGCGATCGCCGGCAACGTCAACGCATCGCCATCGCCCGCGGCGGTCACGGCAAACAGCTTGCCGCTATCCTGCGCATCGAAGGTCTTGACGCCGGTCAGCGTCTCACGCACCGTCTTGTGCGCCCACGGATCCTTGAAATTCAGCGCGTCGAACGACACCACTACCACGCCGGAACT
>MERZ01000305.1 GCA_001770785.1 Burkholderiales bacterium RIFCSPHIGHO2_12_FULL_61_11
CCCGAGACTACGTCGGCGGAACCTCCCACCACCGCCTGCAGCGCGCGCGAACCGCCGGCAAAGTCACTGATCTCGACCTCCAGGCCTTCGGCCTTGAAGTAACCCAGTTGCTCGGCAATGGTCAAGGGCAGATAGTAGAAAGCCGCCTTGCCGCCAACGGCAATTGCCACCTTGGTCTTTTCCAGGCGCGGCTGGGCCCACAACGCGGGCACCGCAGTCGCCGCAACCGCCATGGCTGCAGCCGACGCGAAGCCGCGTCGGTTGAGTTCGTAGTTACGCATGCAAAATTCTTTCCATAAACAGTCTTTGAGACTAACCAACTGAGGGCCAAGCCGCATCGGGAACATCCCCTGCGGGTTATTACTGACCCCCACTGCGTCCACGCACTTGGCGCGTCAGCGTCGGTCGAGCAAGGCGTGGGCGATGGTGCCCAGATCGACGTATTCGAGTTCGCTGCCAATCGGCACGCCACGCGCCAGGCGGGTGATCTTCACGCCACGGTCCTTGAGCCCTTGCGCGATCACATGCGCGGTGGCCTCGCCCTCGGCCGTGAAGTTGGTGGCCAGGATCACCTCGCTCACCACGCCGTCGGTGACGCGGTCAAATAGCTTCTTCAACCCGATGTCCTTCGGGCCAATACCATCCAGCGGGCTGATCTTGCCCATCAGCACAAAGTACAGGCCCTTGTACGCCAAGGTCCGCTCCAGCGCGGACTGGTCGGCCGGCGTCTCCACCACGCACAGCTTGCTGGCATCACGACGCTCGTCCTGGCAGGTGCTGCACAGCTCGGCTTCAGTGAAGGTGTGGCAACGCTCACAGTGCCTGACCGACTCCACCGCATGCTGCAGCGCCCGTGACAGGGAAGATGCCCCGGCGCGGTCATGCTGCAACAAGTGAAACGCCATGCGCGAGGCCGACTTCACGCCCACCCCCGGCAAACGACGCAAGGCGTGGATCAGCGCTTCAACCGAATTGGTGTCGGCCACGTCGGCCTAGAAGGGGAACTTCATGCCACCAGGCAAACCCGGCATGCCAG
>MERZ01000306.1:0-812 GCA_001770785.1 Burkholderiales bacterium RIFCSPHIGHO2_12_FULL_61_11
CGCGAATTCATTGCGGAAGCGCCCGAACAGCTCGGCTGCTTTTTCGGCTGGCAGATTGCCCCGCCACTGCCGTTTATCCCCGCGGACCGGGTCGGGGATCTGTTCTGTGTCCTGGTCACCTGCTGGAACGGCCCGCACGGGGAGGCCGAGCGCGTCCTCAAGCCCCTGCGCGACGCCGCCGAAGTGAAGGCGGAGCAGGTCGGCGTCATGCCGTTCCCGGACCTGCAAAGCGCCTTCGACGGCTTGGTCCCGAAGGGCCTGCAGCATTACTGGAAAGCCGACTTCATTGCCGGGCTCACCGATGCGGCGATCGCGGCTCACGTCGAGCACGGCAAGAAGACACCAAACATCCACTCGAGCATGCATCTGCATCCGATCAACGGTGCGGCGCAACGGGTCGGCGCCAGCGAGACCGCCTTCGGTCACCGGGACAAGCGCTTTGCCCCGGTGGTCGTGGGAATCTGGCCGGACCCTGCCGACAACGCGGCCAACATCAAGTGGGTGAAGGACTACTACGCCGCTATTCATCCCCACTCGGGCGGCGAGGGGGGCTACGTCAACTTCATGTCCAGCGACGACGATCAGCGTGCGCCCGCCAACTACGGCGCCAACTACGAGCGGCTCGCGGCAGTGAAGGCGATCTATGACCCGGACAACCTCTTCCACATCAACCAGAACATCGTTCCAGCGCAGGGACGCTGAGCATCACGACGTTCATCCCGTCAGGAGAATCGACGACATGAGCGATACATGGCTGTTCAAAAGCGAAACCTATGACAACTGCAGTTGCGCGGTGAACTGCGGTTGCCAGT
>MERZ01000306.1:826-1036 GCA_001770785.1 Burkholderiales bacterium RIFCSPHIGHO2_12_FULL_61_11
ACCCACGGCTATTGCCAGTCGGCCTTCGTCGGCACCCTCGTCGAAGGCCACTTCAACGATACGCCGCTGGCGGGGCTGAAGTGGGCGGCGCTGTACAAGTGGCCCGGCGAGATCAAGGAGGGAAACGGCAAACGTCAGATCATCATCGACGAACGTGCGGATCAAGCTCAACGGCTCGCACTGGAAACCATCATCTCAGGCGGGGCCTGC